>JBKQTS010000295.1:0-10084 GCA_052143075.1 Syntrophobacteraceae bacterium | reverse complement strand
AAAGGGATTTCACAGGCCATAACTTTTGGGCCAAAGGTTATTTCGTATCAACAGTTGGCAGAGACGAGAAGGTCATTCGGGAATATATCAAGAAACAAGAGGCCGAAGACAAACGCCTTGACCAACTGCAAATGTTCTAAGGGTGCCACTTTTTAGGTGGCCATCGGTTTACAACCGCTTTGAGCGGTCCATGGTTTCTCAGGCCTCCGGCTTGGCCGGAGGTATCTGACACGCGTAGCGATGCTCGAAGGCAGTCGCCTTAAAAACCTGTCCGTGGCCCAATTGAGCTTTGCACGTGCCCTAACCGAGACACGCTTATTCTTGAAGCTCTTAATGTCAGCTGGTGATGTGGGCCTCTGGCCTTCCATCCGGGAGGAATTTGTGCGAAGCTGTGCCCGGCATCGGGTGCATTCTAAACCAGGCCGCCAATTTCCAAGAGACCGGCAGGAATATCGAAGAAAGAGTCGAGGGTTGGAGAAGCGACGCCGGGGACGCAATCCTAAATTCAAAATCGCATCGCCGCTGCCACTCAAGCCGGAAACCCGCAAAGACTGCAGGGGCAACACATATCTCTTAAGTTAACGGCATTAGGTCAGACCCAATGCCGTCAGTCCCAATGCCGAACAATGCCGCCACTTAATTTAGGGTGCTGGACGAGAACCGATTCGGGCCGCGACCAGTTCTACGCCGGAGGTCGTGCTGATTAATTGACTAACGGCGAAATCCGGATTTTGAGCCTCGATCCAAGAAAGCTTGTGAGGCGCCAGCAAGAGCCATGCGGGAGGCGCGACTTTCATCGCATCGCGGAGGTCAAGCCCGTGAATGGGATGGGAGACATAGAACAACTGGTTGGTGTCTGGTCCGTCGATGTTGAAGGCCGGAGCCGGAGCCCGCCCGATCGCCTGGTCGATTGCTTGCCCGGCGATACGGGTTGCACCGAAGCTGTGGGGGAACATCGGCATGACCACTGTGACAAGCACCAGTTGATAGGCGAACAGCGCCGCCAGAAGGATTGCGGCGAAGCGCGACACAACGCGGCAACGCTGCCAAAGATCGTCAATCGCGAGTCCCGCTATCACTGCGCACGCCGGTGCAGCCTGCATGGCATAGCGAGTGTTGGCGCCCGGCCAGAGAAATAGTACCAGAGTGGCCATGCCCGCGTAGCAAAACATTGCATTGATGAGGGTGCTCTTCTCACCCAACCGGCGCTCCTGCCATTGATGCACCATGAAGGGCAGCAACAATGTTGCGGGCAGTAGATCGAGCATCAGCACGCCGGAAAAGCGGACCCGCTCCACGAGATAAGCCACAGGCTCGATCCGATGACCTAGACGCATATAGCCGAGCCAAACCGTGAGATCGCCTGGCCGATAGACAGCAATTGCCCAGGCAACCACTGCAATCGCCGGCATTACCAGGCTCAACATCAGGCCAGGCAAATCGCCCCACCGTTTGTGCAAGACAATGAAGCCACCAACCCCCAGCGCAAAATAAGCGATCGGCTGCGGCCCCTTGGCCATCGCCGCTGTGGTAAGCAACATACCGCATGCGAGCCAACGCCGCCAACTGACACGCGCCTGTGCGCCGCGCCACCAGATAACCAGGGCGCCAAACGAAAGCGCTGTGATGATCGTGTCAGGCTCGGCAATGGTCAGCTTACGCAACAACAGAGGGCAGAACAGGAAGCAAGCGGCGGCAAAGAAGGCGGCAGGCGTGCTCGCGGGGCGTCGCGCGAGGGAAAGCACAAGAAGAGCCGTAACCAGCACCGCGAGCATGGCTGGCAGTCGGGCCGACCATTCGTTGACTTCGCCGGTCAGACGCGCCACGCCGACAATCAGCCATGGCACAAGAGACGGTTTCTCAGCCCATCGGACGCCATAGATCGAGGGCTCCAGCATGTTGCCATGTACCAGCATGTCACGCGCCAGTTCGGCATTAGTACCCTCTTCCCAGATGAATGAGCGAACCGGGAGGCTGGGCAAGACGGCTAACGTCCAGACAAGAATCACCCATACCGCCGGTGTCTTTCTTAGGAACTTAATCATATCATCCTGAATAATGCATCAACTTGACTATCTGCGATGCCGAACCTCATTTTGAGGTGGATTCGGCCTGGGAAAAATCCTTGAACGACCGAATAGCCCCCAAAACCATACAATTTTCCAATAGAATACGCAAGTTATATGTCAATGGGACTAGTTTATGCAGTTTTAGGACACATCTCTTTTCCCGCAGTTAATAGCTCGCTCCCAGATTGCAGGGAAGACGGCCGACAAGAAGCCTGATAAAGTCCTGTCTATGTTGAGGATTCCGGGGTACCGGCCCGACCCGATATATAGTGAAAATGTCTTGGCCCGGTACAACCTCTTTGGGGTTGGGCATCCGTTCGTGACGGCAAAGGGCGAGAAATCGGGGCCGAAATGCATTTGCTGAGTCAGTAATTTCAGATACTTACCGTGCACGACTTTTTGAGTATTTCTATAATGACAAGTACTTCACTTGGGTCAGACCCCATTTTGAAGAGGGCATGCGTAGGTTTTGGCGATCAAGGCTGATCTTTCATGAGAGTTGGTTTGTGATTACGCGTGGTCATTATTTGCATAAATCTGGATTGAAGGCAACGATATGATTTCGGGAATTATCTGATTTCGTGGCGTTTTTGCAATTGCTAAGCCGGTTTTCAATGTGCATAATCCAGTCATTGGAGCAGAAAGAGAGACGCCGCTCTTCTTCGATGACGCTATTTTGTTGGAGATGGTCCATGAAAGCGTACGAATATTATGCCGAAATCCTGCCTGACGGGCACTTGTCCGTTCCCGACGATCTCAGGGAAAAGCTGAAACTGGATTCGAAGGTGAGAGTTATGCTTTTTCTGGAAGATGACGACACCGTTTGGGAAAAGCTTACTATTTCCGAGTTCGTGGCAGGGTATGCCGAAAAAGATTCACTTTATGACAGCCTATAGATTTGGCGACATCGTCCTTATCGGGTTCCCGCATACCGACCTGCATGGTGTTTCTAAAAGGCCTGCGATTGTGATGTACGACTCCGGCGACCAAGACATTCTCGTCGCGAGAGTAACCGCTCAACTATATGCTACTGACGCAGATTACGACTGGCACAGATGCGGTCTTCCGGCTGAATCCTTTGTAGGGCTCGGCAAGCTCGCGACAGTACAGAAGCGCTATGTAATCAGACAATTGGGCGCCTTGGAAACTGGAGAAATTGACGAATTGAAATCGAAGTTGAGAAAGATGTTTTCATTGTAGAGATTGAGTTTTCTGATCCACAGAACTGCCTTAGAAGGGGGAAAATGGCTCCAAAAATGAAATGCTGGTCCTGTAATTTCAACTACTTACCATGATGGACATTGGAGGTATCTCAGTAATATCGAGTAATTACCTTGGTACGACCCCTTTTCCAACAGTTTGCATCATCAATCCTATGATTCCAGTGAAAATTCGGATTCAATTGCCTTTTCAGGACACTTCAGCGGCAGTGTGACCGTGAATACGGCGCCACCACCGGGATTGTTTCTAACCGATATAGTGCCGCCATGCCGCCGGACTATTCCATATGCGATTGACAGCCCGAGCCCTGTTCCTTCCCCGGGCGCTTTAGTGGTGAAAAACGGCTCAAACACCTTGCTGATGACTTCAGTCGAAATTCCCGGACCCGAATCAGTAAATTCCAGGATCACCTGTTCGGAAATGGGTTCGAACCTGCTGGTTACACTTATCTTGCCTCTATCGTTCATTGCCCATGCGGCATTCATTAGAAGATTGATGAAGACCTGCTGGAGTTGGCCGGGGTCGCCCGTCATCATGGGAATATCGGGCTGAAAATCGAAAGCAAATTCGATATTGTGGAAAATCGCCTGATGTCTCAACACTTCTGCTGAACGTTCAACAACCGAGTTTATATCATAGTCAAATTTCTGATCCACTGACTGCCTGCTGAATTCCAACAGGCGCGTCACAATTTCCTTGCAGCGCATAGTCTGATTGATTATTTCCTGAATGTCCTTGCTAGACTCGGGATTAATGGAGGCAAACTCTCTCATCAGTATGTCGGCAAATATAAGAATGCCGGCAAGGGGATTATTGATTTCGTGAGCTATACCCGTCGCGAGCCTCCCGATGGAGGCCATTTTAGCGGTCTGGACCATCCTACGGGACAGCTCGGTTTCATCTTCTGCCAGCTTCAGGCTCGCTATCATGCTGTTAAATGAACGAGCCAAATCGGCGAGTTCGTCGTTGCCCTTGACCGGGATGCTGAAATCCAGGTTACCTCTCTTGAGTTCGCGCGAGCCTTCGGCAAGCTTGACCATCCTCCCGTGAACCAGCCGCAAAATGAAAAGCCCCGCGAAAAGCTCAATGACCAGAATAGCGCCGAGCAGGTAAATGATCATCAGGTTGCGGCTGGAAAGAGTGTTACGATCGACCTCTTCCAGGCTGAAATGAGAGTCGAGCACGCCCAGTATTTTCTGCTCAGAAGGCGACGGATGACAGCTTGGGGCAGCGCAGGAGGGTTCATTGCGGACTGACTTTAACGTCCCAAGGACCCTGTAGCCTTTGTCAGAGGTAAAGATTCGAGACCGAACGTCTTCCGGGATGACCTCGAGCGGTTTTTCGCCGCTGTGGCATACTATGCACTGTTCCGATTTGACGTTCGCCTTTTGTCCGATTTCCTGCGGGTTCGTGCTGAAGATTATACTACCTTTTTTATCGTAAATACTTATTGCCTCCACTCCGGGCGCGCTGCTCAGGGCGTCGATCGTATGTGCGACGTCTTCAAGTCTATTGAGCAACATGCTCTGGCGCATGGACCGCACAAGCACTTCGTTAGTGTTCCTGGCCGAGAGGATTATTTCCTGCATAACGTGCTGCCTGTTGGCCCGAATAATGAAAAAAGCAAGCGAAATAAACACAACTGCACTGACAAGCAGAATAAGGAAGAAGAGCCTGAAGGCGAGTGAATTGGAAACCCTTTTCAAAGTTGCTCCTCATGCTGGAAAATATTCATTATAATCGGAATAATGCATCAACTTTTACTCTCGGCCTCCGAACTGCATGCTTAGATCGAATTTTTGCTCGAAAAGTCTCTGATGCACTCCGAAACCTCTAGCAGCATACAATTTTCCCAATAGAATACGCAAGTCAAACGTGCGTGGGCCAGGCTTTTGCGATTTTCCGACACCACCTCCTCCCAGAGTCGGTCAATTTGCCCCCGTCACGCCAGGTTTCAGGATCAAGAATAAAAGAAAAGGGGTCAGCCCTTGAAAGTAGAAAATTATGGCGTAAACTATCCCTAAAAACCCGAGCAGGGGATGGAAAGATGGCAAGGCCAGTGCGGATAGAATATGAAGGGGCTGTTTATCATGTTACAGCGCGGGGTAATGAACGGAGCAAGATATTCTTCTCCGGGAAGGATTACGCTAAATTCAAGAAATACCTGGGCGGAGCAAAGGAGAAATATGGTTTTCTTTTGAACGCTTATGTGCTTATGATGAACCACTATCACTTGATTGTCGAAACACCTGAGAAAAATCTGAGCAGGATAATGCATTAGCTGAACGGTTCCTGCACGACATATACAAACATCAAGACGAAGCGGAGCGGACACCTGTTTCAGGGGAGATACAAGGCCATCGTAGTGGACAAGGAGAACTATCTCCTGGAATTGAGCCGCTACCTCCATCTTAATCCCGTCCGGGCGAAGATGGGGGAAAAACCGGAAGAATACCCATATAGCAGCTACACATCATTCATATCAGCCAGCCCGGAGAGCATGGTCAACGTAGGCGCCGTCCTTGGGATGTTCTCAAAAAGTGAAAAACAGGCAAGAAAACGGTATCAGGCTTTTGTGGCAGACGCGATGGGAAAAGAACCTGAAAATCCCATAAAGAAAATCTGCGGTGGAGTCATCCTCGGCAATCAGGGATTCATAAAGAAAGTTTTGTCACAGCTTAAAAGTGATCGAATTGAAAAAATGGAGGTGTCACATCGGAAGGCTTTGCATGCCGCAGAAGGGGTGGAACAGATAATCGAAGCGGTCCTCAGGCACTACAGGACTAGCCTCGAAGAGATTGCCGGAAACAAAAGGAGCGAAGCCAGGAACGCGTGCATATATCTTTTAAACCTGAATAATGCCTCAACTTGACTATCTGCGATGCCGAACCCCATTTCAGGGTCGGATTCGATCCGAAAAAACTCTTGAAATGCCGAACGTCCATAAATCATACGGTATTCCAATCAAAACCCGCAAAAAATGCCGATCAGACCAAGGACAGGGGAGTCGAATCAGGAATCATCCCGCAACGTCACTAGGGGATAATTACCTGAGTCTATATCATTTCATTGTGTCTACGAATATTCATAGTACCGAAAACTCCATTTACATCCCACGTGGCAAATTGACAAAAATTGGAATAGTGAGATTTGCCGAAGGAATCTTTATTTCAGAATATTGCACGTCAATGTAAGGGATTCCTCGGACGGACTCGGCGACCTTGAAGTAAGGTTTGGCTGATGTAGTAATGTACTTTTCCCGTGACAAAAAGCATGTTCGGTTATTGCCAAAGTCGCAAAGGACCTGGGGAAAGAGGGAGATAACCGCCCCTCTTGACCCAGGTCGGTCCGAATTATTTTCAGGGCAGCCCCGCACCGGGCACAGCCACTGTAACAGCCCAGATAGCGGCCTCACGGGCATTTTTTCTCAGGTGTTCATGAAAATCCGGAGCAACGCACAGAAACAGCGTGCGACGGTCAGGTCCACCGAGAGCGCAGGCAAACACACCTTGATTTCCCGTGGAGATTTCGTCCAGCACCCGGCCCCCCTCAGCGACACGAAGCACCCGATTGCCTATCGCATCGGCAATCCATACGGCGCCCTCGGCATCCATCGCCGCTCCGTCAGGCGCCACTTTGGCCTGGGGGAACACCTCCGCCAGTTCCTGCCCCTGAGGGAGGGGGCCAAAGCAGGCCCAATCGCGCCTCGGCCCAAGGGTGCCGTCGGCTTTGATGTCAAAGGCCGAGATCCGATTCCCGAAGGTTTCGTTGACAATCAGGGTCCGACTGTCGGGGGTGATCATTGCTGCGTTGGGGAAGTATAGATCTTCCGCCGCCACACTGACATTGCCGTTTGGGTCAACGAGGGCCAGTTTGGCGGTTTTCAGCGGGGCGCCCCCCATCAGATCGAACCCGAAGTTTCCCACATAAGCGCGGCCCTGTTTATCGACCACCATGTCGTTACATGGGCCACCTGCAACACTGGAAAGGTCCGCGTGCACGACGAGCGACCCATCGGCTTCACGCCGTAGCAGCTTTCTGTCGAGCATAGAGATGATTAGCAGGCGACCGTCCGGCAGCCAACCCAATCCGGACGGCTGTTGGGCGACCGTGGCGATCTTCTCCACCTTGCCGTCCATATCGGCGGCGATCACCTCCTGGGTGTAGAAGTCAGAAATCCACAGACGTCCGTCATGCCATCGAGGCGCTTCCAGATAATCATAGCCGGAAATAAAGGTGGAACATTCTTTCGTTGTCATGAGTCGTAGACCTCCTTTCAACGTTGTTGTTGTGCGCCATCTCCTCGGCAATGATTTGATTAGGATCCGTTATACGTTCACCCCCGCAAGATACCCTGCTTCAATGGCCTCCATCACCTTTCCAATTTTAGTCGCATCGCCTGCGGTAACAACTTTATACGGCTTGCCGGCGAGTTCTGTTCTAAGATCATCATTTGGCTTGCCGCCGGCAGCCACGACGACATTGTCGGCGCTTATCGTTTCAGTTGCACCATCTTTAACCACAACGACCCCATCCGGCATTATGTCTTTTACCGTGGTGTTGACAAGCACCTTTATGTTAGCCTTTACCAAATCCTGCAATAAGGCCATTCTGTTTATATTGGGAACCTCGGTTGCAATCTCGGGCAGCATTTCAATCAATGTTACCACCTTGCCGTGGTTTGCCAGGTGATTGGCGGTCTCGGCCCCGATCATGCCTCCTCCAATGATGACGGTCCTGGCGCCAACGGCAACTTTACCGGCAAGAACGCTCAAAGCATTGACCACATTGGCTCTGTCAACACCCGGGATTTCGGGCAAAACCGGTGTGCCCCCGGTTGCGAGAACCACGACGTCCGGTTTCAGTGAGTCAATCAAGCCGGGTGAAACTTCAGCGTTCAAAGTGACACTAACTTTAAATTTGCTTAACTGGCCGATTTGCCAGCCGACGAAATTGCCGATCTCTCCCTTGTTGGGCGGGACGCTGGCGAGATAGAATTGCCCTCCTAATCTGTCTTTTTTCTCGTAGAGGCTCACTTCATGGCCGGCTTTTGCTGCTGTGATGGCGGCCTCCATCCCGGCAGGGCCGCCTCCAATCACCACCACCTTTTTCTTTTCGACCGCAGGCTTGACAGCTCTTTCCGCCTCCTTGCCGAGCGTTGGATTGAGCACACATTTGATCGGCTGATCAGTAAATAATATACCGATGCACCCCTCATTGCAGGCTATACACGGGCGAATTTCATCAAACTGCCCGGCCGCCGCCTTTTTGGGGAATTCCGGATCGGCCAGCGAGGCCCTGCCCATTGCCACAAAATCTGCTTTGCCTGCTGCAATAATGGAATCCGCCACGAATGGATCGTTAATTCTTCCAACGGTAATGACCGGTATGCTGACAACCTTTTTTACCTCCTCCGCATATCCGGCGAGCCAGCCGTGAGGTGTCGACGGACCGGGAACGATTTTGTCTGCACTTGCATAAACGCCGGCGGACACGTGCAGGTAATCTATCCCAGCCTGCTCCAGCAAAACGGCTATCGCTTTAGTATCCTCGATAGTCCTCCCCCCAGGAACGAATTCATCGCAGGAGATTCTGAAGCCTACGCCGAAATCGTTACCGGCTTTGGCCCTGATGTTGGCCACGATCGCCAACGGAAATCTCATTCTATTCAATAGATGTCCGCCATACTTATCAGCCCTTTTGTTCGAGTAAGGGGACATGAATCCGGCAATGAGATACCCGTGGGCCCCATGAATTTCAACACCGTCAAAGCCTGCTTCTTTCGCTCTTGAAGCGCAGTCGCCGAACTTTTCCACCAGTTCTTCGATCTTATCCCCTGCAAGTTCTTCCGGCAGTTCCTGCATTGCCGGACATGAAATGGGAGAAGGCGCAAATGGCGTGCACCCCGTGACGAGATGACTTGTCTGTCTTCCACAATGATATATCTGGGCAAATATCTTTGTATCGTACTGGTGAATTCTTTTGGTTAACTCTGAATGGCTCGGAATTTGACTGTCATCCCAGAGTCCGGGGACACAGGAAAATCCTTTACCGCTTGGATCAACAGCATAATCCTCAGTGATTATCAGCCCCCATCCTCCCTTTGCTTTAGCTTCGTGATATGCAATGTAACGTTCTGTTGCAGTCCCGTCGTTATTGCAATAATCTGTTACCATAGGACTTACAGCCAGTCTGTTAGAAACTTCTATCTTCCCGATCTTAAATGGAGAGAAAAGATGCTTTAGCATTTCTACGTCCTCCTATTATTTACGTCGGGTGATTTTCTAAAAGCAGTTGGTTCACTACAATGATTTTTCGTATCTGATGGATGCGCTACTCCCTCCTTTCACTGTTACGGAACGGTATAAACTTTTTCCTCCGCGAAGCCGATCAGGCTCGCCTTGAGGGGTTCTCATGCGACAATCAATCTCTGAACCTGATTCGTTCCCGCATAGATTCGGGTTGTTTTGGCATCTCTCATCCTTTGCTCTAGCGGGAATTTTCTGGCAAATCAATATCGACCAAGCAACTGAACGGCATTCATGGTTGCTTTCGGCTATCGGGACTCGACCCTTTCGCCATGGAGACCTGCACTTCGATGCCTTTGGATTGCGGTCTTTGTCGGGTCGAGCTGAGCCTGTAGACCAGGGCACGAGCCAGCTCGACCTTTAAACCGGAATAATGCACCAACTTCAGTGCCAAGCATCCCAACCGCATTTTCGGCTCGGGTCTTTGCCCGAAAAAACTTCAGTTGCGCGCCTGAGACCGGAAAAGGTATACAATTTCCGGTTGGA
>JBKQTS010000294.1:0-4888 GCA_052143075.1 Syntrophobacteraceae bacterium | reverse complement strand
CTGCATTTTGCCGTTTGTATTGCCGTTTCTGGTTGCCGCTTCTATTGCCGCTTCTATTGCCGCTTCTGGTTGCCGTTTTGCAGAAACAAATTGTTCGTAATATCGTTATTGCCGGAGACAGGGAATTTTTTGTGGAGATACTCAGACTGAAGGTGAATAGGAAGGCGATATCATGGAAGGTAACGCTACTTCCATGTTAGCGCTTATAGCTTCTCGCTTCCCGCTTCCCGCTTCCCGCTTCAAAGGAGTTTACCAGATGCCTATAGTTCCAGGAGACCCATTCGTTCCATCGGTCATGCCGCAAGGTCAGATGATCACCAATACCATCGATCGCGCAAGCCCTGATGCCTTCGGCGGCCAGGCCGGGCAGACGCTCCAGCAAACGGGCGATATGCTCCAGCAGCATTCCATCCGGCGCCAGCAGTTTGCCAACGAAACAGCCGTGCAGGATGTTTATGCCAACCAGTTTTCGCCGCAACTAAGGACGATTACCCAAAACTACATGAATCTCGAGGGCAAAGACGCCGAAACCGCTTTCCCCCAATTTCAACAGCAGATAAACGATCTTAGAAATGAGACTCGCGAAATTCTGAATCCCTACCAGCAAAGACTTTTTGACCAAAGGAGCACGCGCCGCGTCGAAGGCGACCTTGACGGGATGGCCCGGTACGCCGCAAGTCAGACCAAACAATGGGAATGGAACACCCATAACGCAGTATTGAGCGATCTGATCGCCGAGGCTGAGGCATATTATAACGATCCCCGGCGGGTTGCAGCCGTGGTGGGGCAAGTTGACAACGAGACGGCGAACTACGCCAATAGCCATGGTTGGAGCGATGAAGTATACGAATATCAGCTACACAAAAACAACGACATGCTCTGGAGCGCCGTCATAAAGCGCCAGGCCCTTTTCGATCCTGCAGGCGCAATGGCCACCTATCAGGACGCAGCCGCAAAAAAAAGAATTTCCGGAAGCGCCCAGGGGGAACTTGAGAATTTCCTCAAGCCCATCCAGGACCTGGAATCCGCTCAGGATGCCTACGAGCAGGTCACAGGCGGCGCAATGGCTCAGGCGATAGCAGAGGAAGCACAGCGCCAGGGAGTCGATCCGAGCACGGCCCTGACCATCTGGAGCGCTGAGGGCGGAATTACGAACCCGGCTGCAAAGAACCCGAGTTCATCGGCGGCCGGAATATTTCAACATACCTCCGGAACGTGGTTCGATCTTGGCGGGACCGACCAGGACCGGCTCGATGCTTCCCGGCAGGTTCAACTCGGAGTGGCCTTAACCAGGCAAAACACTGCCGCGCTTGCCAAGGAGCTTGGCCGGCAGCCGCAACCCTGGGAGCTCTACCTTGCCCACCAGCAGGGGATGGACGGGGCAACCGCGCTTCTTCACGCCGATCCCAACGCCAATGCAGGGGATGTTGTCGGAAACCTCAAGGCCATTACCCAAAACGGTGGTGCTCCGGACACGACTGCCGGGCAGTTCATAAATACCATCAAGGGCTACGTTGACCGGCATTCGATGATGTACGCACCAAACGGAGCCCCGACCGCGCAAAACCTCAAAGAGAACTACGAAGTCGGTCTACAGGCGGTAACCGATCTGGCCCGACAGGAACACCCGAGCGATCCGGGCGCCGAAGAGAGATATCGCAGCCATTACATCCAGCAGGCGGGGCAACTGCTTCACGCCGAGCAGGAGACCAACCAGGCGAACTGGAACATCGTTAACGCGGCATTAAACGGTCCAAATGCCATTAAATCCGAACAGGACCTGCTGACCAATCCCCGGCTGATAGACGCCTACAACGCCATTCTAAAAACCGATCCGTCCGCTTACAAAGTGGTGAATAACGCCGTCAACGCTAACGCCTTGGCCATGTGGGACCCGCCCGCAACAGCGCAAACGAACCAACTCTATGACACTTTAAACGGGATGAAAGATGCTGACCGGGAACAGTTTAAGAATGTCAATCTCATGTCCTATTACGGCGGAATGCCGGTTGCGCAGTTGAACAGTCTGATGGGCGCACAAAACAGGATCCGGAATAATGATCCAACCGAGGCCGCAAAACACGCTAATCTTATTTCCTCGATCTCCGCAGTCAACGACCTCACGACCTTGGCCGCAGCGTCAGCCGAATCCCCGTTCTATAAAATGGATGACGCTTCGCCCTTCCCGCCCGAGCAGCAAAAATGGAATGGATTTGTGAGCAAATACGGTCAGGCCCTCGACGACTGGCAGCAGAATAACAACGGCAAAATCCCGACCGATATGCAGAAACGGGAGATCGCACAGGGAATTCTTTTCCCGAAGGGTATGCCGACGCCGCTTGGCGTGGCCGCAGAAGGAAATCCAAACTTTAGCGAGTCAAATACCGGTACAAATGCCAACTCAGATACCAATGTGTTAGAGTCTAACGGTAAACCGGATCAGCCGAGGGTCACGGAAGTCCTCACGTTCGATCCCGTGGGACATCTTAAGTCGTCATTCGGGCACACTGCTATCAATATAAATGGCACCACATACGCCTTCACCGAAAAAGGTTGGAACAAAGGGGAAGAGACCGCGAAGTACTTCGCGCGTAATCACTTTCGGAACGCCGTTGGGCAAGAACTGGATCTAACGCCTGAGGAACAAGATCTGCTGGTGAAAGTAATCAAGCAAGATATGGCGGACAATCCAAAGTGGAGTAGTCAGAACAGTTGCGTCACGAAAATCCGTGACGCCCTGGAACAAGCCACCGGGCGAATGTTTGGTATTCCACCTCGACCGCCAATCATCGGGCCATTGGATTTTCGAGACAACCTTGACAGGTTCGGGTACGTTGTCAAGAAAAACCTGTACCCTAGCCAACCTTAGTAGCATGGAGAAACGATGAAGCTCAGAACTGTGATGCTAACCGGTTCTGTTATAGTGGTGGTCATTGCTGTAAGCGTTTGGATGCTATTCCATGAACACATCCTTTCGTTTTACCAGGAGGTGCTCGTATCATCGGGAATGACTTTAACGACTCAGTGGCTGGAAGTGAAACCGGAAAAGCCCATGAAGACGGTCTCCTTTCGGAGCGAGCTGTTCATAGAGGTGTTTGGATTGCCTTTCGATCACGATAAGGCGGGTCTTTTCTTGCTCGCCGACGGCGCCCGGTTTGAAGTTGAAGGCTATCTTACTACTGACAAAGGCGAGAGGATTTACCTGGACAAGGTCAGCCTACGCGGGAGCCCGGATGAAAGATATTTAGACTTATCCAGTAAAGTTCTGCTCTGGAAAACGAGGAATTATCGTTTCCGAAGTCTCACTCTCCGCTCGAGCAGGGTCCTCACCACTGGAAGGGCTGTCTGGATTTCGTTTGATCCTCTTACGACGAAGGATGGTTCTGCTTTTCCCGATCTGCTGAGGGGAGCGCCAAAAGGAGGGGGGAAGCCATAAGATACCGTCGCTTAGCGCACTCCAGATAGGCTTGGCCGGCAGCCGCAACCCTGGGAGGTCACCTTGCCCACCAGCAGGGGATAGGCGGGGCAACCGCACTTCTTCACGCCGATCCCAACGCCAATAAAGCAAGAGATTGGCGCAATGCTGTCAGGCAATCTCTCGTTAGACGTCAACAGGCACGAGGACAATCCGACCTTGTCAAATACCCATGACTGGAACACTTTAAGGTACAAGGATGGTACGGTGCTGGGGGGAGTAATGATCCATCCGGGCCTAGACAAAGCCACGGGCCAGGGCGGGGCTACTTTTGGGTGTTTTGTTACTGACAAACCCACATATGAACAGTTGCACCAGATGCTGCTGGAAAACAGCAATAATAATGGCAAGGCCTATTTTCACCCGAAAAATAAAAATGGGGTCGCCAAACCAACTCGACGATAACTATGGACAAATGTTCAAAAAATGGGGTTTTGAAACGCTTAAAAGCCCAATTTTGCCATTGAAATCATCGCTGTAAGGAACCAGAAGGTTCGCTGAGGCTCGATTTGCCCGTTCCGGAAATCCAGCGGTACTTCTCGCCTTTCTCAAATTCACCTTTCATGATCTCAACATAGTTTCCGCTCATTATCAGCCCCATATGCTTCGCGTTTCTTTTCTCACCATTAACCATACACCGGTCTTCCCCCATTCACCTATTCGTCCATTCACCCGCTTTTCTCCTTTTTGCCGCTTCTGGTTGCCGCTTCAATTGCCACTTCTCGTTGCCTCTTCTGGTTGCCGTTTTGCAGGTCCAAATCATCCCGCGGTATAATATCGTCGGATTAAACAGGGCAGCGGGTTGCGGGTTTCCACTGCGGCCTCACAAAAGATCGGCCGCGAACCTGAAGCAGTTCACGCGCTTCCAAACGCTAACCGCGAACCCGCAACGTAGTGAGGGTTCAGTCCGCAGTCCTCAGCACTCAGTCCTGAGTTAGCGCCGTTTCTGGTTGCCGTTTTGCACGACTTCTCAGAGTGTGCCAAACTGTTGGTGAAAACAGAAGATCCACCGTAGAGACTGAGAGAACACAAAGCAGCCTTGGGCCGCAACCAGTGGCCGAAAACAATTTCACCGCAGAGGGCGCTGAGAAAAGCTTTGCTAGACAGGATTTGCAGAATTAACAGAAATGGCTAATTCAACGTCGTGAGAATAAGGTGAAATACTTCTACGTTCCTGTCGATCTTTGTTGAATTTTCAGTTCCCTCTCCATGACCTGTCTATGACCAGCTCTCTGCGCGGCCTCACAAAAGGTCGGCCGCGAACTGGGCACTCACAAAAGATCGTGCCCGGACTGGAAGCATTAGCCAACGGCTAGAGTATTATGCCCGGACCTGAACGAAGTGAGGGTCCAGCATCTTACGCGCTTTCAGGTCATCACCGCGAACCCGAACATAGTGAGGGTTCCTCTGCGG
>JBKQTS010000293.1:0-25771 GCA_052143075.1 Syntrophobacteraceae bacterium | reverse complement strand
AGAGCAAAAGGGAGATAGAAGCGCTAAGTCGCTATAACAACTTAAACTCACTCAGGAAAACAGGATTTGTTACGTACAGCTCTCCTATATCATCAGTCCAAAGGATCCTCTATGGTTGAGACCATCGGGGAGGGATCAGGCTGGCTGAAGATCAGGAAGATCAGGTTGGCTTTCCTGGTGCCCTGACCGAGACCACGTGGGACCATTTCGGCATGAAATCCACACCGGCGACTCGGTTGACTGCCTAGGCGCAGTTCTTGACCCGGAGACATCCCTGCCATACGTTTTAGCCATAGAGAACAAGAAAGTGGCCGTCTGATTGAAGCGTCAGCAGGTACCGGCATCTAGCCTTTCAATCCTTTCGCCTATACTTTGCTGGAGGATCTAATTATGTCTTTTTCGATAGCCGAACAACCCGTTGTGCTTGCTCCCGGTGAAGGCATGCACGCTGGATGTACTTGGGCGGATGATAACGCTTCTGGTTTCACGCAAACAAACCAAGGGTGCTTTCAGCATGCTGACACAGACTACACTACCGGGCGATGGGACACCTTTGCACACTCACCACAGGGAAGATGAAGCCTTGTACATTCTTGAGGGTGAGTACGAAATCCAGAATGGGGATAAGACGGTTCGGGCCAGGGCAGACCTGTTCCCATCCCCTCCACTCAAAGAAGCCACCCTCGCGAACCACTTGCCCAATTCTTGCCCCAACCTGCCTCAATCTTGTCAGAGAAACGAGACGACAACGTGCTTGACGCACATCACCATCCCTGCTACATAAAAACCGGCAGAAAGCAATTTCTTATCACCTTAACGGCCAAAATGAAAACAGCCATTCGCACCAACGGTTCTCCGCGGCATGTGCCGGCCAAAATTGTTGCCGTGCCGGGCATACCTTACACCCTCAACATGAAGAAGGTCGAATTGGCAGTTCGCAAGGTGATCGGCGGCCAGCCGATAAGCAACCGGGATGCACTGATGAATCCCGAAATTTTGGATCACTATGGCGGTCTCGAGGAGTTGCGTAAAGATTAGGTAATCGGCAGGCCGGGATGGCCACTTACAAATCCCCCACTTGTGGCCGGGTACTTTTCCCCCACCCCAAAATCAACTTAGGCCGTTCGGGGATAACATATGGCCATGATCTTACGTACTATTTCCTTTTTCATCCCCGACTTTTCGATTTCAAGGGTGGGGGATTTTGAGGTGGCCATAAGTGGGGGAATCGAGGTGGCCGTCAGGGGCAGGGTCTTGATGAAATCGGCCAGTTGGGCCGAGGTGCGGCGCAGGTTCATACTCACGATGGTGGCGACTTTTTTGAGAATGGCGGCCCCCACCTTGGGGTTCTCTTTCAAGATGGCGTCAAATCCGGTTTTGGTCACGGCCCAGATGCTCGTGTTGGTGCGTGCCCCCACCGTTGCGGATCGGGTATATTCATCGGTGACGGACCATTTCGCCGATCAACCGGTTTTTGGTCAGTGTGGCGATGTGCACCGGTTTTCCAGGCAGGGGGACTTCTTTATATACAGCCAGGGCCCCCTTGATGACAAAACATACTGAGTCTCCCGCTTCGCCCTCTTTGAAAAGAATCTAGCTGGCAGCGACTTCATAATAGTTCATGTGCTTGGCTACAACGGCCAGTTCATGGCTGTCCAGCATGGCGAAGAAGGGAATGTCCATGATGATATCAATGATTCGATTTCTGTTTTTGGCCTTTTTCGATTTTTCCATCGGTTCGAAGCACCTCCGTGGTGCCAGGTAGGTGTTGAGGGACGATCGACCGGACCGTTCCTGTATCAATATCGGGCGCCTGGGCGAACAGTTTATATCTCATGTTTAAAATCGATATGCATCTACATACTGTCCTCGGCGGGGATTCCACCATTCAGCCTGAAGAGGTGGTCGATCAGGCCCGTCGGCTGGGACTGCACGCGCTGTGCATCACCGAGCATCACGACCATGCCTTGAGCAGGCCGATGGACCGCATCGCAGTAAAAGAAAAGTTCCCTATTTTCAGAGGCCTGGAGTATCGGGCCGCCGAAGGGCATCTGCTGATTTACGGCGTGCGCGCGGGCAAAGGCGATCTTCTGCCGGGTTTGCCCATGCAGATGGTCATCGATTGGGTCAACCAGAAGGGCGGCGCGGCCGTAGCCGCCCATCCCTATCAGGACGGCCTGATCGGGCGTGCCCTGGGCGATCGGGTGTTATCATTGAAAGGCCTGGTGGCCTTGGAGACGCTCAACGGCAGCGTACCGCCGGAAGAAAACCAGCGTGCCTGCGAGGCGGCCCGCCGGCTGGGCATCAACGGTATCGGCGGTTCGGATGCCCATGGGATACAGGCGCTGGGCAGCGCTTACACGTGTTTCAGCAAAGCGATCCGAAGCGCGGCTGAACTGGTGACGGCACTGCGAGACGACACCTATTTCCCACAATCGGGTTTTGATAAGTAGTGTTGCATTCCTTAAATAAATGTCGTTTTAGAAACGTTAGAAACGGTACGTTAGAAACGGGGTCGCCAGGTCGGACCCCGTTTGAGCCCGTTTGCGTTAACGAATTAGCAGCGATCATCCGCGAGGGCCGTGAAAGCAGAACTTAGTCTGGTTCCCGTGCTTCGATCACGTTCGATAAGATGCTTTCCGGCATTTGCTTAAAGGGTCTCCGGCAAAAGTCGATCTTGAATCGGTACTTGCCGTCGCGCAGTCCGGCGGGCAAAGGCAGACGAATGAAGTGAGACGCCTTTCGGTCCTCTATCATCAGGCAGGTTGCATTGTCTTCCGACTTGATTCGGGCTGACGCTGCCTTTTTGTGCCCTTTGGCGTCGTCAACGATCGCTACGGCGGGACCTATTCCGAATCCGAAGTCGCTGACGGAGGAAAAGGAAAGCCGAACGGTGTCTTCGGACATGTAACGGTCGAAATCGGCTGAAATATAGATACGACGGTTAAAGTCGCTCTGCCCCGTCCTGACCTTCGAAGTTGAGGCCTCCCAAAACCTGGGCCTTGCAGCGTCGAGATGAATGGTCGCTTCCCCGTAGTACCCGACTCCGCAACAGTTCCTTCTCCTGATGATGTTCCAGAGCGTTTTGCCGTCCACTCCGTCGATGTAGAAATCGAGGGCCATGCCGTCCATATGTGCGCTCGTTTTGGCGGCGTTGCCCCCAGCCTCTCTCACTGACGCATTATGGTCGGGGGAGCGGTAGCCGGAAACCAGGTTGATCGTCTTTCCGGGCGCTACGAGGTCCGCGAAATAGTCGAGCATGAAGATCAGCCGCGGCGAGATGTGTTCTCCCTTCTCCCTGGTGGGGAACTCGAAGACCTCGTCGATCCTGTCGAAAGCATCGTCGTTCACTTCTCCGTTGGGCCCCAGGAGCTTCACCGACGTCTCGATCCCTGTATGCATATTCTTTATGTGTATGTAGCCCGGCCCCATGAGAAAGAAACGACCGGCCGCCGTCTCACCCCTTGCCGATGCCGCAAGCGAACAGACTATGAGCAGCGCCAGGATGGGCTGGATTGCAGGGCGTATCGAACCCTGAACCAGGCCAGTATTTTTTGATCTCGGCTTATATCGAGCCATGACTTAACGAAAATTCCTCTTATAACGGACGACAGAAGTCGGTTGACGGAGGACAAAAGAAAGCGTTCCACAACCGAGCAGTTGCGTCAACTTTGCCCTGACGCTTTCTATAGCATCAGCAGACCAAACCGGAAACTCATTCATATCATAGTTTTTATGGTAGTATCCGGTTTCCCGGATTTCAAGGTGAGAGGGTTCGACACCTGCCCTCCGTCGATTTTTTCTTCCGTGACAATGAAGCTATATCTCTCCTATATCGCGTTATTCGGCGGGCTATCGAGAATCTTTCAATGTCTGGATCATATTCGGAATATTCATCCCTGCTAACAGAAAGCGATGGTAGGCCTACCCTTTTTGTCCACCCGGTCAACGAGTACTACTGAGCATGGAGGTGGTCGAGACGGAGTTTGAAAAGCTCCGTCTCGAGAAAGCCGTAAGCTCGCCCTTTGAGTTCTTGATCTTGTTTATGAGACATTCCACCGCTTCTTGCTTTTTGCCGCTTCTGGTCGCCGCTTCTATTGCCGCTTCTCGTTGCCGGTTCTGGTTGCCGTTTTGCAGGTCCAAATCATCCCGCAGTATAATATCGTCGGATCAAACAGGGGTAGCGGGTTGCGGGTTTCCACTACGGCCTCACAAAAGCGGCCACACAAAAAAGTCGGCCGCGAACTATACGAACCGGACATTGGTCCGTAGTTTAACCGCGAATCCGAACGCAGTGAGGGTGGGCACTCACGTGCGATCGTGCCCGGACTGGGGCAGTCACAAAGGATCGTGCCCGGACCAGAAGCATCAACCGACAGCCAGAAACGTTAGCCCCGGACCTGAACGAAGTGAGGGTCCAGCCTAATAGTCTATTTCTCTGTGCCCTCTCCATGTCCGGACTATGCCCCGCCTCTGTGGTGAATGGCTTCAGGATGGAAACAGTCTCCCAAAAGTTTCCATATTTTTCCATGACGTTTCCAGGGAGTTTCCATCTGTTTCCATGGCAGAGAAAAGGATCAAGGGCATCGGCAGGGTGCGGCCTCACAAAAGATCGGCCGCGAACTGGGCACTCACAAAAGATCGTGCCCGGACTTGAAGCATCAAACTACTGGTTGCATCATGTGGCCCGGACCTGAACGAAGCGAGGGTCCAGCGTTTAACGCGCTTCCGCGATGTTACCCGCGAACCCGAAAGAAGCGAGGGTTCAGCTAAGTCCAACTTCTCGAACGCCTCTCGCCGCCCGCGTCGTCGAATGGAAAATGTTTGTCACGTTCAACTGCAGTCTTTCAAATTCCCCGCCCGGCCTCTCGGCGGATTGTCGATAGCTCATTTTGAGCCTCAACCGGGCTATGACGGCAGTAAACCAAAAATTCCCATGATGTTTCCAGGATGTTTCCATGGCAAAGAAAAAGATTAACGATGACACACTCTTACAATTGATCCGGGATGGAAACAGCCCGACCGGGGCAGCGCGCCGGCTTGGAGTAGGTCGGGGGGCGGTCTCCAAGCGCTTGAAAGCGCTGAAGATTGGAGTCACCAGGGACGTGACGCTCCGTTCGGCGGCCAAACTTGTTGACCGGGGCATGGACGCCATGGCCCAGCTTCAGAGCAAAAAGTGTCCGATGATTCCGAAGAAAGTAAAGAATAATCCAAAGATAGCGCAGATTAAACGCAGATGTTTTTATCTGCGAAAATCTGCGGATAGAAAGGTTTTCAGAATTTATTAGAGATTCACGTGGCGTATGCTTAACTTTGCATTCAGGAGGGAATCAAAAAATGAATTCTTTGAGAACTGCGATCGCTTTGGCAACGTTGCTTATTGCGTTTATGATGCTTTTCCCCACGGTATTTGTCCACACAGGTTTCGCTCAAGTTTCATCGGCGGCCTCGGATAATTGCGGATGGCCTTGCAAAGACTTAAAACAGGATTGGAATTACCTGTTTCACCCGGATCGTGTGAATCAATGCCGACCCCGCAGGCTTGAAAGCGATGGCTGGCTGATAGAACAAAGCAAAAAGGCCTTTACGCAGAACGACCCGCTGGTTCCAAGGTATTGCGGGTCTCCGTTCAGTTCCCCGGCGTTCTCTGATGCTGGAGCCGGGAAATAACCGGCGCCCTGAGTCTTCATAAGATAGAGTAAGTGGTCCAGGTTCACGGAATCAGGGATTCATAATTTAAACCCTGTAAGTCCAGGAGGCTGTAAAATGAAAAAGCACTATTTGTCCATTTTAAGTTTATGCGTGGCCTTGTTTGCTGCGGCGCTTCTGTATGCATCGGACACAGGCCCCGGTCTTACGGCAGACGAAGCCCTAAAAAGCCTGCTCGATGGGAACCAGCGCTACAGGGCAAACCAGACGACAATTCGCGAGACGAGCACCCCCGGTATAAGGGAGGCCCTGGCAAGCGGGCAAAAGCCTTTTGCAATAATCCTTTCCTGCTCGGATTCGAGGGTCCCTCCCGAAATCATCTTCGATAAGGGGTTGGGTGAAATCTTCGTCGTGCGAGTAGCCGGCAATATTCCGGACCCCATTGTCCTCGGAAGCATCGAATATGCCGCCGAGCACTTCAACTGCCCCCTGGTAATGGTCCTTGGTCACAAACGATGCGGCGCCGTGATGGCTGCTGTCGAGTCGCAGGGCCATCCGCACGGTAATATTGGCGCCATTATCAAAACGATTACTCCGGCGGTTATACAGGCCAGAAAAGATGCCAGGGGCGCTGCTGAATCGGACCTTGTGGAATCCGCCATCGACAACAACATTAAATTGGTTGCCAAATCGCTGACTACGCAGTCACGCGTAATCCGGTCGCTTGTCGATGCAGGAAGATTAAAGATAGTTAAAGCAAAATACGATCTCGATGATGGGACGGTAAGGCTCCTCGAGAAATAGCGGCTCCGGTCCCGTATGCGCATAGTCTGGACGTACTGTCTTTTACCCCCGAAAATACTCTAAATGCCCCCTTTTTAGTCGTGGCTGAAGGCATTAAATTGATATTAGGGGCATACTTCTGATTTGGAATGCGCCTTGGCATCGAGGTGGCCCATGAATCAAAATCACCAGGCAGCTAATTTGAAAGACTCAGTCCCCGCCGCGTCCTCGAACATAAAAACCCTCAGGTGCGCCGAGCAACTTATGCCGGACCTGGAAAATCTGCGAGAGATCCACGAACTCTATAGAACCATCTATGAGCAGAGCCTTCTGTTTCTTGCTATGAAAACACGCCCGGGCTGCGAGACAAAACTTGCCGAGACTCGAGAGCGAATAATCCGTCTGTATAACACAATTCGATCCGGAGACATATCTTCGTCTTGCTGCGGGTAAAGGTTTACAGGCAAAAACCACCCTCCGGTTTTCCCCGGGAACCCCCTGCTTACAGGTATCTATAGTAAACGGCGTAAGTAAGCCGTCATGCCGACGAAGCTTGCCCCGGAAGTGTCTAGTCCGGGGGCCGGCATCAAGCAGTGGCTCTCCGGATTCCGGCTTGCGCTCTTGCCCTCAACTTTGGTGGGTGTGTCAAAACCTCTCCATGACCTGTCCATGACCAGTCTCTCCATGGCCTGTCTATCACCAGGTGGATCTTTTTTTGTTGCGGCTATACGTCGCGGATATAGATTATGTTGGGAGGAAATAGACCTTGGATCTGCAACTGAAGAACAAGACTGCGCTCGTAACCGGCTCAACTGCCGGGATCGGCCTTGCCACCGCATCGCTATTAGCCCGGGAGGGGGCCGCCGTCGTGATAAATGGCCGTTCTCAACGCCGGATGGACGAAGCAGTTGAGCAAATAAGGCAGGAGCATGAAGGCGCTCGGGTCAAAGGGGTTGCGGCGGACCTTGGAGCCAAAGAAGGTTTTGAGCTGCTCGCCGGCGTAGTTCCGGCCATTGATATTCTGGTAAACAATCTTGGCATCTATGAGAAAAAGCCTTTCACCGAAATCAGCGACGAAGATTGGCTGCGGATCTTCGAAGTAAACGTACTTAGCGGGGTGAGGCTGAGCCGGTTCTACCTGCCGAAAATGCTGGAGAAGAACTCGGGCCGGATTGTATTCATCTCAAGCGAATCGGCACTGCAGATCCCCGTGGAAATGATCCACTACGGCGTGACAAAAACGGCCCTTATTGCCCTGGCCCGAGGTCTTGCCGAGATGACTGCAGGCACCAGCGTGACCGTCAACTCCGTGCTGCCGGGACCGACACTCTCCGAGGGAGTCGAGCGGATTGTCCAGGACCTGGCGAAGTCCCGGGCGATGGATGTAGCGGCCGCTGAGAAGGAATTCTTCCGCTCGATTCGTCCAACTTCGCTTTTGAAGCGGTTTGCGACTCCGCAGGAAGTGGCGGCCATGGTTGTGTACGTATGCAGTCCCCTTGCCTCGGCAACAAACGGTGCAGCGTTGCGCGTAGATGGCGGCGTGGTCCGTTCCATCGTGTGAATAGTATCGACTAAGGTGGGAGGGGCGTGATCGGCATCCTGGCAGGCACGTTGCGCTGAATAGGTCATAACAAGCGTCTGTCAGCCCAAGACCCGCGAAATGAGCGGCTCGCCACTTTGCATCTGGAACGCCTCGATCTCGACGCTATCCCTGGTCTGTCCGCGACCGGAGGCGGGCTCTCAGGTTGAGAGCCGCCTTTCCCGGTTTCTACCTCGTAAGACAGACTTATATACAATACTTAGTAAAAGAATGGCGGGCCAGATTGGTCTCCCATGTCACAGGATGGTGCGTAAGTATTGCGTCAGCTTTTCCTCTGGCCGAACAACTCTTTCATGCGCAGAAGCAGCGAAATGTCGCCGGAAGCCTTATACTGTTGCTGCATAAACAACTGCTGCCCGTCGGCTTTTCCGGTTATAACGTCCATCCATATCTCAAAGGGCGACTCAACGATTAGATCTGGTTTTGCCGAGGTCCCTTCTTTGGCCCTGATCTCCCCGTTCTCGATCTCGAAATGACAACTACCCTCGACTTCGCCTGAAAAAGTGAACTGCATGACGGCCTTCGTCTGTGCAGCACCCTCGGCGTTAAAGCCCATAGACATGATCGTCATGAAGGTCTCGATTGAATCAGGCCGCGGGATCAGATTGCGTTCCTGGAACTCCTTTGGCGTTATTCCTTCCCGTATGCAGGTCTTCCAAAACAGATTTGCCATCTTGGCAGTGAATTCAAAATCTCCTCCAATGCGCTGAGTTATCCGTTCGGTCGTCGCCGCCAAAACGCTTCCGTTCTGGACTAACTCGCGGCCCGCCTGAACAGTTGCCTCTAAAATGTCTTTTTTTGTCGCGGCGAATTGGGGCGCACCGAGAGCTTCGGCCCCGGGCCTGTAGATCTCTGCCCGCAGGCCCTTGCCGAACATGAATTTAACGTATCGGGAGAGTTGATCGAAGACCTTCAGCTCGGGAAACCCCGCCACGGACAGGATAACACTCGCTGGAGTTTTGTGCCGCATAGGGTGAGAGGTCTTCCCGTCACGCGTGATGAGAAAAGGCTCCAAAACCGGTAGCGTGCGTTCGATGAAAGCCTTCATGGAAGCGTTCACTGTATAGTGGTACAAGGGCGTCGCATATACTGCAATGTCGGCTTCCAGCCACTTCGGGAACAACTCTTTCGTCATGTCGTCCTTGTGAACGCAGACTCCCGGGGTCTTCGTCCAGCATGTGTAGCAGCCGATGCAGTTGTTGATCTTCTTCTTACGCAGGTGGATTGTCTCGACTTCGGCTCCGGCCTGGCGCATGCCTTCCGCGAATGCGTCCAGCATTATGCCGGTTTTGCTGACACCCTCACCTCGAGGGCTGGAGTTAAGAGCTAGCACTTTCATGGCAGTCTCCTTCCGTGCGAACACTGGATCTAAGCTAATTTGAACATTGGACAATTAAACAACCGGGTCCTGATCCCTGAATTCCTCAATCCCTTCCGAAAAGCTGGTTCATGCGCATCAGCAATGAAAAGTCGCCGGAAGCCGTATACTTTGCTTGCATAAACATCTGTTGCCCATCTGCTTTTCCGGTTATAACGTCCATCCATATCTCAAAGGGCGACTGAATGACTAGATCGGGTTTTGCCGAGGTCCCCTCTTTGGCCCTGATCTCCCCATTCTCATCTCGAAATGACAACTCCCCTCGACTTCGCCTGAAAAATTGAACTGCATGACGGCCTTCATCTGTCCAGCACTCTCGGGCTTGAAACCCCTTGACATGGTCGTCATGAAGCTCTCGATTGAATCAGGCCGGGGGATCGGATTGCGTTGTTCCATTGCTGTCTCCTTTTGATTGTTGTTAAGGACCGGCTGGTCATAACGGTCCGGTGCAAGGTCCTGGCTGCTCGGCGAAAGGGTTGCGTCCGCCTCCACAGCCGTGTCTAAGAGTCCCTCCCGCATCGCGGCGAGCGGAGGCAGGCCGAGACGCCGGAGGTAATGGTCTGGAAACCTGATGTTAAACGGAACACCCACGCCGACAATGAGGCTTATAGGCACAACAGCGCGGGTAATAACCGACGGATAGAGGCTTAAAATGATGCAGATTGCAAAGATGCCTGCCCAGGTGAAGGTCATGATTCGATTAATTTTCAGAAAGATAGGGTTTTCCCATAAAACTTGAGGTGTATATTTCCTGGCGTAGTGGAGCGTGAAAGGGGCAAAACCCAGGATCGCCGGCAGAAATGCGGCGGAGAACAGGCAGAGGTAAATCCCCGTTACGGCATAACGGTGAAGCACTTTCCCCGCCGGCTCCGGCCAAAGAGAAAGCAGGATTACAACTGTCAGAAAATAGGCGCTGATCGTCCAGTCGAAGTAGGTCGGTTTGTCCCACCTCCACGCAATCGCAAGAACCAGGAAGCAGCAAACGAGCATAGCGCAGGCCACAGTAAGCATGTTGCCGGTATCTACAGCGGTAGAGGCCCAGATTTTGAAAAACGCCAGGGGCACAAACGGCGCCGTGTAAAGGAAAATCTGCTGATACTTCGTCGGGGTCTTCAAAGTTGCCTCCCTGTTGCACCAATCGTTAAAGGCGCGTTCACACATCCATCGATATTACTTGATTTATCAAATGGTTGCCATCAATTGGGATTTTTGTTCTCGTCACTCGTTCTCATGCTTCAGGGCCTCGATAACCATGGTCAGATCGTTGGCCAGGTTCTCATAAAAGCGTAGGCCGATCTGGAAGCACAGGTACTGGAACCGGTCCGCATGGGTTCCAATCTCCGGACCGGCCGACTCAAGCTCTTTGCGCAACCGCTTAACTGTATCGAGCTGCGTGAGCGCAATCGCCTCCCGCTCTCCTGGGGTAAGATATGCGAAAAAGAAAAGCTTCATACAGAAGGCGCTTTTGGGTTGCTCCGGGACAAACTTGGATCGCAGGGCGTCGAGGAAAGCTGCCTTTCCAGCTTCAGTTACAGTGTAAACTTTACGGTTTGGCGCCCCGTCCTGGATCACAACTTGCTTGGAAATCAGCCCTCTGACCTCCATCTTCTTAAGAGTCGGGTAAATGGACCCGTAGCTAAGCTCCGAGAAGAATGAGAAGGACATAGAGAAGGCCTTCCTGAGATCGTAGCCCGTCATGCTGGATTTCATGAGAAAACCCAGCAGCATCGATTGAACGTCCATAGCCCCTCCTTTGTATCGCCATAATATATAGCGGTCCGATATATGTCAAGAAAAAAATATATCGCGGTGAAATCTTTCTGCCTGAGCCCAAAGCTCCTTAGTTCCCTGCCCTGTCCGGAAAAACATCATAGACGTAGTCGTAAGCGGCCAGGGCCTTCCGGCCAAGCTTGCCTGCCTCTACCCGTTCCACGATTTCTTCCCGGGAAAGATCGAAGATCTCCTCCAGAATCTGCGCGCGCTCCTGCTCGCTCGCTTCCGCCACGACAAACAGCACACGGGCGCTGTGCTGGATGTAGCGCGGCGAAACCAGTTGCCGTTTCAAAAGGTCCATAATGACCGGCGCTTTACGGCGGTCGAAACGGCCTACATCGCCGAGGCGGTCCAATTCGGCGAAGAATTCCGTCGTCCATTCGTTGTGGTAATCCCATACCTTGTCGAACAACTCGAGGGTAAAGCGGGTCCCGGCTTTGATCGGGAGATCGTTGACTACCGGCTCGACGCCATCTTCCGTGAGCGCCGGCCGTTTGAGCCACCCATCCCTGGTGATGACGGCCTGGTGCCGGACAAGCGTCCACAGCCATGAAACATCGATCCGGTACGTTGCAAGATCGTTCATGAACCGCAGCTTAATCTCGTAATCGTCGATCGCCGCCGCGAAGTTGCCGTTTAGAATTTGAAAACCGTAGTTAGCAGCCATGTAGAACGCGTGCTGGATGTGCTCGATGGTCACATCACCCTTCGGCGCCGCATAGATGGATTCCCATAGTTCAGGAGTGAAAAGTTTTTCCGGTGAATCCAGTGCGTCCCGAGTGATGACCTGGGGCGCAATCCTGCCCTGAGCGTTCAGTAAGCCGCGGGATTGCAGCAGTTGCCGCTCGGAATCGTTAAGACCGCTCGCCACGGTCGGTATTGGTTTGTCTTTGACGTCCACCGTTTCCAGGGGCGCATCGAGGATGGACTGAAGCTGCTCCACGGGCGCCTGCATTGGCGTATTGCCGGCGGCGACGTAAGCCTCTTCCGGGCTGGCTACCCAGCTTTGGCGGTAAGCATCGTAGAGCCTGCCTTTCACCCGGTTGGCAAGGACGTCGTCCAGCGTGGGTTGCTGCCCTGCAGACAACGCCTGGTCGGGCACGAAAATCAGACCCAGAAGGCGCTCCCGCAGCTTGTCGATGGCTATTCCTCGCAGCGCCACCGGGTTGGATCGCGAACGCCCGTACACGTCGCCAGTCTGGTAGATCATTACCGCGGCCATGCCGCCGATGGGCGCCGCCGTACTGAGTTCTTTGTCTTTCATGCCGGACATCAGCATCATCAGCGCGTTGTACCGCTGATAGGCAATCATGTTCGGCGAAGCCATGCCGATGGACTGCGGATCGGGAAACACCCCCTGCGGATCGTCCTTCCACATCTCGATCAGGCTGCCAAGGTAATCCCATCGGCCGACGTTGGTTCCCAGCAGACGGCGCCGCAAGACCCAGGCAATCGCCGCGAGGGATCGCCCCGCATTCCCTTCTTCATACAGCATCTTAATCTTGAGAGTGCCCGGCGGAACACCGATGACTTCCTCAATCCGTGACAACAGCTTCTCTACGATTGCTGCTTCCTGCGGAGTCTGAATCTTCGGGATGTAGTAGTAGACGCCCGTGCCCGCGTTTTTGAGCGAATCGTAATTATTGAGCGCCCATAGGACGACAACGGCAATGATGCCGGGAGCCGGTTGACCATCGACCCTGATGTGGTCATACCTCACGTGAATACTCGGGGGGCGGACAAACAGGGTCGGCCAGTTCTCTGGCGGCATATCGATCTTGTAAGTGCGCTTTTTTCCTTTTTTGGTCACCTCATAAGCGCGGCCGGCCCATCGGCCTTCGAAGATGTCCTTTGCATTTTTCAATGCAGCGAACACACCGACCGGCTGGTCAGCAGGGGCGCCGACAGGCTGAAAATGCGGCGGCGACGCGTCCTCGAAGTCCGGCATATTCATGGGAGCCGGACTGTTTAGCGCATTAAACGCCATGTCAAGCGGATGCCACGGTCCGGTGAGTTCCAACCCCGGATTCACCAGGGGATGTGCGTCCTTCGGAATGGGCGCCTCATCGTTAAGGCGCCAGCGCCACTCGCTCTCCCGACCCCAAAAGTTATCGATCAAACCTTGCACAATCTGACGAAAGGTCCAGGACCGGCCTGTAACGGGGTCTGGAAACGTGTCGTCCCATTTCGGCCAGGCATATTTTCTGCGGACCGGTTCGGGGGAGTTTAACAGCGCGCGGCGCGCATTTAAAACGGCCGCGATCTCGGAGTTCAACTCGCGGGTGAGCGTTGCGATTGTGTTTTCTACATTGACTTCTCGCCCGTTCACCCTTTTAGTCCCGAAAAGTTCCGGTAATTTCCGCAGAATGTCTTCACGAATCATGACCTGTCGTCCTTCAATCCAATCGTTTACGATACTGTAGCTGTGCTCTCCTTTTTCAAGGACAACCATACTATCGCACCTGTCTACTTCGCCAAACCCGCCCGTCTGAGAACAGTTATACTCCAAATTCCGTAACGAACAGATATCCGCTTTGCATACCCCACTCTTCAGCTCGCTGCGAAGACAAGAATTGGTTGCACATCGACACAACGCTGCAACATTATACGGAATTAGAAGATGGAAAGTAAACTGAAAGCAAGAGGAGTGCCGTCCCGAGCGACCAAGATCGCTTGAAGGGATGAGAGATTATCGCCCAAACCGACGAGGACTACGAAGTTACCCCGCAAGTTTGTCCCTGGTTTTCGTTTCAGGCACAGATCAACACCGCAGGAAGCTGGATTCCCGGGTCAATGCGGTCCCATTTTTTGACGAAGCATGCAGGATGAGGCACGGCAGGGGAGTGCGCCGCATGTTGTCCCACGTCCCAAGCCAAAACCCTTCGCGGGGCTCAGGCCGGCTTTGCGGCCCTCACCTTCGGTCTTCCTTGTCCGCCCGGTCTTGTCGGACGTTGGAACCAGACGGCGTGACCATCCTGCGGAGAATTTCCTGTTGCCTCCGCCACCTCCTGGTGATAATTTCGAATCCCCCACAGTTTGCAAAATTTAGTCGATCGTTTAGACCTTTGCCCTGGTGGCAAGGTCAGAGTTCAGTGGTCACGCCGTCTGGTTCCAACGTCCGACAAGACCGGGCGGACAAGGAAGCCGTCTGAACGACCCATCTGCTGCATGCCAAAGCTGAGTTCTCCCCACAACGTTGAGCCATGGAGCCGCAGATGAGCCGCTTTCAAGAGCTGTTAAGAGCATGACCTGCTGTCAATACGCGCAGCGGAAAAGCAAGAATGCGGTCGCCTGTGCAGCCTTGACCACAGAGCATATTAGCCCCATCCGTGGGACTGCGAATTTCATCCGGTTCCAGCGGTTAAACCAAAGCTGGCCCCTCCGGGGTCGAATGTTTACTACTCAAAGGGGAGGTGATGACGATGCCTTGGTATCAAAATTACGCAGCCTTGGGCAACAGTCTTGGTCTGACCGCATTGGTCGTATCGATCCCTATATTCTTTTTATTCTGGGCGTTGGCGGTAAAACGCATGAAAGGGCATGTGGCCGGAGTGTTGACCCTGCTGCTGACCCTGGTCATCGTAATCATTACTTACAGCATGCCTGTGGGGATAGCGGTATCGGCGGCAGCCCTGGGTATGGCCACCGGCTTGTTTCCTATCGGCTGGATTATTTTGACAGCAGTGTTCTTTTATAACCTGACGGTAGAAGCCGGACAGTTCGAGGTTCTGAAGAGCTCGATTTCAGCGCTGTCGACCGACCGGCGGCTCCAGGCGTTACTCATCGCGTTTTGCTTTTCGGCTTTCATGGAAGGGGTATCCGGACAGGGAGCGCCGGTAGCGGTTGCTGCCGCCATGCTGATTGGTTTGGGCTTCCCCGCCTTGCCGGCAGCCGTGATCTGCCTGGTCGCAAACACTCCCCCCGTGCCCTTCGGCCCGGTGGGCGTGCCAACCAACATGATGGTTACGGTCACCAAGATTAATGCCTCGGTTATGACCGAGGCCATCGGGAACGACATGACGATCATGGCCATCATTATTCCCGTTTTCATGCTGCTGGTTATGACGGGCTGGAAGAAGGCGATGGAGGTAATGCCGGCTGCCTTGGTGGCCGGGATCAGTTATGCGATCACCAATATGATCGTTACCCATCGCCTGGGCATGGAACTTCCGGCCATCATCTCCTCCTTTGTTTCGATGATGGTTCTGACGGTTTTCCTGAAATTCTGGAAGCCAAGTTCCATCTGGCGTTTTCCCGGGGAACCCGAGGTCAGGCAGGAGTTGGAGAAGAAGTACACTACAGCCCAAGTCGCGAAAGCCTGGTTTCCGTTCGTGATTTTGATGGCCATTATGGGGTTATGGGGAATTCCGTCATTTAAGAACTGGATTGTCAACGAACTTCGCTGGATCGTCATCATTTCTCAATGGCCCGGCTTGCACGGCCTGGTTTACACCACGGTGCCCGGGGCTAAACCGGCGATATATGGGGCCAGCTATCGGTGGGAATTCTTTACCGCCCCGGGAACAGCCATGCTTATTTCGTCTTTGGTAGCCATGGTGATCCTGGGGATCAGTCCGTCCCGCGGCGTGAAGGTATTCGTGGCAACGTTCAAACAACTGCGTTTCGCCCTGGTTACTCTTTCTTCGGTTATCGGCATTGGGTTCCTGGCAAATTACTCGGGCATGTCCTACACCCTGGGTCTGACCTGCGCCACCTATACGGGGATGCTGTTCCCAATCTTCTCTCCGATCATCGGATGGCTGGGAGTTTTCCTGACCGGATCGGTTACTTCCTCTGCCGCTTTGTTCGGCAAGCTCCAGCAAGTGACCGCCCTGAAAATCAACGTCAATCCTGTGTTGACCACTTCCGCCAATCTGTTCGGTGGCGTCATGGGCAAGCTGATTTCGCCCCAATCGATCGCGGTCGCATGTGCGGCTACGGGGTTGGTGGGGAGGGAGACGGACATCTTCCGCAAGACGATTAAGTATTCGGTCATGCTCCTGGGCATTACGATCGTCCTGGTATTGCTGCAGGCATACGTGGTTCCGGGTGTTGTTCCTCGGGATACGACGGCCCTCATGCCGTAGGCAAATGGCGGATCTGTCCGAACCAGGCAGGGATAAGACTTGTTCGACCTAGCCTTTGCCAATGACCACTTCGGCAATATAACTGGCGACTACGTCAGCATGCCAAAGTCGCCTGCCAAACTCCTGTGTAACTGCCTTACACTTTGCCATGTTTTCGGCGGCATCGAACTGTCCGGCGCAAACCTCGGCATAGGAGCGAAAAGCATAGCAGTGAAAGACAAGGGTGCGGTCACCTGATTGTTCGATTGCTTCTATCGCTTGTCGAGTGATTTCCGTGGTGCAGGCAAGATTACCGGCAGCAGCGTGTACCAAGGACAGGCAAACACGCGGGAGAAATAATTGTCGTTGAACACAACGCTGCTGTCCACGACAATCTTGTTCATCTCTATCTCGCACGATCCTCCCTGATCAGAGAAACACTGTCATGCATCGCGCCATATTTTGCTTAGAGGCGCTCGCGCAACCGATCGATCCTGTGCAAGGTTTCCTTTAAAATTTTCTGTGATTCATAAAATACCCGTAAAAAGCGAGTTGAACCATGCCGCTGGAAATAGAGCCGTTTTGTATTAAGCCCGGGATCTCATGCAAGGCGAACCGAACTACCTCGATATCCTCCCCGTCGTCAGGTTTTGGCTCGCAGGTCAGTCGTACATCGCTTGCCAGGACGAAAAAACCCCGGTTCTTCAATACAGCGGGCTGAGGAAAACAGGACCCTAACAAAATATATTCCCGGGCTTCGTAACCGGTTTCCTCCATTAGTTCACGTTTGGCGGTGGCTTCAGGGGAAAAATCGCCGGGATCGATCAGACCTCCTGGCAGTTCCAGGCAAACTGTTTCAATCCCGTGGCGGTACTGGCGAACCATGACCACTTCGCCCTCAGCGGTCAAGGGCAAGACCATCGCCCAATCCCTAATGGAAATCGTCTTGACTTCCATAGCTGTGCCAGTCCTGGGCGACTGGACAATTCGAGTCTGAATCTTGAAAATTCTATGGTCCTCAGGCGGCTTTCGCTCCAATGTTTTCCATTCCCTGATCAATTATGAAAACCTCCATTCTTATGAAAAGTGTGCCGGGAGTTTATGGCTTCTGTGCTTTTGCGGCCAGGATTGTGCCAACCAGCGTGCCGATATCCTGAGGCGGAGCATCACCTGTTCGCAGTTGTTCCAGCATATCGACGATAGCCTGGGCAGGAGGTGACAGTTGCTGATTTTTCAGGTAGGCGATATACACATCCAACGAAAGACGATGGCCCTTGAGCTGAATCGTTGTCAATTTCTTGTCGGAGATATCCTGGGCCACGCCGACACCGACCAAAAAGGAAACTCCTTCTCCCTGCATGACAAGTTGCTTGATAAGCTCGATATTGCCGCTTTCCATAAGGATGTTTGGGACACACTTATTGGCTTCGAACAACTCATTTACAGCCTGGCGCGTCCCTGACCCTGATTCCTTCATGAGTATAGGTTCTCTTGCCAATTGCTCAAAAGAGATACTCCTGTAAGCAGCCAGTGGATGTGAAGGGGAAAGAATCAAAACCAGTTCTTCACGTCTGAATGGTGTGAAGCTGACCTCTTCCTTGCTGATAACCTTGCTTGTAACAGCAACATCGTTTTTGAACTCAAGAAGGTCCAGAATCATATCTTGGGAAGATCCCTCATTGAGGGCTATCTTAATATTAGGGTAAACTTTTAGAAAATGGGATAACAGGGAAGGCATAAGGAAACGGGCGTATGTCTTCGTAGTGCCCACCCGCAGCATACCCACAGATAATTTCAACATTCCGTTGATTGCGTTTTCTATCGTTTTTTCATATTCAAAGATCTTGCAAACGTGCTCGTACAGAATGCGGCCTTCATAGGTGAGGTATAGTTTGCGCCCCTTCTTCTTGAACAGGGTTAAATTGGAGAAACTTTCCAGTGATTTTATATGAGCGGTGACAGCAGGTTGAGTGATGAAAAGCTCCCTTGCGGCCTGAGTGAAATTCTGAGATGTGGCTGCGTGGTAAAAGGCCCTGAGCTGGTTGAAGTTAAGCATGTCAACTACCCCTGTGCTTCAGTTTCTTAAAGTTGTGAACTTTTTAGGCCGGGTATAATAACTCAAATTTATGGATAACATAACCCTAACTGAATTGACAAGTTTTTATTATGGTTGTATTCTTTCCCCCCGAGTTGTGGAAAGCTGCATAGTGAGACAGGCGGGGCGTGAAAATACCTCTATCTCAGGCCAACAACTTTGAGACGGGCAGGTGGCTGATAATGGGTGAGTCGATAAGCAGGTTCAAGGTGGAAGAAGGCGGATTTGTCACAGAGGCAGTGTTGCAGGAATTGGGCAAGGATTATCTCTTATCCCTCTGGGGAGGTGTGGCGCATATAGGAGCTGTGGCCATGGCCCAGCCAAGGCCAAGCCTTGCGGATCCTGCACGACTGTCAGCCACTGCATCTGTATTCTGCTATGTCGGGCACAAGGAGGATGAGATAGTGAAATCAGTCTCGGAAAGGCTTGCATCGGCACTGGGAGCAAAAGTCGTGGTGGCCGCAGGCCTGCACTGGGATAATCTCACCCCTTACGGAATTGAGCAGGTTAAGAAAAACGTGGTCAAGTTGGTGGATTTAATCATCGAGAAGAAGGATACAGGTTCTTGTCCAAATCCTCCTCTCGTTTCTTAAGCTCTTCGCGAGCCAGCCTGTGAGCTGATTTAGTAAAGAACCAGCTTTCCGTTGCTTTGTGCAGACCGTCCAGGTACCTGCGCGGTTCACTTTTGAACCACCCCAAACCGATGCCGAATCCAGTTCTGGATACACGGAACAACTTGTCGGAATCTTTTACTATCATATCGTCAATGTTTGTTGCATCAAGTCTCGAATCATGTCCATCAATAATTTGCTCAATTTTACAAATGAGATCTTGAGGATAACTCATTTCACTCAAAATCATTCTCGCGATTGCTGCCCCTTCAACTTCATGCTGTCTTGCGAGATCGGGCTCTTTTACCCGGGGTCCGAATGCGAGCAACTGCCTATCCTCCGGAACGGTGGACCATCCCACGTCATGGAGTAAAATCGCAGGGATGACGACCGAGGGATCGCCTCCTTCCATAGATAAAAGATATATTGCATATTGATAAGATATAATGGTATGGATGTTATTGTGCCTCGTGCGAAGAAACGGTTCCGCTTTTTCGAAGATGGATTTGTGAAGGTCATTTTCAATCTCGCCAATATCAGCGACGTCAAAATACTTTATGTCCATGATCTCGGTTATCCTTCCTTAACGTCATCTAACAGACGATATATGCATCGATTCCCGTTTTATGGTTCAGTACCTTGCTATCCTTAATCGTAAATCCATTATACACTGATTACAAAACAATTATCAATGTTGCTACCATAATACGTATTTATAGCTAGTATAACTTTAATTGATTTGACAGTTTTTTCTTATCGTTTCACCCTGCTAATCTGCATTGAAAATTCACATCGAATCGACCGCATTGATTCGGTTCTTCCTCCTCTTGTGGAATTGACCGCTACCTATCAGCGTTCCCGCTTTGACTCAAAAAAGGTCTCCGGGACTTACCCAGGGGACAGAGTGAATCATGGAAGCTCATTTTACGGACAATCTCGAAGGGATGATTTTTGATTTTGAGGGAACTTTGGTTGATTTCCAGTGGAAGCTTTCCGAAGCTGTTGAAAATGCCTTGGAAAAGCTTTGGGAGATGGGTTTTACCAGGGATCGGATTGGCAGCAGAAAATATTCGACCTTGCTGATCGAAGCCGTGCAGGCGGCGCCTGAAATAGGGTTGCAGCCCGAGTATGTATGTGACACCATAGGACGGATCTATGACAGCTATGACGAGGATGCCTTGACGCGCTGGAATCTCCGGCCTGGAGTCAAAGATTTCCTGCGCGCTCTTAAGAAAAGAGGCATTCAGGCCGCGCTGGTGAGTAACATTGGAGGTAAAACCATAGCCAAAGCTTTGTCCAAATTCGGTCTGGAGTCTTTCTTCGACATCGCTCTAAGCCGTAACGACGTCCCAAATCTCAAACCGAGTCCCGACGGTATAAATCTAGCACTTCAGAGGATGGGAACCAGAAAGGATCGCACCATCTTCGTGGGAGATAGTCTCGACGATGTCAATGCCGCAAGAAATGCGGGACTCAAAGTGATAATTATTACAAACGGGGAAAACCTTGGGCAAGAGATCCTGGCAGCCAGGCCCAATGGGGTATTTGAAACCTATAAAGACCTTCGTCGCACGATGTAGCCAGCCTCCTGGTGACTGCAGCAGGAATGAGAAGTTGGACATCCTTCTTCCTTCGCCTCCGCAACACGCTATTGTGGTCATCGAGCGTGAGAACTCTACCTGTTGTCTGAGATCCTTCCTTTTTGGTTTCGACTTAGTTTTTTCTATCCTTGAGTCAATCCATAAGCTGTACTTATAGATAACATAATTCTTATTGAGTTGACGAATTATTCTTATTGATGCACTCTTACGCCCAGGTGATGAAAAACCTGCTAACCTGATTCTGATCCGTCTTCATTGCTCCCGTGGCGCGCTGACCCTGCATACAGACTTAGTTTCCTCGCCCTCGGTCTATCATCGAACCTGCTGATCTCGATCTGAATTGATTTCTATCCTCAGGTGCACATTAGTAATGAACCGCCGTGCTGCTCCAGCATCGGCAAGGTAATGGAAGTAGTGTGAGTAAAATGGGTACAACTGCAAAAATGTTTCGGGTTCTCGTCACCTGTCGTTTGTAATGGAGATTTACTTCTGAGTAGCATAACCCGTTTAGGCCCAATCAGACAGGAGGTGTGCTATGGGAGACCAGAAATTCCCTTCGCCCCATGAGATCGAAACGATACCGGGCACCGAAGGATGGGAACGGATGTATCCTTACCATTATCTATTCTCGACTCAGAACGAGGAGCGAAAAGCCTACGAAGAGAACATGTTTTGGTTCAATGACGGGCTGCATTATCCGGAGCCGATGTACCCGTTCGATATCATTTGGGATGAAGCATGGTTTCTGGCTTTGTCCCAGTTCAACACGCGCATTTTCATGGTGCCTCCTGCCATGGGTGTAGACCATCGTATCATAAACGGCAACATCTATATTACTCCGGTGCCAGTGTCCGACCCTGCTGAAATCCAGGCGCGTATTCCCCAATTCATGGAACGTGCCGGTTACTATTATGAACACTGGGACGAGCTCCATGAGAACTGGGAAAAGAAAATGCGGGAGATCATAAATGATCTCAAATGTCTTGAGGTCAAAACCCTCCCCCAGATGGAAGATCTTTCAGTAGTCAGAGAGGGGCTGGGGATCTCCAGCGGTTACGAGCTCCTTGCAAGCTATGATAAGCTCATAGATCTTGGCATTCGCTGCTGGCAATATCACTTTGAATTCCTGAACCTGGGGTATGCCGCCTATGTAACTTTTGTCGATTTCTGTTCAAGGGTCTTCCCCGATTTACCGCTTCAAAAAATTAGTCAAATGGTTGGCGGCGTCAACGTCATTATCTATCAGCCTGATGAGGAATTGAAAAAGCTGGCCAAGTTGGCCATGCAAACAGGGCTGGCCGATCAGATCCTGAGCGCGGGATCAATCGATAATGTCACCCGTCAACTCAGCTCATCTGAGAGTGGGCGCAAATGGCTAGCCGCCTGGGACGCCGCCAAAGACCCATGGTTCTATATCTCCACCGGGACGGGCTGGTACCATCACGATTCCTCCTGGAACGACGATCTGAATATCCCGCTCAATTCTTTGCGCGTCTATATCGAGAAATTGAAACAGGGCCTTGCCATAGATCGCCCTCTGGGCAATATCCAGGCAGAGCGCGAAAGACTGGTTAAAGAATACCGCGGCCTGCTCCAAACTGAAGAAGACCGTAATACCTTCGATCAGCTCCATGGTACGTCCAAACTGGTGTTCCCTTATGTCGAAAACCACCTGTTCTATGTGGAACACTGGTTCCATTCGATTTTCTGGAACAAGATAAGAGAAGTAGCCGAGATCATGAAAGATCATGGCTTCATTAACGACATCGAAGACATCTGGTACTTCAAACGCTCTGAAATCAAGGACGCCCTCTGGGACCTGGTAACGGGCTGGGCCACCGGAAGCAAAGCTTACGGTCCGTTACACTGGCCCAAGGAAATTGAATGGCGCAAGGGCGTATACCAGAAATTCAAGGGATGGACCCCGCCGCCGGCAGTCGGCAAGCCTCCCGAAACCATTACCGAACCCTTCACGATCGTTCTGTGGGGGATCACCAACGAAAGCATGTCTGCCTGGGCAAAGCTCAGAGAAATCGGAGACCCGGATCAAGTGAGCGAACTAACCGGATTTGCAGGGTCGCCGGGTGTGGCCGAGGGTATAGCGCGGGTGTGCAGATCAGTTAAAGATATCGACCAGTTGCAGGATGGAGAAATCCTTGTTGCACCTACAACCTCTCCTTCCTGGGCGCCTGCTTTCCAGAAGATCAAGGCCTGCGTCACGGATGTGGGCGGTATCATGTGTCACGCCGCTATAGTCTGCCGCGAGTACGGAATGCCCGCAATTGTTGGTACCGGACAGGCTACATCTATCATTAAGTCCGGCATGCAGATCAAAGTGGATGGCAATACCGGTAAGGTGGACATAACGAGATGAACCGATGGCAGTGTGTCATCCGCAAACAGCGGATGGCACGCTGCAGTTTTTGATAGAAGCCACAGGTTTGTAGAAAAGAGACAGCCAATGGAACAAAGACAAAAATATGTACTTTGGTTCCAGGAATGCGACATATCTTCTGTCCCAATTGTTGGCGGAAAATGTGCCAGCCTGGGAGAATTGCTGAAAGCACAGATTCCGGTTCCACCCGGATTCGCCGTAACTACTGCAACTTACAACCGTTTCATTGAGGAAAACAAACTCGATCAGGAAATCAAGCTTTTGCTCAAGCCGGTTCGACCTGAGGACACTGCCAGCGGGGAGGCGGCCAGCCAGGCTATTCGGAAAATGATCGAAGACAAACCCATAAGCGTCGAACTGGAAGATTATATCGGTGAATTTTACCGTCTTCTTTCCAAGCGCTGTCAAGTCCCTGCAGTGCCGGTTGCCGTTCGCTCCAGCGCCACAGCGGAAGACCTTCCCGGAGCAAGCTTTGCCGGCCAACAGGACACATACCTGTGGGTGAGGGGCATAGACGGCATTCTCCATCACGTCCGCAAGTGTTGGTCGAGCCTTTTTACCGCCCGTGCCATTGCCTACCGTAAGAAGATGGGATTCCCAGACGAAGCAGTCTCCATTTCGGTAGGAATTCAAAAGATGGCCAATGCATGGACCGCCGGGGTCATGTTTACCTTGAACCCTGCAAACGGAGACAGGTCCACAATCGTTATCGACGCCAACTGGGGATTTGGAGAAAGCGTGGTAAGCGGCCTGTGCACGCCGGACAATTTCCTGGTCAACAAAGTGACCATGGAAATTGTGAAGCGCACGATCTCGGCCAAGGAATGCTTCTTCACCACCAACTATGAAACCCAGATGGTCGAACAACACCAATGTCCGGCGGAACGAGCCTGCAATCAATGCATAATTGACCAAGAGGCTATCGAACTGGCTCGCATTGGCAAGCTGATCGAAGCGCATTACTGCAAACCCATGGATATCGAATGGGCCATAGATAAGGACCTGCCTGCAAGTGGGCGGGTACTGATCCTCCAGAGCCGTCCAGAAACGGTGTGGAGCGGCAAGAAAGCCGAACCCGTATGCAAACCTAAACTGTCTGCCATGGACCATATCGTTTCCGGCCTGCTCGCGGGCAAAAAAGTGAAATAAAACCAAATATCACGGAGGGTAGTTACCAAATGAACAGCATGAGAGATTTCGTTGCGGAGGGTGAGAAACTGGGACTTGTGAAGCGCATTAAAGCGGAGGTGGACTGGAACCTCGAACTGTCTCATATTGCCAAGCTCAATGAAGAGGCCGCAGGTCCGGCGCTACTGTTTGAAAATGTAAAAGGATATAATACTCCTGTAATAACCAGCGTCTGCACAACTACCCAACGGCTGGCCCTGATAATGGGACAGTCTGCCGATTCCAAACTGACGGATCTTTACCAGGCTTGGGCCAGGCTGGGAGACAATAAGATTGCGCCAAAGCGGGTGGATAAAGACAAGGCTCCCTGCAAAGAAAACATTATAATGGGCAAAGATGTTGACCTTTTCAAATTTCCTGTGCCCAAGTTCTACCCCCTGGACGGCGGACGATATTTCGGGACGGCTCATTTTTTCATTACCAAAGACCCGGAGACCGGCTGGGTGAATCTGGGCACTTATCGGGCCCAGTTGCTGGGAAAAGACAAGCTCGGCACTCAATTTATAAAGGGAAAGCATGCCGATATCATGCTGAAAAAGTATCAGGCCATGAAAAAACCCATGCCTGTTGCCTGTATTATCGGCTGTGATCCGTTGCTGTTCATTGTCGGGGCCGCCCGTATTTCGGCCTTTGTATCGGAATATGAAGTTGCCGGGGGTATTCGCGGCGAAGCAATAGAGGTGGTGAATGGCGAGACAGTAGATTTGCCTATCCCGGCAAGTGCCGAGATCGTGGTAGAAGGGGAGGTCGACGCAGACAAATTCATGGATGAAGGGCCGTTCGGCGAATACACCGGGTACTATTCCGGCGTGGGCACCGATCCTCGCAACTTTGTGGATGTGAAATGCGTTACTTACCGCAACAATCCCATTTTCTGGGGCACTACAGTAGGACGCGCCGTAACCGATACTCACATGACAATGGCCCTCTCCTATGGGGCCACGCTCTGGCAGCAACTGCTGGCCATGAAAATTCCGGGACTCAAGGGAGTCTACTGTCCGCCGGAAGGTTCGGGTCGCTTTCTGGCTATCATCTCCATTAAACAAATGTATCCGGGACACGTGAACCAGGTGCTTACAGCAGCCATATCCACTGAAATGGGAGCCTATGGATTAAAAACGGTCATCGTGGTGGATGAAGACATCGATCCATGGGATATCCCTCGTGTTATGTATGCTCTTAGCTTCCGTTTTCAGCCCAACCGCTCCCAGGTGATCAAGCGCGGCCGTTCTACTCCTCTCGACCCATCGCTTCCAATCGAAGCCAGGGAAATCACCGGTCGCCTGCTCATGGACGCCACGATTCCTTATGAATGGAAACAAAAACCGATTCCAATCGAATTGGATCCTGAAATGGTGAAGCGTGTAAAAAGCCGGTGGGCCGAACTGGGCCTATAAAGATATTTCCATATGGAGGCAATTAGTTGAAGCCGATCAGATATAAAAACGAAATGATACAGGAATTTTTGGATGAGGGCTACTGGACCCAGGAACTATTCTCCGATTTTTGGGATCGCAATGCACGTGAATTCGGTGATAGAGAAGCACTGGTAGATTCAAAGCACCGCCTGACCTGGTCCGAGGCTAAGAAGCTTGCCGACGCCATCGCCGTTTCCTGGGTGGAGATGGGCAT
>JBKQTS010000292.1:0-18303 GCA_052143075.1 Syntrophobacteraceae bacterium | reverse complement strand
ACCAGCAGGGCGGGTGGGAATCCGCGCCTTTCGAGGCTGTCGATACGAACTCGGCAGAGAAGGGGTAACTCTGCGGCTTGGAATAAGCTTAACTATTTGTAGTTGGAAGTTGCTGCTTGCCCATGTTACTATTCCTCTGTTTTTTTAGAAAGTTAACTCTTACTTTGGGCCCCTATGGGTGAATTCGACCTGAAAATTTATTTAAGCCGGCGAAAGCAGCTTGTTGAGGGCGCACTGGAGAAAGTTTTTCCCGTCGCCTCGGGGCTTCAAAAAAAAGTAATCGAAGCTGCTCACTATAGCCTGTTTGCCGGGGGAAAGAGACTGCGGCCGATCCTTTGCCTGGCGTCGGCGGAAGTGGTAGGCGGAGATATTGAGCCGGTCCTTCCGGCTGCCTGCGCCCTTGAGATGATTCACACTTATTCTCTGATCCATGATGACCTGCCCGCCATGGACAATGACGATTTCAGGCGAGGGGTTCCTACTAATCACAAAGTATTCGGAGAAGCGATCGCCATTTTGGCCGGAGATGCTCTTTTGACGGAAGCTTTCGAATATTTCGCGCTCTGCGGTGTGAGTCCGGACAAAGTAACCGAAGTGATCCGCATTGCCGTCAAGGCGGCCGGCTACAGAGGAATGATAGGAGGACAGGCAATCGATCTGGAATGTGAAAACCAGAAGGTGGATCTGGCTACAGTTGAGTACATGCACATTCATAAAACGGGGGCTTTGCTTTCGGCCTCACTGGAAATCGGGGCCATTCTTGGTGGTGGGGATCATGTGCAGACAAGGGCCCTAAAGAATTACGGCCATCACATCGGGCTTGCCTTTCAGATTACTGACGATCTTCTTGACGTTGAGGGAGACCCCGCACTGATGGGCAAAACACCGGGGTCGGACGCCGCTAAAAACAAAATGACTTATCCCGCCCTGCTGGGCATTGCCCACTCCAAGGATGCGGCAAGGGAGCATGTGGACAGTTCCCTTGAGGCGCTGGCGGGTTTCGACGCAAAGGCTGAACCGTTGCGGGCCATCGCACGGTACTTGTTGGTGCGTAGAGGGTAATATCGGATAAAATATCTTGACTTATATGCGGATTTTTCATTAATTGGCCTAGACTCAGGAATAAATTTACTTAGTGTTCATCCGGAAACACCGGATGAGTCACTAAGTTTTCGATTCGGAAAGGAGGACCCTTTCCGGACGGAAACTAATTAGAGGGGCTAAATTGAAAACGAAAACGATAGGTAAAGAGCAACTTTGCTGTATCGAAATCCCCCATCAGTTGAAAAACCTATCTTATCCACAACTACTTGATTTAGCTGAGGAAATCCGCGCTCGAATCATAGGCACCGTCGCCGAAAACGGCGGACATCTTGCTCCCAGTCTCGGTGTAGTGGAACTGACAATAGCTCTTCATTACGTATTCGATGCCGCACATGACCGTTTCATCTGGGACGTTGGCCATCAGGCTTATGCACACAAGCTTTTGACCGGCCGGCAAAAGGAATTTGGTTCCCTGCGTCAGCACGGCGGAATAAGTGGTTTCCCGAAGCGCTCCGAGAGCAGGTACGACGCTTTCGGGACAGGCCACTCCAGCACCTCGATTTCCGCCGGCTTGGGTATTGCAGTTGCCAATCATCTTAAGGGAAGCCAGTCTCGATCGATCGCTGTGATCGGTGACGGAAGCATGACCGGAGGAATGGCTTTCGAGGGACTCAATAACGCCGGGGACCTCGCCAGAAACCTCATCGTGGTCCTCAACGACAACGAGATGTCGATTTCTCCCAATGTTGGCGCTCTTTCTTCATTTCTGAGCCGCAAGCTTTCGGGAAAAACGCTGATGTACCTGAAGAGGGAGATGGAGGATTTCCTCAAATCGATCCCCGGAATCGGCCCGAATATTCTCCAGGTGTTGAGGCGCAGCGTTTATTCGTTGATAAGCTTTTTTACCCCCGGAATGCTGTTCCAGGCCCTCGAGTTTCAGTATATAGGGCCTATAAACGGGCATCGTCTCGACAAGTTGATAGAGACATTCGAAATAGCGCGAAATGTCGACGGTCCTGTTCTGATTCATGTGCTCACCGAAAAAGGGAAGGGCTACGAGCCTGCGGAAAAGGACCCCACGAGATTTCACGGGGTGGGGGCCTTCGATATAGCAACCGGCAGGAGCGTTAACTCCTCCGGCCTCTCCTATACCAAAATTTTCGGAAGGGCGATGAAGAAGCTGGCTGAGACCAACCCCAAATTGATCGGCATTACGGCCGCAATGATCGAGGGCACCGGGCTCGACTGCTTCGCCCAGACCTTTCCAGACAGGTTTTTCGACGTTGGTATCGCGGAACAGCATGCTGTAACCTTTGCGGCCGGCCTTGCCACTGAGGGTTTCAAGCCTGTGGTGGCCATCTACTCTACTTTTCTCCAGCGAGCTTATGACCAGATTTTGCACGATGTCTGCCTTCAGCACCTTCCGGTGGTCTTTTCGATGGACCGCGCCGGACTGGTGGGCGAAGACGGACCGACGCACCATGGGCTGTTCGACTTGTCGTATCTGCGCTCTATGCCGAATATGGTGGTGATGGCCCCAAAGGATGAAAACGAGCTTCAGCATATGTTGAAGACGGCGGTCGATCATGACGGTCCGGCGGCGGTGCGCTATCCCAGAGGAAACGTGATCGGCGTGAAGCTCGATGATGAACTCACGGCGCTGGAGATCGGGAAGGGCGAACTGCTGAGGCCGGGCAAAGATTTGGCCATAGTGGCCATCGGTTCCACGGTGCAGAGTGCAATTGAAGCCGCTGAACGGCTTGCTTCGGAAGGGATCGAAGCCGCAGTTATAAATGCCCGTTTTGTAAAGCCGCTTGACCGTGAATTGATCATGACGTGGGCTGAGAAGACGGGCAGGGTTATCACCGTTGAAGAGGGCACACTCCAGGGCGGTTTTGGAAGCGCGGTCCTGGAAATGTTCGAGGAAGAATCGTTTTTCCCAAAGGCATTAAAGCGCTTGGGAGTATCGGATTGTTTTGTGCCTCATGGAAGCCAGACCATATTGAGAAATCTCTGTGGAATCGACACCGACGCCATTGAGAGCGCTGCCCATAAATTGTTAGATTTCAGTCATGGCCAAATCCTCCGAGCGATTGGACAAACTGCTCGTCGATAAAGGTTTTGCTCCTACTCGCGAACGTGCTCAGTCGCTTGTTTTGGCTGCAAAAGTCCTCGTAAACGGCCGAATTCTGACCAAGGCCGGACAAAAAGTTCCCGAAGATTCAGAGATCCGCGTGATCGCGGACGCAATCCCGTACGTCAGCCGGGGCGGCCTGAAGCTCGAACATGCGATTCGTGCGTTTTCAATCGAGGTTTCCGGCCGGATCGCTATGGACGCCGGCTCTTCAACGGGCGGTTTTACCGATTGTCTGCTCTCATTCGGAGCACGCAGGGTCTATGCAGTTGATGTCGGATACGGCCAGCTTGCGCTCAAACTCAGGAACGATCCCCGTGTGATCCTGCTTGAAAGAAAAAACATCCGCTACCTGCCTGCCGAACTGGTGCCCGATCCTGTCCAGATAGCCACCATCGACACATCCTTCATCTCTCTCAAGCTGGTAATTCCATCTGTGCTCAATTTTCTCGAAGCCGAAGCGGTGCTCGTCGCACTCATAAAACCGCAGTTCGAAGCAGGCCGTGAGCAGGCCTCGAAGGGTGCAGGAGTCATTCGTGACCCCCGTATACACGAAGAGGTGTGCGATGCAATTGCCAAATTTACAGCTGGGCTTGGACTGGAGGTGGTTGGAATAATTCCATCCCCCATACTGGGGCCTAAGGGAAACCGGGAATTCCTCATGGCGGCGGTTGCGCCCAAACATCGGTAAGAACGGCATGCGCATTCATCTGATATTCGTCGGCAAGACGGCCTTTCGCGACATAGAGTCAGCCATAGATCGTTACGTGGAAAGACTTAGGCACTACTGTCCGGTGGAGATTCACTACATAAAGGCGGAGAAGATCACATCGGTTGTTGGGGATCGGCTCGTCCGTGAGCGGGAGAGCGAGCGCATCCTGAAACTGGCAGGACGCCAAGGGTATCTGATCGTGTGGGACCAAAGAGGCCGCGAGCTCGATTCCCCAGGGCTGTCAAAGCTGATAGACAGACTGACCGCCTCGGCGATACCGGACCTCTGGATGGCGGTGGGAGGACCGGTCGGGCTATCGTCTCAATTGTTGCAAAGCGCCCGGGACGTTCTCTCTTTGTCGAAGATGACCCTTCCCCACGACCTCGCGCGCCTGGTGCTCGTTGAGCAGCTCTATCGCGCTTTGACGATTATAAAAGGTGAGCCTTACAATAGGTAAGCCTGGGTGTGGCGACGGTCAAAAGCAAAAGCTGAGGCCATGCACCCGAAAACCTCAGAGCTTCTTATGCGTTAAACGGCGACAACTTCGGTGACTTCGGGGATTTCCTGCTTAATGATTCTTTCGATACCCGATTTCAAAGTCATCTGGCTCATGGGGCAGCCTCGGCAGGCCCCGGTCAGCCGCACTTTGACTACCGAACCATCTACCTCTATCAACTCAACGCTTCCGCCGTCTTTTTCCAGCATGGGTCTTATCTTGGCAAGCGCTTGCTCGACCTTCTCACGCATCTGTTTCCTCCAGTCAGGATGATTGTCAGCATCGAATTATATCTACGCAAGATAACATATAAGAGAAGAAGGGAAAACAAAATCCTCCTGGTGTCCTGAGTCAAAAGTTCGGAAGCTGATTCAAGTTTGTGAATGGGGCCAACGCTTAGATGACCCCGGCGAAAGCCGGGGTCACGAAGTGATGAAATCTATTGAAAATACTGGATTCCGGCCCCCGGACTGGACACTTCCGGGGCAGGCCCCGCCGGAATGACGGCCTGACGATGAGAACACGATGCGCCCCGCCGCCACCGGAGGTAGCGGCCAGTGAGGCTTCGTCAATCCTGGCTGGCGGTCCAACTGCCTGAGCACTCAGGAATTATGTAGTAGATTTCTAACGCAGGGCACTGGTCATCTTCAAAAAGAAATATCTTCACTGATTGTCCAGGCGGCCTTGGCCCCCTCGGTTGTTGCTTCAATTATTCGTCGCGGCGTGACGGCATCGCCTACGATAATGTGGCGAAAACCTTTTTTCAAAAGCATGTCTTTCAAATTATTACGCGATGTCATACCGATCGCGATAACGACCTGCATGACCGGCTCAAGCTTTCTGTCTTGCCCATTGGCTGTTAAGATGACCGCTCTCTCTTCGATGCGTTTGAGTTCTGTGCCAAACATCAGCGTGACCCCCGCGGCCCGCAGGCGCTTATGCAACATTTGGCCTCGGGCTGCCTGCGGTATGACGGGTGATTTCGGCAGCATCTCCACGATGGTAATATCCTTCACGCCTTTTTCCCGAAGGAAATCAGCCGTCTCCATGCCGACCAATCCGCCGCCGACGACCACGACATGATCTTTCGGCTGAATTTCTCCATCCAGAATTTGCCAGGCATCGCAGACCACGGAAATGCCGATACCCTCCGCCGGACAGGCGGCCTTATCAGCTCCGATGGCCAGAACGATCGCATCCGGTCGGCCGTTCTCAATCATGGATTCCGTTACTTCCATGTCCGTTTTTATATCCACGCCCTGCTTTTCGCACTTTGCCGTTAGCGTTCGGATATATTTATCGTAAACATTCTTGTGCGGCGCCATGGCAGCGTAACGCACGTTACCGCCTGTCCTGGAGCTACTCTCGTAAAGCGTAACGCTATGGCCCAGACGAGCGGCCTCGAAGGCAGCGGTTAAACCGCCCGGCCCTGCTCCTATTACCCAGACATTACGTTTGACAGCAGCAGGACCGGCCGGATAGAGAAGCTCCTGTCCTGTCTGTGGATTAATTGCGCAACGAATGGGCTGCTGCTCCAGGGAAAGACGCTCGATACAACCCTGGTTGCAGGCCAAACATTCCAGCGTATCTTCGGAATGCCCGGATATGGCGTTTTTCAGAAAATCGGGATCGGCCAGATGCTGACGCCCAACGGCGATCATATCCGCATCTCCGCTGGCGATCACCTCATCCATCAAAAAAGGGTCCGTATAGCGGCCGACCGAAATGACCGGTACAGTCGCCACTTCCTTGACCTTACGCGCCAGATGGGCATTAAACCCCGGAGCAAATTCAACGGGTGCGCTGGGATTGGGCGTATTGAGATTTACATCCATATTGCCGTGCGTGCCGAAAGAGACATGAATAACATCCACACCGGCCGCGACCAGATCGGGGATAATCGTCTGCATATCGTTTACGCTATAACCGCCTTTAATCCCCTCTTCACCGGAAATGCGAATGGACACGGGGAAATCTGGGCCGACTTGTTTGCGCACCTCACGGATGCATTCCAGCATAAATCGTGCGCGACCTTTGAAATCGCCGCCGTATTGATCCTCGCGTTGATTGGAGAACGCGGAGAGAAACTGCATGAGCAGATAACCGTGCGCACCGTGGAGTTCGACGGCGTCAAATCCGGCTGCTTTTGCGCGCAGAGCCGCTGCGCCGAAAGCGGCAATCGTCTCCTCAATTTCTTCCAGGGTCATTTCGCGCGGAGACCCGAGAAAGCCAAATATGAAACTGGGAATGGCCGAAGCGCCGAGAGCCTGTTTTTTCTTTTGCAGCACATAACTCTCCCTGCCGCAATGATGAAGCTGTAGAGCAACTTTCGCACCCTGGCTATGAACGGCGGCGGCCATACTGGACAGACCGGTAATGAACCTGTCGTCCCACGCCCCCAGACCGCTGGGAGAAACGTGGCCTGCCGGATGAACGGCTGTGATCTCAGTGATAATAAGACCGGCGCCGCTTTGTGCCCGGCGTTTGATATACGCAAGGTTGGCCTCGCTGACAATGCCGCCTGTATTGGCCAGCGCCGTACCCATCGGAGGCATAACAAGCCGGTTGGAAAGTTTGAGAGCGCCAATTTTAATCGGTTCCAACAAATGCTGCAAAGTATGCATAGATAAATTCCTTCCGGGAGTCATACAATTACAAAGCGGACAACGCCGAAGAGTTCATGTGTTGGATATTCCGTATGGTCATAGAGAATTCAAATCTCTTGCGCCCGCAACCAAATGCGAAGGCGCAAGAGAACTAGATGTTATCAAGAAACCGTGGCCAATCCTTTGACGAGGTTTATTTGGCAACTTGCCCGGCCGGCTTCTTCGCGAGGGCTTCCCTGTCTCCACCACTCATGCCGGCAATGTATCTCACCAGCTTCTTGCGGGATTCGATGTCGTACTGGGTCGTAATAGCGATTTGCTCCATAACGGGCGAACCGCCGCCGTGGTAGCCGCCGACGTTATGGATGCCGCCCTTTGCCGAACAGAGAACGTCACCCAGATACCGCCAGAATTGGGCCTGATCTTCGACGGGCATGTTCGGACTGCGTTTGGTGTATCTCAAAAGTAGATCGCTCGTTTCGGGATGCAGGAAGTCCTTCTCATAGGGGAAGGTGGCCGTAACGCCACCGGAGATGTCGCAGAGGATCTCCGCCTCACGGAAGACATTCTCGCCCGACAGGCACCGGCCCACATTACAGTATATCGAATGAGGAATGAATGAACCGGGACCGTAGGGTACAAGGCCTTTTCCCGGCATATACACCTGGGGGCCGCCTAGATCTGATGCCGTGTAGCCGGCTGCGTAACCCAGTTCGGTGACCATGATGAGTTCCGCCAGCTTTTCACGGACGTGGGATTGCTTGTGTACATTGTTCACCTCGGCTGCCAAGGCCGCCGCACCAAGAACGACATCGCCGATGGCCGGCTTGCAGCCGGAATAGGAATGACGGTGGAACAGGGCGAACAAAAGTGCGTTGATGCCTCCCTGCTGCCATTCTCCGGCCATGAAAACCCTGTCCCAGGGTACGAAGCAGTTGTCAAAAATCATGTAGGAATCGGTCGAGGCCGGCATGTGTCCCCGTTTGAAGTGCTCTCGCGGCCTGAACGCATGGATCGTAACGACCTGTTTCAATCCATCCCAATCTGCGGGAACGGCGAAGGCCACGGCATAGTCCTTGTCCTCTTCACGCAGAGCGCGGGTTGGAACGACAAGGATCTCGTCGGAAACGGAAGCTTCGGAAATATGCATCTTGCACCCTTCCACGACGATGCCGTCTTTGAGTCTTTCCTTAATATAGACATAGGCGCCCGGATTGGGCTGATCGGCGGGCCGGAGCATCCGGTCCCCCTTCATGTCCGTCTGGGCGCATGCGGCGATCATGTCCTCCTTCTGGAAGCGGGTGAGCCATTTTTTGAAATTCTCATGGTACTGGGTAGCGCCTTTATTCTGCTTGTCCGCCTCGTAGGAGACATTGTATATGGCATTCGTGGCGTCGCATCCCATACAGCGCTGGATGCAGCCGCCGACCTTCTGGCAGAGCATGCGGGTCATGTCCTGTTTTTTATGAAGGTCTTCCTTGTTCTGATGGACATGGGTAAAGCGATTGATCCGCTCTCCCGTGAGATGGGATACAGCAGTCATCAGATCCTGATTCTCAGGCCTGGCCGCCTCTTCGTAAGTCGTCGCAATGTTATTGATGCAGTCCATCTGCCTTTCGTCGGTACGGTCAATCTTCTCGCCGTTGAAGTAGAGGTTCCGCTTCATCTTGGTCAAGCTTTTGATGTAGTCTTCCTTGGTTCTCATGGTTTGTCCCCTAATCTCGTCATGATTCCCGTTTCAGCGCTGAAGATTCTCGATAACCGTGGCTACGCCGAGCCCGCCTCCGCAGCAGGAACTGAAGAAGCCGTATTTTCCTCCACTTCGGATAAGCTCTTTCATCGTGAAAAGACAAATACGGGCACCTGAAGCTCCATTCGGATGACCGAAGGCAATAGCACCGCCGTTTGGATTCCAGTTTTTTTCCATATTGATCTTCTCGCCCATCTGCTTCTCGAGTTCCTTGATAACAGCGAGATTCTGCACTGCAAAGGCCTCGTTACATTCCATAACTTGCATATCGGCAAGCTTCAGGCCGGCGCGCTTCAATGCCTGGGGAATCGCGTAGGCAGGTGCGATTCCCATGATCTTGGGATCGACACCGTAATCGCCCCCGCTCAGCCATTTGGCCATGGGCTTGTACCCAAGTTCAAGCGCCTTCTCTTTGAGCATCATGAGCACGAAAGCGGCCCCGTCATTACGTCCGGATGCGTTTCCGGCCGTAACCGTTCCAGTCGGCAGAAATGCCGGCGGCAGCTTAGCAAGGGCTTCCATCGAAGTTTCACGGGGATGTTCGTCAACCTTGAATTCAATCGGAGGGGTCTTTTTCCCTGTGGGGACCATGACCGGCACGATCTCATCAATAAAGTAGCCGGCGTCGATCGCTTTTCTTGCAAGAACCTGGCTCCTGAAACCGAATTCATCCTGCTCAAGCCTGGAGATGTTGTACATCTGCTGCAGGGCTTCAGCCGTAAGTCCCATGTTCGCGGTGGCAGGATCCTTCGTGGGACAAAGGGATCTCGTGATCGGCATGGGAGGGATCAGTTTGAACGGTTCAGTTGCCATTGAGAATTTGGCGGTTGCCTGGCTGTAAGATTCCATACCACCCGCAATGACGACGTCCGCTTGATTCGCAATGATGCGCCATGCTGCATGGTTGATACTGTCAATGGCCGATCCGCACTGCATTTCGACATAAGACGCCGCAGTGGTAATGGGCAGTCCAGCGGCGAGGACGATCCAGCGTGCCGGATTCAAGGCGGACGATGCGCCAAGAGCCGACCCCGCAAATACCGTGTCCACTTGTGCCTTCCCCGCGATCCCGGTTTTTTCCACCAGCCCCTTCAGAGCCAGTCCGCCCAGTTCTTCCATCGTAAAATTCCGCAGTGTACGCCCCAGGGTCCCAAATGCTGTCCGTGCACCATCAACAATCACCACTTCTCTTCTGTCCATTGATAATCTCCTCGTTATTCTGTTCTTAGCTGTATGCAGTCATTCATCTCTTGCGCCGCCATCCATCCTTCTCCATGGATCGCCTCGATCTGACAGAAATTGCAGTTCATATCCCTGGGCAGCAGCAGGACCCGGGTGAAATGGCACTTGGCAACCCGAGAAAGGACGAAGCTCATGGAAACTCTCGTTGTGAAAATTAGATCATGCACCAATTTTAGGCGTCATACAAGAAAAAAACGATGCAGAAGTTTTATGAGTTTAAATCCTCTCGATATGGATCACATATAGCCGAGATCAAGGTGCGGGAAGATGGTCGTGGAAAACCTTAAAGTACTGTGCTTGAAGTGTAATCGATCGAAAGGAACCGTTTGGCCACGAAGCGCTCGAAGAGTGGGTCATGCCGCGTGGGATTCAGTGTAAGAGACCGAGCGAAAACAATTAGCAAGTCCTTTCGTCGGTGTTGAACAATAAGCTTGAAATGATCGCGAAACTCTATCACCATAGCGTACTCTATGATGCACCCGAGGTGGAAAGGCTCCCGGAGGAACTGAGAAAACAAAATGTGTGACCAAGGCCAGACAGAAAGCCGCCAAGGCAGAATAAATTGTGGGCTATATAAGTCCTAACCCGGAAAACTGTAAATTGAAGGAGCGTTATTATGTTTGAAGAAAAACCATGGCAGAAGTTTTACGGTGACGCGCCGAAGACGATCGACTATCCACGTGTGACGCTGTATGAGGCCCTGATGGGGACCGTGGAGCAGTTTCCGGACCGGACGGCCTACGATTTTCTGGATTACGAGGCCACTTACGGCCAGTTCGCCGGTCAGATTGATTCATTCGCCAATGCCCTGGCCGCGCTTGGGATGAAAAAGGGGGACCGGATTACGGTCGCCATGCCCACGGCCCCGCAGGGGATCATCTGTTTCTATGCGGCTAATAAACTAGGGGTGGTGGCCAGCATGATCCATCCCCTGTCGACCGCCAAGGAAATCGAATTTTACCTGAACGTCAGTAAGAGCACCGTGGCACTGACCCTGACCGAACATTTCGATAAGTTCAATGAGGTCAAGGACGCTACGCCGCTCAAAACGATCATCCTTACGGGGCTGAACGATCACCTTGACGGCTCCCCGAAGCTCGAACTTCCCGCACGCTCGCAAGGCCTCAGAATCGAGAGCTGGAAGGACCTCATGAACAGACCCTTCCGGGCAGTCCCCAAGGTTCCGATGGGAACCGACGAAATGGCCGCCATTCTCTACAGCGGCGGCACGACGGGACACCCGAAAGGGATTATGCTCTCGAATTACAATTTCATCACCGAAGGGATCATGGCCGCCGCCTTCCGGAAGCAGGCGCAAGGGGACCAACCGATCATCATGGTGGCGAGCCTTCCCATCTTTCACGGGTTCGGCCTGGGGATCTGCTGCAACGCCGTATTCATGAATGGGGGGACCAGCATCCTAGTGCCGCTGTTCACGCCGGACATCCTGGCGGATCTCATCATCCGGAAGCGCCCCACCTCGATCTCGGGCGTCCCGACCCTCTATGACGCCCTCAGCCGCAGTCCCGTTTTCCAGAACGCTGACCTCAATTGTTTGAAATCGACCACCGTTGGGGCCGATACGCTGCCGAGGACTGTCAAGGAGCGCTTCGAGGAAATCATCACAAGACAGGGGGGAACGGTCCAATTGCTGGAGGGTTACGGACTGACTGAGGCCGTGACCGGAATAATGTCGACCCCGATCGATAGATATAGGGAAGGGAGCGTCGGCGTACCCTATCCGGACATGCTGGCCAAGGTGGTCAAGATAGGGACCCAAAAGGAAGTACCCCCGGGAGAAGAAGGCGAGCTGTGCCTCAACGGCCCTCCGGTCATGCTTGGGTACCTGGATCAGCCGGAAGAGACGGCGAAAACACTTCAGAAACATGACGACGGAAGGATTTGGCTCCATACCGGTGATATCTTCACGATGGACAGGGACGGGTATTTCTATTTCAAGCTGAGGTTGAAACGGATGATCAAGTCGTCGGGCATGAATGTCTATCCTGCCCAGGTCGAGGCTGTTCTGTATAACCATCCCGACGTCCGGGATGCCTGCGTGATAGGGGTTCCCGACGACACCCAAGTGGAGCGGGTCAAGGCCTTCGTCGTGCTGAAGGATAAGACCAAGGCCGGCCCGGATGAAGGGAAGGCCCTGATCGATCACTGCCGTGAAAACCTGATCAAGTGGTCCTGTCCACGGGAGGTGGAATTCCGCGAATCCCTCCCGCTTACCAGGGTGGGCAAGATCGCTTATACGGAACTGCAAAAGCAGGAAATCGAGCAGCTCAGGTCGCAGGAGAAGTATACGGGAGGCAAGTAACCGAATAGAGAAAAACCGCGTGTCTGAACAGTCATTTCAAATGAATGCATTGAAAAAAGGAGAGCACAAATGAGCTATCCAGCGGCAATGGCTCCGGCGATCGGAAAGCAAACGCATGTGAGGCATCAACTTGCGCTGATACTTCTGGTAACATTGCTTGTGGCATATATTGACCGCGTGAATGTCTCGGTTTTGATTGTCGACGGGTCCTTTCTCAAGGCAATGGGAATTGCAAACAATCCCGTGGCCAAAGGTTCTTTAATGACGACGTTCTTGATCTGCTACGGCCTAGGTAATATAATATTTAGTCCGATAGGAGATTGGCTCGGGCCGCGCAAGGCCATGCTGATATCCATCGCATTGTGGGCGGCAGCCTGCATTTTCGGAGGTCTTGCCGGGACCTTCCTGGTAATGATTTCGTCCCGGGCTCTTTTGGGGTTTGGCGAATCGCTGCATTGGCCGATGCAAAGCAAGTTTGTGAAAAACTGGTTTCCGGTCAATGAACGGGGCAAAGCGAATTCCACGTGGCTCGTCGGCCTCAGTGTCGCCCCGATGATCGCGATGCCCTTATTCACATGGATGATACCGACCCTGGGATGGCGGGGCAACTTCTTCTTCCTTGCCGCGCTGGGCGTGATTCCCTTCATTTTAGTCTGGTTTTTTACGGCGGATCACCCACATCTGCATCGGAGGATCAATACCGCCGAAAGAGACTACGTTGAAGCGGCGCTTAAGGAGGAAATAGAAGCCGAGGGTAAACTCGCACAGGCAAGCCTTTGGGAGAACATGAAGGTATTTATAAAAGACTACCGTTTCTGGCTTGTCGTGATTTTTTACTCAGGTGTGACTTCAATCTGGTGGGGTACAATGGCCTGGTTGCCGTCCTATCTGAAAAACGCTCGCGGTTTCAACTGGGCAGCTATGGGTGCGCTTGCCTCTCTGCCTTACATCATCTGTTTTTTTATCAACATTGTTGCCGGCCACGCTTCGGATAAAGCTGGACGACGGGCGCCTTTCACGATGGTCGGATTGTTGGGTGCTTCTGTGTGCATTTACCTTGGCGCCTACGCCGAGGGCAACCTGGCCGCTGCACTGTTGATTTCCGCAGGCATCGGCTCGCTGGCGATCAGCACGCCTGCTGGCTGGTCTCTTCTCCAGCAGATTGTGCCTGCTAAAGCCGTCGGAGCCGGCGCGGGCATGATGAACGGAATTGCCAACGGCATATCAGGATTGGCGCCTGTGGTAATCGGTTTTTTAATAGGTGCGACTGGAAGCTATACCAGTGGACTGCTGTATCTTGTCGGTTGGGGCCTGGTTTCCGCAGCGGCCTGTTTGATCTTGATGTTGAAAGGTCTGTGATTTGCCGGACGTCGCTTACTGTTGTTAACAAGTCTGTCATACGAGGAGAGGGATACATGACGGCGATGCAGGAGATGGAGGGATATTACGAGGAGCGGGGAAAGCGTGCTAGGGCATTGCATGAGAGCGGCAGAAAGGTGATCGGATATTTCTGCTGCTACGTGCCTGATGAAATCATCGCCGCCTTTGACATGGTGCCGTACCGCATCCAGGGGAACCAGAGTATCGCCATTGATGAGGCGGACGCGTATATCGAGCCGACGGCGTGTCCATTCGCCCGGAGCTGCTTCAATCTGGCGTTAAGAGGGGAATACGATTTTCTGGACGGATTCGTGGCACCGCACAGTTGCGACACTATAGAACGAATGTACCATATCTGGCGGCACCACAAGCCCTCTTCTTTTAACCATTACATTAATGTGCCTCATATGCAGGGTCGGAGTTCAGAGACGTTTTACCGTGAGGAATTGAGGTACTTTATAGAATGTCTGGAGGACTGGTCGGGCCGAAAGATGGAAAATGACAAGCTCCGCGAGGCTGTCGTGCTTTATAACCGGAGACGGGCGGCGCTTCGGGAGCTGTATGCTTTAAGGAAAGAGGACCCGTCGCCCGTTTCGGGAACGGAGGTTACAAAGGTACTTGTGGCGGGCATGGGGATTCCGGCCTCGGAGCATATCGATCTGGTCGAGCATTTTATTGAGGAAGTCAGGAGCCGCCCGCGGCCGCAGAGAACGGGAGAGCCTCGTATTTTTGTCTGGGGTAACGAGATAGACGACGTGGCCTTTATCACGCTTATTGAGGAAAGCGGGGCCCAGGTTGTAGTCGATGACCTCTGCACGGGGACGAGATCCTTCTGGGACGATGTTCCGGAGACTGAAGATCCGCTTGAGGGCATCGTAAGCCGTTATATCGGTACGCATTGCCCCCGGAGCAATGTTCCAAAAACGGAAACGCGCGAGAATGACTTGGAGACACGCTATGGACACGTCGCCCGGTTTATCGGGGAGTGGAAGGCAAACGGCGCCATTTTTTATATTGTCCGTTATTGCGATACGTGCGGACTGGAGGGGCCCGACCTGCGGGAATACCTGAGCGGTATGGGCCTACCGGTCCTGATGATCGAGGACGACTATTCGACTTCTACCATCGGGCAGCTCCGCACCCGGATACAGGCATTCATAGAAATGATAGGATAGGACGCATGGAAGAGAAAAATCAGATAAAGACAACGGCCGTCAAGGGCACAGAAACAGCCCGGAAGGTGCGGGGCCTGGTGAAAAACATCTATCAGGCCGCTCATGAGGCAAAGGAGCAGGGCAAGAAGGTGGCCTATTTCATGGTGTCGTCCCAGTACGATGAAATCGTGCGCGCCATGGATATTGTTCCGCTTCCTACAGAGAATTACGCCGGCCTGTGCGCCGCCAAGCGCGATATGGACCGGTTTCTGCTCAAGGCCGAGGAGGACGGCTATTCGCAAGTGTTATGCAGCTATGCCCGGATCGGCCTGGGTTTTGACAGCATGCGGCAGGACCTCGGGGGCATTCCGGAGAACGCCCCTGACGGGGGCATGCCCAAACCGGATATGATGCTGGGGAGCAGCGCCGTGTGCGATCCACGCTTCAAATGGTACCAGGCTGCCGGGCGCTACCTGCAGGTGCCGACCTACAGCATCGATGTCGTAGGACCGCCTCCCGAGGCCGATCTGGTCAAGGTGCGTGATTATTACATCCGGTACCAGAAGGAGCAGCTCGATGGCCTGATCGCATTTCTTGAGGAGCAGACGGGACACAAGATGGACAAAGAGCGCCTTTGGGAGACGATCCGCCTGAGCGACAAGGCATGGCAGCTCTGGTACGACATCGACCGGCTGCGCGTTGCGATTCCCGGTCCCATGCCGACGCAGGACCACTTCAGCATCATGGTCGCCGGCCATTTCTATTCCGGCACACAGACAGCCGTGGATTTCTATCAGGCGCTCTACGATGAAGTCAAATACAAGGTGGAGAACAAGATCGGCGTCGTTGCCGATGAAAAGTACCGTCTGCTTTACGGCGGCGGCCTGCCTCCGTGGCATACGCTCTGGATTTTCAATTATTTTGAAAGCTTCGGCTCTGTCTTTGTGATCGAGAATGTTTATCGGGGATATGATCCGGTGGAGGTGCCTTCACACATCAAGGACCCTGTGGACTATCTTGCATGGCGGTCGTTTCTTCGCTTTACCCAGCGGCATGCCAGGGCGAGGGCCAACAGCGGAAATCCGACGGTTGAGAGGCTGTTAGGGATGATCGGGGATTACAGGATCGACGGCGTAGTTTTCCACGCCTGCAGGTCCTGCCGCGCGATGACCGTGGGGCAGATACACCTGAAGACGCTGCTTGGGCGGTACACCGACATTCCGATGATGCAGCTAATCTCCGACATGGTGGATCTCAGGGATTACTCAGAGGCCCAGTGGAAGGCGCAGATCGGCGCATTTATCGAATCGCTCGTAAGCCGCGATGCGCGAACTACATCGCTAAGGGATGCCTAGCAGGGCATTGCACCAAATGATGGGTTACTGTTGTTAACAAGTCTGTCATACGAGGAAAACAGGTAGTCATGCCTTTTGCCGGCATCGATATAGGTTCTACGATGACGAAGGTGGTCATCGTGGGTGAGAAGGAGGATATACTCTCGTCCGTCATCGGTCCCACGGGCGCCGAACACCGCCACCTGGCTTTTCAGGTGGTGGATGCGGCGGTGAAGAAGGCCGGCCTGGTCTTTGAGTCCCTGGATTTTGTGGTGGCGACGGGGTATGGCAGGATCAACGTTCCCTTCGCGGACAAACAGATTACGGAGATCACCTGCCATGCACGAGGGGTCCGGGTGCTGCAGCCGACAGTGCGGACAATCATCGATATCGGCGGGCAGGATTGCAAAGGCATAAAACTGGATGGGCAGGGGAAGGTTTCGAATTTTGTCATGAATGATAAATGCGCTGCCGGTACGGGCCGCTTCTTGGAGGTGATCGCCGAGGCCCTGGGTATCGAACTCGCCGATATGGGGGAGCTGTCTTTGAGGGCGGAAACGTATGTGAAAATTTCCAATACCTGTACCGTGTTCGCCGAGCACGAGGTAACCTCGCAGCTTGCGGAAGGGGCTGCTATCCCTGAGATTGTTGCAGGTCTTCATGAAGCCATTGCGGGCCGTGTCGTCAATATGGTGCGCCAGCTTGGAATCGAGAAAGATGTTGTGGTTACGGGGGGTGGCGCCAAGAATATCGGTTTGGTCAGGGCTATAGAGAGAAAGGTTGGTTTCCCGGTCCTCCTTCCTCCCGACCCGTTTCTCACCGGCGGCCTCGGCGCGGCACTGCTGGGCCGGGACTTTTTTGGCCGCGGAATGCGGCGCGATCATAAAAGAGTGATGGAGGGCGTAACGTTTTTCAAATGAGCAATGTTGCAAGGTATTTTGCCGGGGTTGATGTCGGCTCCGTTTCGGTCAAGGCGGCCCTCCTCAGCAGGCGGAAATTGTTGACTTCGGAAGTAGCCGCTTCGGGCGGCAACTATCGTGAGACAACCCAGAAGGTTATCGACGCCGCTCTTGCCAGGGCGGGAATCGCCTTCGACCGGCTGGCCGGCATTATCGTAACGGGTCTGGGTGCGGGAAGCACTCCGTTTTCCGCACGCCAGGTATCGGATATCACCTGCAGCGCAATGGGTTCCCATGTGTTGTTTCCTGCCGCCCGGACGGTGATCGATATCGGAGGGCAATTTACGAAAGTTGCCAGGATCACACCGCAGGGACGGGTTGCCGACTTCCTGATGAGCGAGAAGTGCGCCACGGGTTCCGGGCGTTTTTTGCAGATCATCGCTCGTATCCTTCAGGTCAAGCTGGAGGATATCGGGCCGCTATCGATGCAGTCGGAGAAACCGGTTGAGTTTTCGACCAACTGTGCCGTCTTTGCCGAATCTGAAACGGTTTCGCGAATCGCCGAGGGCGCTAAGCCCCGGGACATTCTAGCTGGGGTCCATCGCGCCATGGCCTCGAAGGTGAGCATGCTCGTCAAGAGGCTGAAGATAGAGCCCGATGTCGTTTTGACGGGAGGAGGCGGCGAGGATGCCGGCCTGGTTCAGGCCATAGGCAATGCATTAGGTATCGAAATCTTCGTGCCACGGGAACCCCGCATCACGGCTGCATTCGGCGCTGCCTGCCTGGCGGAAGCTGAAATATGTGATTTACACCGCGCTTGTCAATAACAGTTGTTCCATTCCCTTCGGAAAAGTGATGAAGGGGGTAAAATCCGATGAAGCAGATGAATCTCTCAAGGGTGTTATCAACTTCCCTTCCCAAACAGGAATTTTGAGGAAGAAGAAGCACCTCCCGGCTGGTGCAAGCCGGAAGGTGCTCAATTAATGAACTAATGAAAATCGGTTATTTCTTGTAGCTGTACCAGCCTTCACCCGTCTTCTCGCCGAACTTGCCTTCGGCAACCTTCTTCACAAGGCTGGGTGTCGGAAGGTCTGCCCTGTCGCCGGTTACTCGAAACCGGCCCATCGCAATGTCATACGACAAGTCGAGGCCCGTCAGGTCATTGAGGCGGAAGGGACCCATAGGATGGCCCGCGCCATAGACACAGGCCTTGTCGATATCTTCAGTGG
>JBKQTS010000291.1:0-20581 GCA_052143075.1 Syntrophobacteraceae bacterium | reverse complement strand
GGAAATCGAGGGGTTGCGCGGAGGCGTACATGGGTACGCCGCACAAGAAACCCCAAAGATTGACGCCGCCAAGGCGGAAAAGGACCCTTTCCGGACGGAAACTAAGTAAGAGCTGTCTTTAAGAGTCCTGATGGACTTTCTGTGCATTATAGCCGGCGAGTCTTCAAAAGAGAATTTCTCTGTTTCGAAAAAATCTACGATATTGACTTCGGTGCTTAAGACCTTAAATCCATGCTATGTGCCCGCCCGCCTCACATGTTGGCGGGCTGTGGGACCGTCACGCCTCTGGTCATGGACAGATCAGGGATAGCGTCGAGATCTTGGCGTGGCGGTCCCACCGCCCAAGGGCGGAAAAGGACTTTTTTGACGTCAAAGAATCCGGACGGAAACTATTTCGGGACGCATGGCGCCCGGGCCTCACATCCAGGGAGATCCTTTAATGAAAACCGATCTGAAGAAACACCCGGCGATGCGAAAATTCACAAAAGCCATTCATGCCGGAGGTCTTGAACACAGCATATACGGAGAAGTATCCGTTCCCATATTCCAAACTTCGACGTTTGCTTTCCCGAGCGCGGCCGACGGGGCCGACCGATTTTCCGGAAAGCAGTCCGGATACATATACACCAGGCTCAACAATCCAACTGTAAATGCCCTTGAGGACAGCGTCGCAACGTTGGAGGGCGGTTTCGCCGGAGTGGCCACCGCTACTGGAATGGCGGCTGTAAGTTCGGTTTACATATCCTTTCTGAGCCGGGGAGATCATGTAGTTGCCGCCAATTGTCTTTACGGTTCCTCCCGTGTGATTCTTGAAAGCGAGCTTACCCGGTATGGAGTGGAAACCACGTTTGTGGACAGCTCGGAGCTGCCAGACATCGAGAAAGCCATGCGCCCGGCGACCAGAATGATTTTCGTGGAATCTCCCATGAATCCAAGCATGAAAATCACCGACCTGGCCGGGGCGGCCGCAATCGCGAAAAAACACGGGGTCCTTCTGGTGGTAGATAATACTTTCGCAAGCCCATACCTCCAGCGGCCGATTGAATTTGGCGCCGATGTCGTTATTCACAGCCTGACCAAGTTCATCAATGGCCATACCGACGTAGTCGGAGGGATGGTCGTAACAAAAGCCGAAGAACATTACAACCGTGTCAAGAAGATCGTCAGCCTCTTCGGTGGAACGATGGACCCCCACCAGGCATGGCTCATCCTGCGGGGGTTGCGCACTCTGCCCCTCAGGATCGAGAAGGCCCAGGAAAACGCAATGAAGCTGGCCGAGTTTCTAAAATCTCATCCCAAGGTAACATGGGTAAGCTATCCCGGTCTTCCGGACCACCCTCAGCACGAGCTGGCAAAACGCCAGATGGACGGCTTTGGCTCGATGATTTCATTTGGAGTGCAAAACGGACTTCAGGGTGGAATAACCTTAATGAACAGCGTGCGCCTGATTACGCTGGCAGTATCGCTGGGCGGGGTCGAATCGCTGATAGAACACCCCGCCTCGATGACGCATGCTTCCCTTCCGCGGGAAGAAAGGCAGGAGGCAGGCATTCTCGACGAGCTCGTTCGTCTTTCCACAGGATGCGAGGATTTCGAAGACCTGCGCGAAGACCTCAGCCAGGCGTTAAACCTGATCGGCGAAAAATGAATCGAAGCTAGAAGCAAAAAACTTCATGCTTCCTGCTAATCCATATGCTCTATTATCGCCTGTCCGAACTCGGAGCATCTGACCTCTTTTGCGCCCCTCATCTGCCGGGCAAGGTCATAAGTGACAATTTTATCCCTGATTGTCCGCTCGACGCCTTCCCTTATGAGGTCCGCCGCTTCGGTCCACCCCATGTACTCAAACATCATAACTCCCGAAAGGATCAACGATCCAGGGTTTACTTTGTCCAGACCGGCGTACTTTGGGGCCGTCCCGTGCGTGGCCTCGAAGACGGCGGCATGGTCCCCGATGTTTGCGCCGGGCGCCATCCCCAACCCGCCGACCTGAGCCGCAAGTGCGTCCGAGAGGTAGTCTCCGTTCAGATTGGACGTTGCAATTACGCTGAATTCCTCAGGTCTTAACAGAACCTGCTGGAACATTGAATCGGTAATTCGCTCTTTAATCACAATTTTGCCTTCGGGGGTCCTTCCGCCGAACTTTAACTGAACATCGCTTTCGGTGACGGTCCGGTCCCCGAATTCTTCCTTCGCCAGTTGATAGCCCCAATTGCGAAAAGCGCCTTCGGTGAACTTCATGATATTTCCCTTATGAACCAGGGTAACAGAAGGAAGGCCTCGCTCGATCGCATAGACAATAGCGCGCCGCACAAGCCTCCTGGTCCCCCCAGGACTGATCGGCTTTATCCCGATACCGGAGCAGTCAGGCAGTGTGACCTTAAAACTTTCCGCAAGAAAGCACGCAAGCTTGTTTGCCTCTTCGGATCCGGATGCCCATTCGATTCCAGCGTAGACGTCCTCTGTGTTTTCCCTGAAGATGATCATGTTGACCTTTTCAGGGTGGCGAACGGGTGAGGGGACGCCAGTGAAATATCTTACCGGGCGAATACACGCATAAAGATCGAGGGACTGCCTGAGCGTTACGTTCAGACTCCTTATGCCGGTCCCGATCGGCGTGGTGAGAGGGCCTTTTATGGCAACTCTGCTCTTTCTGATCAGATCGATTGTCTTTTCCGGCAACGGGTCGCCCGTTTCATCAACGGCTTTTCCGCCCGCGAGAAGTTCGAACCAGTGAATCTTCCTTATTCCGGAATATGCTTTTAGAACAGCTTCATCGAATACCGGCCTTGCAGCCGCCCAGATGTCAGGTCCTGTTCCGTCGCCTTCGATAAAACCGACGTTTGGATCTGATGGAACATCAATGCTTCCCCGGGCGTCCAGGGTGATCCATTCGCCAGTGAACTCAGTATCCTTCATACGCTCCCTTTCACTTTTGGAAACCCAAAAGCACCCACTCTCCGGCCGTTTTAGAACCGGTTAGCCTAAGGCCTCTTTTTTCATATTCGGCGCTCACCTCATCGGCCTGTTCGATTAGAATTCCACTGAGAGCGAGCAGCCCTTTACCACGCACTTTAGAGGCGATCGTTTCCGACATCCTGACAAGAGGCTTGGACTCGATGTTGGAAATCACGACGTCGAACAGGCCGCCCACCCCTTCAGGGGTCGCGCACAAGAGACTGATTTTTTCCGACAGCCCGTTCAGTATAATGTTTTCTTTTGCAACTTTGATGGCTTCGGGGTCATTGTCGATCCCAATGACCTTCCGGAATCCGAGCAGGGCCGCGCCGATTGCGAGAATGCCCGATCCGGTTCCGAGGTCAAGCAACGACATCCGAGCTGAGCCCGGGTGGCAACTCTCCAGCCATTCCAGACAGAGCCGAGTGCTCTCATGGTGGCCGGTCCCGAAAGCACGCCCCGGATCGATTCGAATGATCAAGCGCTCCGAGTCGCAGTGTACCGCCTCCCAGGTAGGCGAAACGAGAAATCGCCTCCCCACCTGCAAAGGTTTGAAATGTTCTTTCCACGTCCTCGACCAGTCTTCGTCGGGTATCTCGGAGAAGGCGAGACCTATCGCGCCTTCGTCAGGCAGAGTTGGAGCGGAATCGACAATCTGCCGCAGGCGCTCCTTCTCGTCGGCGAATCGGGCGGAATCCAGATAGATGCGGATGCCGCCCGCAATGTATTCCACGCTCACCCTGAAAAGTTCAGCAAATTCTGCAGCCAGGATATCTGCTGTTTCAGGCCCGCATGTTAGATCAATTCGCGTCCAGTTCTTCGTCAATAATTCCCCGATCATGGAAGAGTTTTGAGTTATTAGCCATGGGTTTTTAGACACTACTCAAAACTAAAAACTCGAAACTAAAAACTCTTCATGCCACCGCTATGCACTTCACTTCGACCATCACGCCCCTTGGCAGCCCCTTTACCTCAACAACTGCCCTTGCAGGCTTGTGGGCCGAAAAATACTCTTCATATACCTTATTGAAAGCCAAAAATTGGGTAATATCGGTTATAAAAACATCGACAGCAACAACTTTGTCCAGTCCAACCCCCGAAGCGATCAGAACCTGCTTCAGGTTCTCCAGCGACCGGCGGGCCTGGCCTGAAAAGTCACCGCCTGCGATTTCCCCGGTCTCAGGGTCTATCGGTATCTGGCCGCTCACGAAAACAAAACCATTGGCGCGGATCGCCTGCGAGTAGGGCCCAATAGCGGCGGGGGCCTTCACGGTTTGTATCGCCTCCAAACTCATGGTCTTCTCCTTTTGCACTCGGGAAATGCTCTTTTACCGGCAGATTAAGGTAATGCCGCCTCTTATTCAAATAAATAGCCACACGCGGCTCGGGCTTTACATTTTTGCCGGCGCCGCCTGAAGCACAGTTGACAGCAGTCCTTGCATCCCCGAATTGCAAACGGGAACAGGCAGGATTTGGACGGAATTTACAGGATTTTAGTCAAAAGGCTCAACCTGCAGTATTTCTCTGCCTCGTTGAGCCTTTTTTCGCGCAAAATTTACGTTTAAACCCTTCCCTAACCGTCCCAAACGTTTTGAGCTACTCAGACATTTAATTTAACAAATTATGTGCGTATCGGTGTTCCACAGTTCTGAATCTTCGTCTGCATTTCAGGGCTCAATTGTATGACAAGCTCTGCGTTGTACGAACCGGTGGCCGGTCCGGACAGAGCCGGACTCGACGACAGCGTCTTCGAGTATATCTGGTGAGCCGCGATTCCATAAGAACGCGATATCGCAGCTAACGACCCGTCTTTGACTGCCGGATCGACGTCGGTCGTAAAGATTGAAACCGTATTGTCGCTGTTGCGAACAATGTCGAAAATACGGAACTGCTGCGGGAAATCCCTTAATGATGAGGTTTCAATCTGCCAGAAGCCGAGTTCAGGACGGGCCGCATCAGGTGACTTGAATGCGGTAGCTGCATTAAGATGACGATGCCCGGCAATCCACAGGATCAGATTCGGATATTTATGCAGTGTGTCAAACAGCGTCTTCTCGGATACAGAAGATTTGGACCACCAACCGAGAAGAGATTCCGGCTTTTCGGCACCTATCGGTACATGCGCAGCGATGATCATGAGCTTGCCTTCAGCCTGTCCCTTATCAAGTTCACTTACAAGCCACTCATAACGCGCATTGTCAAGGGAACCATGCCCATAGCCGTGAAAATCGACATCGTCTTCCCTTTGAGTATCGTCGAGCACGATAACCTTGATCGGTATATTCGACTTCGGCTCGAAGCTGTAACAGGCAAAGCCGTTGTCGAGATTTGACTGGTTGAAGCCGTGACCGGCCGGAGTTGAAGACGTTGCAAAAAATTCGCTCATCCACTCCTTTTTCGAAAGTGAACGGCGGTCCGGATCGGCTGCAATCTTCGGAGCGTTTGTGCTGCCGACAGGCCCTGCACCTATAATGTCACCGTAAGGCGTCCGGCAGTCGAGTACGCCCATATAGAAATCACGCTTGTTTATGCCGTCCGGGTCGGTGAGTATATCTCCCATTTTGAGGATATCCTCGCCGATATAGGCCTGCCGGAGGTAATCGCTCACCGGGTTTGTCCCCATCCAGAAATGATCGTGGTTGCCCAGAGCCTGATACCAGGGGATCGTCTTATCAAGTCCTGCCGCCTTGTAAGGTTTCTGATAATCGATGTCGCCGGCGCCTGCATGAGCACCGGAGCTTGGGGTGATGACCTTGCCGTCCAAAACATCGACGTACCATCTTAGTTCGTTGTACTGAGTGTTGTTGCAGGTGTCGCCCAGAGAAATACCGAAATCAATCGGATTTTGTTTGTGAATGGCGTTTATCGTCTGAACTGCAGCGTCGAGAACATGAGTCGTATACAGCATAACTGCAGAATATGCCGAACAGACACCGTCTTTGAGGCCAAGATAGATCGCCTGGGTAGGAGATTCTTTGTCGGTGATATGGATGTCGGTTATGGTAAAGAAACTTAAAAGTCTTGCAGAATTAGCGGCAGATGCACTGTTATAAGTGGCCGGCACGATGTCGAGCCTCTTGACGGAATCGATACCCGGTGCGTAATGCCAGTTGCCATAGCCGTTTTGCTTGTATTTTGAAACCTCATTAGGGAGAATTTTCTCCGAACCCGAAGGTGGATCAGGCATGACCGCCCTCCGGAGTGTGGTAAAAACATCGGAAGCAATCGGGCACGATGGCGCGGGAGGGCCTCCCCCGGCAGCAAGCACCTTCTCCAGGGTCCCGGGAGCCGATAACTCCAGCCCAAGGGCGGCTGCGCAAGCAGCGGAGAACTTCAAAAAAACTCTTCTTAAAACGTCCATTTGCACTCCTTTCACAATGCCTGCTATGGGATGATCCACAAAAGAAGATCCCTGCTCCTGCAATTTGCTATTCGGAATTATCATCATTTTTGGTGAGCAGAATTTACAAAGCGGCAGGCATAGTAAATAGTAAGAATAATTCCAATTGGTTCTGTCGTTACGCGACGAAGAGTGAAAGAGGAAAAGCGTTGGTGCGGATTATTTCAGTTCCCTGTTAACTTCGACCCCGGCTGGCATGGAAGCAAGGAGCGAGAAGTAAGAAGCTGGAAGCGAAAAACTTCCTGCTTACCGCTCCATTTTTGCTCCCTGCTCCTTGATGTCGCCGTCGGGTCATCTTCCATTATTCAACGCAGGCGTAAGCGTGGCTTAGCACCACGCCGCGGCCGGTGCGGGAACGGATAAGGTAACGACTACCCTTATCCTTCCATCCCTCTGTCACAAGAGTGTCGCCGGGATAGACCACCCCCGAGAAACGGGCCCTGAACTCCTTGAAGCGCGCCGCATCTCCGTCGCAAACGTTGAGGACTATGGCCCTCACTGCGTGCCCGTAAGTGCACAGACCATGCAGGATTGGGCGGGGAAAACCTCCCATTTTGGCAAAATTCGGGTCCAGGTGCAAAGGGTTGAGGTCGCCGTTCAGGCGGTACAGCGCCGCCTGGTTTTCCGGAATGTAATAGGAGGCGGCAAAATTCGGCTGCGTCCCTTCGGGAATCTCAAGCGCTTCGGCCTTGGGTCCCGGGTCCCCACCGAAGCCCCCGGCACCCATATAAAAAATGCTGTGTTCGACCTCAGCCAGAAGCTTACCCGTCTCAGTCATGACCTTCATACTCCAGATGATCACCGCTCCTTTGACCTTGTCGTAAATATTTGTGATTTCTCCTTCGAGGAAGACTTTGCCCTCAGGTGAAATCGCGCCATGAAGTCTTAGCGCTTCCTCCCCGTGAACAAATCTGGACAAGTCGACCTTGACATCCTTGAAGAGTTGAGCATACACGGCGCCACCCATGACAGCCGCAAAGCTCGGGAAGACCTTTAGCCCGCCTTCAGCTTTCTCGTAAATAAATGGGAGTTCATCCGTCTGCGCCCCGATGCCAAGCGCATACAAGACAACATCTTTCCACGTGTACTCGAATGGGAAAGGACCACATTTCCTGCCAATCAGCTCCAAATCAATCATGCATGCCTCCTCACTCTCGTCAACCCCTTCGAATGTCCTTCTCAAGAAGACGGGAGCGCTATCCAAAGAAACGATGGAATGTTAGTCCGGTTCTACCCTTTTTGGGCCGAATCAGAAGCGTTAGGGCAAAACGGTTTTACAGAATGCCATTCGGTGACAAGAAAAAACGAGCCTTGTTTTCGCGACTATTTTGCCAAAATTGCCCGAATTAAGATAAAGAACTCGGTGCGATTCTGGAAGCACCATGCCGCAAATTCACCGCAAACCGGCACCCCTAAACGCTTTGCTTTAAAAAACAGCCGATGTTAAGAATTTTATTCGGAAAAATAATATTCTTTACAGTGATACTCCTACCATGCTAAAGTTATGCTTGTCAAGCGTGGAAGACTTTCCTTTCTCACCACTTTTCATCATTGAACATGATTCATTTAGGAACGGTCATCATAGATTATGCAAACGACGTTGAAGCAAAACGTACGAAATAGCTCGGCTTCTGCGACGAAGTGGAAAATTTTGGCGGCAGCGGAAGAAGTCATGTCGCAGAAGGGCTTTGCATCGTCATTGATATCTGAAATCGCCCGTAAGGCCAATGTGGCAAATTCGGTCATATACCTGTATTTCAAGAGCAAACAAGACCTCCTTTTCTCCGTGCCCGGAGAAAAATTAAAGAAACAAAATGCGCAGTTAAAAGAGCATCTCGCTGGAATTCCGGACGTGCTGAGCCAACTGCGAAAGGTGATATGGATGCAACTGCAGTATCACGACATGAACAGGGGTTACGCTCGGTTGCTGCTCATGGAATGCCGCTCAATTGAGGCGTACTATTCCAGCCCTTCTTATGAAATAGTTCGCGAATATACTCGCATGGTGTCTTCGATACTGGCTCGAGGAGTTAAAGAGGGAAAATTTCGTTCGGATATTCCGATCCGGCTCATTCGTGACGTGGTGCTGGGGACTCTGGACATGGAAACCATTAGTTCCCTGACAACCGGCGAAGTGGCCTTAGGCGTATCGGATTTTGAAGATGTCGTGAACCTGGTGGATGCGATGGTCGAAGCAAAAGGGCCACCGGAAGGACGCCGGGTGAACCGCTTGGACGCCATCATCGACGCAGCAAAAAAAATCTTTGCAGAAAAGGATTTTGCCAAGGCGACCATATCGGAGATCGCCAGTTTGGCCAGCGTGGCCGATGGGACGATATACGAATACTTTCAATCCAAGGAAGATATTCTTCTTGCCATAGCAGAAGATCAACTCGGCTCTTATCTGGCGCAAGTCGTTGGAGCGTTCGATATCAAGAGCCCCGATCGAAAGCTTCGAAGACTGATCAAGTACCATTTTTCGCGCTTTCTGAGTGACCGCGAGTTTCTGAAATTGTTTCTCATGCGGCTTCATGCGAGCGATAAATTTTACACCTCCAAGGCATTTGAAATATTTCGCACCTACTGCAGACTAATCGAGGACATCATAGAGGAGGGCAAGGCTGCGGGTGTTTTCCGACCGACCGTTAATGCCCGAGTCTTCCGCAACATGTTTTTCGGGGCTTTTATTCACATGTCCACACGATGGTTGGTATTAAGCGATTCCGCCCCGGTGGACATGGCTGAAGAAATTGAGCAGGTAACTGAGCTTTTGACATCAGCGGTTTCGGCGCCTCTTAGTGAAAGGACTCAATAGGGATGTACCTTGTCGGGCCTCGAGCGATGAATGCCTGCGACCGCGCCGGGCGAAAGGAGTGAACGAGGATGAAGACAGACTTCAACAGTGTGAGAGTAGAAGTTCAAAATGGTGTGGCAGTCCTTTTCATGAACAATCCGCCGGTAAACCAGCTTTCGGAGCACTTCGTGATTGAGCTGGTCGAGGCTGTTTCCAGCGGTTTCCAGGACCCCGAGGTCAAAGCGATTGTGCTTACGGGCACCGGGAAAAACTTCATAGCAGGCGCGGATCTCAAGGGGGTTTACCAAGTCAGGGAAAAAGATGTGCTGTTGCCCGGGGTGGTGGGCTTTTCAGGCTTTCTAAACCAGATCGAGATGGGCCCCAAGCCTGTGATAGCAGCCATCAATGGGAATGCGCTCGGGGGAGGGCTCGAAATTTCAATGGCATGTCATTACAGGGTCGCTGGCGACGGCGTCCAGCTCGGACAACCCGAAGTTAAGGTGGGACTTATACCCGGCGCTGGTGGAACCCAGCGTCTGCCCAGGCTCATAGGTCTGTTCAATGCCCTGGAGATGATGACCGCGGGGGACCCTATCAGTGCCGAACAGGGCCTATCCAGACGGCTCATCGATGAGGTGGTGGTCCCGGAGAACCTCGTGCAGGCAGCGGTGGCAGCAGCCAACAAATTTATCTCGGGTGAAATTTCACTTGAGAACAGGCGAACTCGTAACAGAAATTCCCGGCTTCCAAGCGCGGCCGAGCTAAAGGCTACGGCGAACGCCGCCAAATTCATGGCTATGAGCAAAGCCAAAGGATACCTGGCCCCCTTCAAAGTGATCGAAGCCGTGGAACAAGGCTTGACGCCCAACATTGAAGCAGATCTCCTGCGGGAAGCCGATATATTCGCCGATTGCGCGGTTTCAGATATCGCGAAAAACCTGATCGGCATATTTTTGAATACCAGGGCTGCCGGCCGGCTTCCGCGCATCGAGGGAATTCAACCAGCCCGGTTAAAGAGGGCCGTGATGCTTGGCGGCGGGGTAATGGGATCGGCAATCGTCAACCTTTTGCTCACGGGCGGATTTGAAACGGTCCTGTGGGACATTAACCAGGAGGCTGTGGACAAAGGCGTGGGGGCTGTCAAGAAGACTTTCGATTACGCCTTAAAGAAGAAAAAGATGACCCCGGCCGATTTAGATGCAATGCTGAATAAGCAGCTCAAAGCGACTACGTCTCTCGAGGACGCAAAAGACGCCGATCTGATCATAGAAGCCGTGCTTGAGAACATGAGCATCAAACAGGATATCTGGAAGAAGCTCGAAGGGATCTGCAGGCCCGACACCGTATTTGGCACCAACACCTCAGCTCTGCCGATTACCGAAATAGCTTCAGTGCTCAAAGATCCTGGACGCATGATCGGCCTTCATTTCTTCAACCCGGCCCATCGCATGATGCTTTTGGAGATCATTTGCGGGGAAAAGACTTCCGACCAGACCCTGGCCACCTCCGTAGCTTTCGCACGTGCGATCAGGAAGGTGCCCATCGTGGTCAACGACGCGCCCGGGTTCTACGTTTCGAGGCAGCTTGGAGGCCTGTTCGGAGGATCCGTCTTCCTGACCGCTGATGGAGTAAATGGCTTCAAGATAGAAAGGGCAATGAAGAATTTCGGTATGCCTATGGGCCCGGCGGAGCTTGCCGATCTCACCGGTATCGACATCAATTATCACGTAAATAAGACTTTCGAGAAAAGGCTGGGGGAAAGATACAAGATGCACCCGCTCACGGAACTGGTCTACCAGACAGGCTGTTATGGAAGAAAAACCGGTGCCGGCTACATGGATTACAGCGGCGACAAGCCCGTGCCTAACAAGAAGGTAGTGGATTGTGTTCAAAATTACCTGGACTCGAAAGGGATTTCCCCCAGGGAGATGCCGGACCAGGAGATAATCGACGATATGCTTGCCCTGGCTATTAATGAGGCGGCACTGATGATGCAGGAGGGAGTTTGTGACAGGCCGCAGGACATGGACCTTGCAATGATCTATGGCACCGGATTTCCACCTTATCGGGGCGGTATATTACGCTATGCCGACAAGTGGGGCGTCGCCAAGGTCTACGACAAGCTGGTTGAACTCGAAAAGAAGTACGGAATGAGGTTCCAGCCGGCGGAGTTATTGAAACAGATGGCCCAATCAGGTAAGACCTTTTACCCGACTTAACGGAGGACCTAATGGCAAAAAAATTTGTCAGCGAGCGGAACCTGGATTTCATGCTCTACGAAGTGCACGATGTGGAGCGGCTTTCCAGCTTACCTTATTATGAAGACCACAGCCGGGAGACATATGACCTCGTTGTGAATACGGCCCTCAGGTTAGCCCGTAACGTGATGTATCCATACTTGAAGGAAATGGACGAAAAGCCTCCGGTTTTGGAAGACGGCCAGGTAAAAGTCCATCCTATGGTCAAGACCATGATGAAGGAGTGGGGAGAGGGCGGATGGATCTCTTCGTCCATGCCCTACGATGTAGGCGGCCAGCAATTGCCGGTCAGCGTGAGCCAGGCTTGCGAATACGCATTTGCCGCTGCCAATTTTGCCGCCAGTGCTTATTCGGGTTTGACCGCGGGGGCGGCCCATCTGATTCTGTCTTTCGGGACCAGTGAGCTGATAGAAACCTACACCCCCAGGATGCTGGCGGGAGAGTGGCAGGGGACGATGGCCCTCACCGAGCCTCAGGCCGGAAGCTCTCTTTCAGACATCACCACTCAGGCGGAGCCAACGGACCAGGGATATTACAAGATCCGGGGACAAAAAATTTTCATCTCCGCAGGAGATCATGACGGCGTGGAGAACGTCGTCCACATGGTGCTGATCAAAATCAAGGGATCGCCGCCCGGCGCCAAGGGCATCTCTCTTTTCCTGGTGCCCAAGATGAGGCTCAAAAGTGACGGGACCCTTGAACCTAACGACGTGACCGTGACCACGGTCTATCACAAGATGGGCTATCGGGGCTGTCCGATTACCCAGCTCAGTTTCGGGGAAAATGACGATTGTCGGGGATATCTTGTGGGCCAACCACACAAGGGTCTCTCTTACATGTTTCAAATGATGAATGAGGCGCGGATAGGTGTGGGTATGCAGGCTACGGCCGTTGCCTCGGCCGCCTATTACGCTTCTTTGGAATATGCCAGGGAGAGGCCGCAGGGCCGAAGGCTGTCAAGCAAGGACCCGACGCTCCCTCAGATTCCCATTATCGAACACGCTGACATCAGGAGAATGCTGCTCTTTCAAAGGGCGGTCACGGAGGGTTCTTTATCCGTGATTCTCCAGTGCGCCATGTACTCCGACCTGGCGCGGACAGAGAATCCCGAGCAAAGGGAACGGTACGAGCTGCTACTCGATTTGCTGACCCCTGTGGCGAAGAGTTACCCCTCGGAGACTGGAGTTATGTCGGTAAGTCAGGGGCTCCAGATCCTTGGCGGTTATGGATACTGCCAGGAATACCCCTTGGAGCAATACTACCGCGACATGAGAATACATCCCATTCATGAGGGCACGACCGGTATTCAGGGCATGGACCTGCTTGGGCGTAAAGTCATCATGAAGGACGGCAGGGCTTTGCGGCTTTATCTGCAGGAGGTTCAGGCCGTGATCGGGGCCGCCGCGTCCCGCGAAGTGCTCAAACCTTACTCGGATCGACTTGTACAAGCTTTGGAAAAACTTCAGAGTGTCACCATGCACCTGGTGCAGCTTGCCATGAAGGGAGACCTGGAGAAGTTTCTGGCTGATGCAACTCTTTACCTTGAATTTTTCGGGACCATTGCGATTGCCTGGCAGTGGCTGGCTCAGGGGCTGGCCGCCTGTAAGGGACTGGATGATAGTGAATGCTCCGATGTGAACAGACAGTTTTATGAAGGCAAGCTTTGTACCATGCGGTACTTCTTTCATTATGAAGTGCCAAAGATTTACGGGTTGGCGTCGAGGCTCATGGAGTCCGACGGACTGACAGTGGAGATGAAAAGCGCTGTTTTCGACGACTGAGTTTGATTTTGGCGGGTATTGAGGGGCTGCGCCAACCACCCCATGCTCCCCTGCCCTAACTCATTCATTACAAAGGAGGCAACAAATGAGAGAAGTTGTCATAGCAGGATACCTTAGGACCGCTCAATCCCGATGCCGGCCGAGGGACCCGGCCAGAGACGTGTTCGGCAGAATGCGAGCCGATGAGCTGTTGGCCAAGTTACTCCCCGAACTGGCCAACAGAACAGGAATCAAACCGGAAGAAATCGAGGATTTCATCGTAGGGTGCGCCACAGCGGTTGGCGAACAATGGGTCTACGGAGGCCGTATACCGATTTTTTTGGCCAACTTCCCCAAAACCGTTGCAGCCAAATTCGTAGACCAGCAATGTGGTTCTTCCATGGCTGCCATTCATATGGGTTTTCTGGAAATTGCCACCAACAACGCGGACATCGTCATGGTGGGAGGAATGGAGCACATGACGAGGGTTCCCATGGGACAATCAACCACGGAAGGTGGATTGATCTCCGCCAACCTGGCGCTGTTCACGGCCCCCGAGTACATGCACTGGGACATGATGACAACCATGAACATGGGACTTACCGCTCAAAAGCTGCTCGCTAAATCCGGCCTGACCAGGGAAGATATGGACAAATGGGCTCTGCGATCTCACCAACTGGCCGCAAAGGCCCAATCAGAGGGCTTCTTCGATAGTGAGATACTGCCCATTGAGGCGGTGCAGGCAGACGGTACGGTCATTACCGTGAAAACGGATCAGGCGGTGCGAGCCGACACCACGCTCAAAGGTCTGGCGGAACTGAAACCTGCTTACAAGAAGGACCACCAGATTACGGCAGGGAATTCGTCGCCCCTCAACGCGGCGGCCTCATCAATGATATTGATGTCCAAAGAGACGGCACAGGCAAAAGGAATCAAGCCTCTGGCCACTGTAAAGTCCATCGGGTTCGCGGGTGTGGACCCCACCATCATGGGCGCAGGACCCGTGCCCGCCAGCCAGAAAGCCCTTCAAAAGGCGGGGCTGCAAGCCAAGGATGTCGATTACTGGGAGATAAATGAGGCATTCTCCGTTGTAGCTCTTAACTGCATCAAAGAACTCGGTCTCGATCCGGACAAGGTCAATGTGATGGGCGGCGGAGTCGCCATTGGGCATGCCCTGGGAGCCACCGGTATCCGGCTCGTGGGAACCCTGGCCCGCATACTGGAGAAGAAGGGCGGACGATACGGATGCGCTAACGCCTGTGTGGGTGGAGGCCAGGGCGTGGCCACGATCATAGAGAGAGTCGCCTGACGAATGATGAGCCTGCGAAAGCGGTCCGCAGGCTCATCCTCAGTTCGGTGCATCATTAAACAGCCACCCATGGGAGATAATGCGACTACCGCAAGCAAAACCTTATGAAATAAAAGTTGTCGAAGTTTGTGTAATTGGTTAATTTTACTGAGCGCGAAAGGCAGTATCCTGCGAAAGGAGCTAAGGACAGCGGATCAAGCCAATCGTGGTTCCGACCGGCAGGTTACCGCATTATATGAAACCCTGATTCAAACCTTATTACCCGATCTGTCAGGAGGCAACATGAGAACGAAGGAACAGTATATCCAAGGTCTGGCCAAGATGAAGAGAAACGTCTATTTCAATGGATCTCTAATCGACCGCACAGACGAATTGCAGATGCCATGTCTCGACACCATAGGAACCACCTACGATGAGGCGGCCAAACCGGAGAATCAAACCTTGTTGACGGCCATCTCTCATCTCACGGGTGAGAGGATCAATCGTTTCACTCACATTCATCAGAACACCGACGACCTGCACAAGAAGCAGGACATGACCCGCCAATTGTGTCAACAGGTGGGCGGCTGCATCCAGCGCTGCATGGGGTGCGACGCCACCAACGCCATTTACAACGTTTCATACGAAGCGGACAAGGTCAACAAAGGCGCCACCGAGTACCATGCGAATTTCAAGAAATGGCTGATGCGTTTTCAGACCGAGGACTTGATTGGCTGTGCCGCCCAGACAGACGTCAAGGGCGACAGGATGCTGCGGCCTGCCGAGCAGCCGAATCCGGACGCTTATGTGCGAATCAAAGAGAGGCTTAAGGACGGCATAGTGGTCAGCGGATGCAAGGTGCACATCTCAGAGGCATCCGTGGCCGACGAGGTGCTGGTGGTTCCCACCAGGGCATTGCGCCCCGAAGATAAAGACTACGCCGTGGCCTTTGCCGTTCCAGGAGACTGGGAAGGGTTGAAGCAGGTAATGACTGCTCATAACCTCAGACCCAGAGAGCACTTCAAGCGAGGGTTCATGCAAGGCGCCACGGATTCCTATATGATTTTTGACGACTGCTTTGTTCCGTGGGAAAGGGTATTCATGGCGGGTGAATGGCAGCACGGAGGAGTGCTGGCTCTCCTTTTCGCTCTGTTTCACCGGCATTCATATTCAGGTTGTAAGCCGGCCATCGGCGATCTGCTTTTAGGGACTGCAGCCCTGGCAGCCGAGGTTAACAACGTTCATAAGGCTTCCCACGTCAGGGAGAAGCTGGCCGAGATCATCATGACCACGGAGTTGGGTTATGCCGCGGGATACACGGCTTCGGCCATGGGCAAACCCGAAGTTTACATGCCGGGCATGGGTCTTGTTCCCTATGGACCCGGATCTTACATTCCGAATTCGATTTATTGCAACGTGGGCCGCTGCTTGTCGGGTGAGGCTGTTTACAGGGAAGCTGAGATCCTTTGCGACATCGCGGGCGGAGTAGTGGCCACTTTCCCTCACGAGAGGGACTTCGTGAACCCCGAGACCAAAGACCTGCTCCTCAAATATACCAAGCGCAACCCCAAAATGGCGCCGGAGGATCAGGCCCAGTTCTGGCGGTACCTGGGCGACATCCTATGCTCGGCCAGCGGCGGCATAACCAAAGTGGGCAACTACCATGGCGGCGGCTCACCGGTTATGGAACAGATCGCCATCACCGGCCAGTACGACATCGAGTCCAGGAAGAAGCTGGTAAGGTACATCGCCGGCATGAGCGGTGGGGACAGAGAGGCCTTAAGCACGCAGGACAAGCAGGAGCAAAAAATAAGTCCAAGCCGCCCGTAGGCCCGCTAACGCCAATGCACTCTCTAACAAGTGATGCCAACCCGGGTTGCTAGAAAAGGCTTGCCCGGGAGACGGCGGGAATGCAGGGGTGCTCGCATGCGAAATGTTGGTGCGTGCGAGCGTCCCTGCCAACGCTGTGAGGTACCATCCTCTGTTTTCCTTCACCGGCAACGGAGATCTTCCGGACGCAAAGCTAAGAGCCGGAAACGCGCATTCAGCCGATCTCGTCTTGGATCTTATCTCTCTTCTGGTTGACCGCTACCGGTTCTGGTTCAAACAGTTTTGGCTCCGTGGAGATGCAGCTTTTGCGGGTCCCGATCTCTACGAGTTCTGCGAAAGGAAGTGGATCACCTGCTTCATTCGGATTTCCAGCAACAGCAGCCTCAAAAAGCATATCCTGGATGCATTATTCCGGATAAATTTATCGCCGTTTGCCCGCTCACGATCTTCTCCAAGTCGCGGTGTGCAGTCTTCGGAAAACTACCTTAAGTTAAAGGTTGAAATAAATACATTATAGCTGTATCATAGCTCTTCGGCAAATTCGTGGCTATCGATAAGTGCAGAAAAACTGCAAAACACCTGGAACAGGGAACAGGGGAAGTCATGATGCTGGAAGGAAAAAACGCAATTGTCACTGGCGGGTCGCAGGGTATCGGCGCCGCGACGGCGCTCGGTCTTGCTCAAGAAGGCGCAAACGTATGCCTAACCTATCGCAAGCATGAGGAAGAAGCTTTGTCCTATGTTCGTGAGATCGAAGGCATGGGGCGCAAAGCTATCGCGGTAAAATGCGATATTTCAGTATTCGCTGAAGCCGAACAGGTCGTGACAAAAGCCCTTGAAGCGTTTGGACGCATCGACATCCTGGTCAATAACGCCGGGATGAACTGGGACAGCGTATCCTGGAAGATGAGCGAAGAGCAATGGGACAGGGTTTTGGACGTCAATTTGAAGGGTTATTTTAACTTCGTGCGCCATACAGCTCCATTGTTCAAAGATCAACAGTATGGCAAAATCATCAATATCACTTCGATAAACGGGCTTCGCGGGAAATTTGGCCAATCGAATTATTCTGCGTCCAAGGCCGGGATAATCGGGTATACTAAAGCGTTAGCCAGAGAACTGGGCGCCTTCAACGTCAATGTGAACGCTGTGGCCCCGGGTTTGATCGAAACCTCCATGTTAAAGGAATCCCCCTCTCGAGATAAGATCCTCGATATGGCCATGGCCGAAATAGTGTTGAAGCGTGTGGGCGTACCCGAAGACCTGGCGAATGTTATTGTATTCCTTGCCTCGGACAAAGCGCGCCACATAACGGGTGAAGTGATCAAAGTCGACGGGGGGCAATACATATAAAGCGACACTTCTTTGCGATCATAAAGGCATGGCTTGATTGTTCCACGTGCCCCTTCCCGGTTCGGCGGGGAGGGGCACTTTCGCTTTTGCCGATTTTTTTGGGGGAGGAAATATGAAAACCGATAGGGAGGGCCGACTTGAGGGGAAAGTCGCCATTATCACCGGGGCCGCCAGCGGCATTGGCCGAGCCACGGCAGTTCTTTTTTCCCGGGAAGGGGCGAAGCTCGTCCTGGCCGATTGGAATGAAGAAGGGCTGAGGGAAACGCAGAACCTTGTTCTTGAGCAAGGGGGCCAGGCGGTTATACGCAAAACGGACGTGTCCAATGAGCATGAGGTTAAGAATTTGGTCGACCTGGCGCTTCAAAGCTACTCCGTAATTGACATTATATGCAACAACGCCGGAATTACGGGGCGGTTGACCACATTGGAAGAACAAGACGGGGAAGACTGGGATAAAATCTTCGGGGTGAACGTCATGGCGGCAGTATTCACCACGAAGTATGTCGCCGCGCACATGATGGAACGCAAAAAGGGCGCAATAGTCAATACGGCTTCGGTAGCCGGCATCCGCTCCGGGGCGGGAGGCAATGCCTACAGCGCCAGCAAAGCCGCCCTCATCAGCTTTACCCAGACTTCAGCTTGCGACCTGGGGGGATTCAATATCCGGGTGAATGCGGTCTGTCCCGGTTTGATCGAGACGGGCATGACGAAGCCCGTATTCGATTTTGCTCGAGCAAAGGGGAAGTTCGATAAATTGGGCAGCCGCTGCGAGTTGCGGCGCTATGGCCGGCCGGAAGAGATAGCCGCAGCCATCCTTTTTCTGGCCAGTGATGAAGCCAGTTATATTACCGGTCAAGCCCTTCCGGTCGACGGCGGCAATACGGCCTCACTCAACTTGCCTGGCATGAAATATTGATGAAGAGGTAACAGCGAATGGGAATGAAGGATGCGCTTGAGGAACTAAAACGGCACAAGTCCAGGGCACTGGAGATGGGAGGTCTCGAAAAGGTCGCGGGGAAACACTCCATGGGCATTGGGACCGCCCGGGAGCGAGTGGAGAAATTGCTGGACCCCGGGAGCTTCTTCGAATTTGGGTTGCTTAATCATTCAGACATACAGGGGATGGAAGACAAAACGCCTGCTGACGGCAAAATCTGCGGCTTCGGCACGATCTCCGGGCGGACCGTTGCAGTTACAGCCGATGATGCCACGGTTCTGGCAGGGACCGGTGGCCGGATTGGTGTCGAAAAAAGCTATCGTCTGCACAGTTGGGCAGAGGAGAAAGGTTATCCCGTAATCCATTTGGGCGAGGGTGGGGGCGCTCGCATACCCGATATCATGGGATCGGACGGGCTAAGCTCCATGACCATGCGAAAGGAAATGGCTTTGCGATGCCGCAAGGTGCCGGCCGTGGCTACAATCATGGGGGAGTGTTTCGGAGGGCCTTCCTGGTTGGCGGCGCTTTCGGATTTCGTGGTTCAGGTTAAAGGATCGTGTATGGCCGTTTCCGGTCCCAGGGTCCTGGAAGTGGCCACCAGAGAACAGGTTGAAAACGAAGAACTGGGAGGCTGGAAGCTCCATGCGGAAATCACGGGTCAGGTAGATCGGGTGGCCGAAGACGAGGATGACTGTTTCCGTATAGTACGTGAGTTCCTCTCCTACATGCCGTCCAAGGCCCGGGATTTGCCTCCGCTGTCGCCTCCGAGGGGAGATGATCAGGAAACGAGGCAAGAACTCCTGCTCTCCATTGTTCCGGATGAGTTGCGCCGCGGGTACGACATGACCAATGTAATCAAGACCGTCGTTGATGACGAGCAGATTTTCGAGCTCAAGCCCGATTTCGATAAGAGTGTGATAACCTGTCTTGCCCGCATGGAAGGACGAAGCGTAGGGTTGATCGCAAACCAGCCAATGCATACGGCAGGAGCCATGGGGCCGGACGGTTGCGATAAATGCTGCAGCTTCATCTGCCTATGTGATTCGTTTAATATTCCGTTGATATTTCTTCACGACACCCCTGGTTTTCTTGTCGGCAAGGCCGCTGAAATTAAGCGCATGCCAGGCAAGATCATCAATTTCATTGAGGCACTGGCGCTTTCCACTGTACCGAAGATTTCGCTGGTCATCCGGAAGTCTTATGGAATGGCGTATTCGAACATGTGCGGCACAGGCATGGGCGCTGATTTCGTCCTTGCATGGCCGAACGCCGAAATCAGCTTCATGGCGCCCGAAGTGGCGGCTAATGTTGTGTATCGCAGAAAAATCGACGAGTCAGATGATGTCAAAGCCGCGCGGGAGCAGGCCGAACAACAGATCAGGGCCGCCGGCGCTCCCTGGAAAGCAGCGGGCTTACACTTGCTGGAAGACGTCATCGATCCTCGTGATACGCGGAGAGTTCTGAGCCGGATACTCAGACTGGCTATGGGGAGTGATGAGGGGCACCGCAGTCAGAGGCTGCTTGCAAACTGGCCCACGACCTTTTGATACCAAGTTACCTGGGAAATGCCGTTTTCATGCTTCGCGGGTGACGCAGGCGGCAGGAAGAATTGCGTTCAAGATGGTGCTGATTTTAGCGATGTGTTCAAGAGAGGGCGGGGACTTTTTAGACCCGGAAAAACCCCGCCCTTTGCTTGGCATCGTCACGCGGCTCATTCGGGAGGGCTTTATGCCCTCCCCTTTTCTAAAGGGGGGCAGGGGGGGATTTTAGTTTGAAATCTTTTTCTGTTCAAAAAACCACTCAGCCCTCAGCCCTCAGTCCTCAGTCCTCGGTCACACTCCCCTGCCGCTTGCCTCACGCTTCTGACTTCAGCTTAGCTTCTTCCTCGTCCCTCAAGATCTTTCGCAGTATCTTTCCTACAGCCGATTTGGGGAGCTCGTCCCGGAACTCGACCGATCTGGGAACCTTGTAAGCTGCGAGCTTCTCCTTGCAGAAAGCGATGA
>JBKQTS010000290.1:0-6222 GCA_052143075.1 Syntrophobacteraceae bacterium | reverse complement strand
TTTCCGTCGTATGCGCTAGGAGCTCTACCCTAAACCTTCCCTTTAGGTTTCACCTTTACATTTGACGGGATTTGTTGGAGTATGACGAAAAATTGGTGAGAGTCAACCGAGAATTATCTGGGTTAATGAGGAAGTTATCTCATTTGTTGAGAGCTGCACGGAAACCGAATTGAAAAAGATCGGCGTGGAGGAGTGGCCGGTGGGGGTGACGGCGCGGCATATTGGAGCAAACCACTACCCTGCGGTGTCATGGGCAACGATGATCCTGAAAGGCGAGAAGCTCCCGGAGTTGACCCCGGAGCAGATCACGGAAAATGCCAACCGTCATGCCAGGGAACACGCCGGATGCGCGAAATCCGAAGTATTGGAGATTCTTCGAGATCGTGGCCGGAAGATCGTAGAGTTTGCAGGCGGCCTTGAAGATTCGGAACTTGATAAGGCCGGCTACATTCCAGCTTTTGGCAGCAACGTGACGGTGGAGCAGTTCCTCGAAACGGCTGTACTGCGTTCTGCAAATGAGCATTTCCAAAGCATGAAGACGGCCACAGGCAAATGAGACTCAAAGCCGTGATAAAAAGTGCGGCTCGAGTCACGAATGAATTAACGGGGATTGTAAACTGCAAATCGAGCTTTAACATCCTATTGTGAGGACGAAGTACCCGGTTAGAGGCCGGGAGGCGCCCGGCATGCGGGAATGATCGATCAAGGAGATGCTGATGAAATCCGGTTTTGTAGTTTTTTTAGCCGTTGTCGCCGTCCTGTTGGGTCCGGGACCGGGACTTTCGCACAGCGCCGAGAAGCAAGCCGGAACGGACGGAATGGTTGCTCAGTTGCCGGTTCCCGCTTTTGCCGGAGGATGTTTCCGGTTGGCCCAGGATTTCTCAGAATCCGCCAATCATCTGACTAAAGCCGCCGGGGACGCGCCGGGCTATGTCAGGCCGAGCGATAAAGAACTCAGGAAAACCCTGTCGCCGCTCCAGTATAAGGTAACGCGAGAGAACGGCACCGAGCCTGCTTTCAAGAATGAATACTGGAACAACGATAAAGATGGCATCTACGTCGATATCGTTTCCGGCGAACCTCTTTTCAGTTCTCTTGATAAATTTCGTTCCGGCACGGGATGGCCGAGCTTTACCAAGCCGCTCGAGCCCGATAACATCTCTGAAAAAAAGATCCGGAAGCTATTTTTCATTAGACGCACCGAGGTCAGGAGTCAGATTGGCGACTCGCACCTCGGCTACCTGTTCAAGGACGATTCATCGCCGACCGGAACGCGCTACAGCATCAACTCCGCTGCATTGAGGTTCATTCCCAAAGAAGATTTGCAGAAAGAAGGGTACGGAATGTATTCGCACCTCTTTTCGTGCGATAAACGGAAAGCGGCTTGCTGAGACAATAGCTCTCATATTCTAAGCTCACCTGGATTCCCGGTTATTATTTTTGTCTATGTCCGAAAACAGCTAGTATTTTTTCTTCTCCGCACTACAATAAAAACGTGGGGAAGAAAATGACGCAAACTGGAACACTCGACCTGCTTTTGGATGCCAAAGCCTGCTATACGGCAATGCAGACTCACGATTCCCGGTTTGACGGCCGATTCTTCTGCGGAGTTTCTTCCACCGGCATATATTGCCGCCCCATTTGCCGGGTAAGACTTCCCAAGGAGGAAAACTGCACCTTCTTCGTCAGCGCGGCTGCAGCCGAGGAGGCCGGTTACAGGCCGTGCCTCAGGTGCCGCCCGGAATTGGCGCCGGGTCTGGCCAGGGTGGATTCGGTCACACGATTGGCGCGAAGCGCCGCCCTGATCATTGAAGAAGATTGCCTGACCACTCGCAAGATTTTCGACTTGGCAGCTATGCTTGGAATTACGGACCGGCACTTGCGTAGGGTTTTTTTTACTGAATACGGCGCCTCGCCCATAAAGTATCTTCAGACCAAACGATTGCTTTTGGCTAAAAGTCTGCTCACCGATACTCGGCTCACGGTGACCGATGTGGCAATGGCCGCTGGTTTCGGGAGCATCCGCCGGTTTAACGACCTGTTCAGAGAACATTATCGGCTTACACCGAGCAAGCTCCGGAACAATGGTCAAAGCCTGGCGGAAAACAATGACGAAATTACTCTCTCGCTCGGCTATCGCCCGCCGTACGCCTGGAACAACCTGCTTTCCTTTCTCGCCGCCCGGGCCATTCCGGGGGTCGAGAGCGTGGACGACGATGCTTACCGCCGCACGGTATCCATCAAAAAGGGCGCGACGGTCCATTATGGCTGGATCTCGGTAGCAAATAAGCCAAAGCAAAACGCCCTTTCCGTAACCCTGGCGCCAACGTTATTTCCCGTTCTGTCTCAAGTATTGGCGAGAATCAGGCATTTGTTTGACATAAATTGCAGCCCCGAGAAAGTTTACGAGAAACTTGTGACGATGAACGAACTCAGGCCGAATATCTGTGTGTCGGGAATTCGGTTGCCGGGATGCTTTGACCCTTTTGAAATGTCGGTGCGGGCCGTTTTGGGTCAGCAGATAACCGTCAAAGCAGCCCGTACCCTGGCCATGCGGCTGGCCACCGCCTTCGGCAAAAAAATAGCCACCCCGTTTACCGGACTTGCTTTCACGTTCCCTCAACCCGATAAAATTTGCGCCCTGGAAGTTGCGATCGAAAATCATCTGGGACCGCTTGGCATAACCGGCGCCAAGGCCCGCTCGATTCTAGCCCTGGCGAAAGCTTTGGAGGCTGGTTCCATAACGCTCTCTTACCTGGCGGACCCGGGCCAAGAATTGGGAAAACTCCGCAAACTTCCCGGATTTGGCCCCTGGACAGTTCAATATATTGCGATGCGGGCCCTCGGTTGGCCAGATGCCTTCCCTCATACCGATTACGGAGTAAAAGAGGCCCTTTTCGGAATGGCGGCCGAGGAAATATTGGCTTTGTCCCAAGCATGGAGACCGTGGCGTTCATATGCAACCATTACTTTGTGGAATTCACTTGGAAAAAAATTATAAATCTAAGAAAGGAGTTGTTGAAATCATGATCTATACCTGTGCAATCGATACTCCTTTGGGTGCTATGACAGCATCCGCCGAACAAGGAGCACTCACCGGATTATGGTTTATTGGACAAAAGTACTACCCGTCTAAAACAGGCACATGGGTTTATGAGCCTGATTATGCTGTTTTCGAGGAACTGCGAATTTGGTTGGATTGCTATTTTTCCGGCAGGGATTGCATCTCCGGGTTACGGATTGACCCTCCTGGAATGCCTTTTCAAAAAGCTGTTTGGGATATCCTTTTAAAAATACCGTTTGGGCAAATTACTACATACGGTGGAATTGCAAAAAAAATTGCAATTCAGCGAGGATTATCCTGCATGTCTGCGCAGGCCGTAGGTGGAGCTGTCGGGCATAATCCTATTTCCATACTTATTCCATGCCACAGAGTTGTAGGTTCAAACAGAAGTCTTACGGGTTATGCAGGAGGTCTTGATAAAAAAGAGGCTCTTCTGCACCTTGAAAATGTGGATATGGCAAAAAAATTTTTTGACATAATGAAAACTTAGTGACCTTCCAACAAACTTGTGGAACTCTGCGCTCCGTGAGGCGTCGAGATCAGTTCTGCGTTTGGCACGTTGCCTACTTGTTAATCCTGCTAAAGGTGTCTGAAAATCTCTGCCTCCGCGTCCTCTGCGTCCTCTGCGGTGGAATCATGCCTTCATATCGAGGAATACCTCTCGCTTGTTATCGTGGTGATCGACCAGGTATATGAGCGTGCCCTTTTCTTTGAGATCCCGGAAAAGGTCGGGCATGGCGGAGCGATCGATACCATACATTCTCAGGTATACGATGCGCTTTCCTTCCGGGGCATATTCAGAGGTGCTCAATATGCTCCCGATCCGCCCTTCATATTTGCGGATCACATCGGCGAGGAGCTTGATGGTACCGGGCGCATCCTCGATCTGGAAAGCTACGTGAATTCCCTCCTTGCTGAGCCCGCTAAGACAGCTCAATATTTTGAAAATGTCATTTCTGGTAATTATGCCCACCATCTTGCCGTTGCAGTCCGTTACGGGGACCCCGGAAATGTTGTGCTCCAGAAGCACTTGGGCCGTCTCTTCAACGGTGTAATCGTCCGGGACGGTGATGGGATTTTTGGTCATAATGTCATGGACTTTTATTTTTGAAATGAGATAGAGCAGTTCGTGAATATCAAGCATAGTGGCGTCGGAAGCCGAGGCTCGCTTCAGGTCCGAATCCGTAACCATTCCCACCAGTTTGCCCTTTTTCAACACGGGGAGCGTTCTGATTTTATGCTCCCTGAGGAGGGCCATTGCCTGCTGCATCGATTCCTCTTCCTCTATGGTGACCAAGTCCTTACTCATCCAATTCCTGACCAACATTTGTAGCCTCCGCGTGTTCTAAAGGTAATCGAAAAAGATCTCTATCAAGAAGAAATAAGGCCGCAATTCTAGCACTCTACTTTGATTTTGCAAGGTCAACTTGCCATAAAATTACTTTTCTCCGTCCCTGATAGCGTTCATCCGGAAACAGCAGATTTTTTTCATGGAAGCGCAAGTTTCTCAAGTTTGAATTGTTTAACGGGTAAGGGGAGAGTGATTTGATCGCTTTTTAGAACTTGGCGGGAGAAGGATGCCGGGCAGGAGGCATAGTAAAAATTAAAACCGGGGAGGGGGTTCATGATGTCACCGGATGGCCAGGCTAAAGGACTTGAAGACGGAAAACTTGCGCACGCGGTGAGTGCGGGCGGGCAGAAAACAAGGAACCGTTACAACAAGCTGGAGTGGGCTGGTGCGTTCGGCGACATTGGCACATTGATTCCATTCGTTGTTGCTTATATCACGATTGTGAAGATCGAGCCTCTTGGTCTCCTCTTCATGTTTGGGATTTGCCTACTGGCTTCTGGATTTTATTATAGAACACCGCTCCCCGTCCAACCCATGAAGGCCATAGGCGCGGCAGCTATCGCTGGTGGCATCAGCCCTGCGGCTCTTTTCGGGTCGGGCATCACAACCGGTATTTTCTGGTTTTTTGCCGGCGCCACAGGGGCGATCAGGCCGATAGCCAAACTTGCGACCAAACCGGTTGTACGCGGCATCATGCTGGGCCTGGGTCTTTCTTTCATGGTTGATGGAATCCACCGGATGCAGTCTGCGCCAGTTCTGGCCGGTATCGCTCTTGTGGTTACCTATCTTCTTCTGACAAATCCGACATTCCCCGCAATGTTCGTGCTCCTATTGATCGGAGTTGGTTCAGCGCCTATCATGAACCCTGCAATACTGCACGAACTTGCCAAAATCCATGTTGGTTTCAAGCTGCCTGTTTTTGCACTCCCTTCGATTACCTGGAATGATCTCGTTATCGGCACACTGCTTTTCACGATCCCACAGATACCGCTGACCATTGGAAACGCGGTGATTGCAATCGTCGCCGAAAATAACGAGTTGTTTCCCGACAGGAAGGTAACCGAGAGGGGGATCGCCCTTTCTCAGGGCATAATGAACCTGGTTTCTCCGCTTTTTGGCGGTATCCCCATGTGTCACGGGGCCGGCGGAATGGCCGGTCATGTGAGATTCGGGGCAAGGACGGGAGGCGCCCTGGTGATTCTGGGAAGTATGCTCGTCCTGATCGCTCTTTTTTTCAGCGACTCTGTTGCGATCATCTTTAAAGTTTTTCCCAACGCGATCCTGGGAGTGATCTTGTTTTTCGCTGGTTCGGAATTGGCCATGGTGGTGAAAGACATTGGCGACAAGAAATCCGATTTCTATGTGATGCTTATCGTAGCCGCTTTCGCGATGTGGAACATGGGCGCAGCCTTTCTGGCAGGGGTGATTTTGGATAATTCACTGAGAAAAGGGTGGATTAAAATCTAGGACGCGGAGAAAAGCTTAGGCAGGATTAACATGAAGAAAGCAAACATTTTAATGCAGCACCTCATGTCCCTTCGGGACACCCATGAAAAGGATGAGCCTCTCACTGGGGTGGCCCGGATAACTCGTTATCCGGGGCGCGTAGCGCAAAGAGGACCACGCAACTTTTCGAAGCGGTGGCCCGTACCGCTCGGCGCAACGGCACTATCAGATTGCCCGGCGCCGAACCGGAGGTGGCGCGTACTACCGGGCGCAACGGCACTATCAGATTGCCCGGCGCCGAACCGGAGGTGGCGCGTACTACCGGGCGCAACGGCACTATCAGATTGCCCAGCGCCGAACC
>JBKQTS010000289.1:0-3929 GCA_052143075.1 Syntrophobacteraceae bacterium | reverse complement strand
GGCCTTGCCCTTCTTTGCAAGTTGCTTCGTAATCGCTGCGGTAAGGGTCGTCTTCCCATGGTCAATGTGACCGATAGTCCCCACATTCACATGTGGCTTTGTCCGCTCGAATTTCTTCTTAGCCATTAGGGGATCCTCCTCGCCAGGCTTTCAAACCATGAACTAACCACTACACTAGAACTACCACCTGTAGTGTGCGAACGCCTTGTTGGCGTCAGCCATCCGGTGGGTATCCTCGCGCTTTTTTACCGAACCGCCCCGGTTTTGCGCCGCATCCATCAACTCGCCCGCGAGCTTTTGGGTCATGGTCTTCTCTGAACGCGACTTGGCGTAATTTATGAGCCACCTCATGGCCAGAGCGTCGCGTCGCTCCGACCGCACTTCCACGGGAACCTGATAAGTCGCTCCGCCCACACGCCTGGATTTGACCTCCACAACGGGCCGTACGTTTTCCAGGGCTTTATGGAATATGTCGAGCGGGTCCTGCTTTGAGCGCTGCTCTATCAGCGTGAGGGCCTGATAGAAAATCTGCTCGGAAGTGCTCTTCTTCCCGCGGCGCATGACGTTGTTGATGAATTTGGCCGCCAGCCGGCTGTTGAACTTGGGGTCCGGCAGTACGTAGCGTTTTGGGACTTCTCTTCTCCTGGGCATCCCTTTTCCTTCGATTATTCTGTGTTTTAAAGGCAAAAGAGGGGCCATGGCGAAAAACCAAGAGCCATGGCCCCGAACCCTTCGGATTCCGGTTACTTTGGCCTTTTGGTACCGTACTTGGAACGACCCTGTTTACGATCTGCAACCCCAAGTGCATCGAGAGTGCCTCGAATGATATGGTATCGCACACCGGGAAGGTCCTTTACACGACCACCGCGAATGAGCACAACAGAGTGCTCCTGGAGATTGTGCCCGATCCCCGGGATATAGGAGGTAACTTCTATACCGTTTGTCAGACGGACGCGGGCGATTTTGCGCAGGGCCGAATTAGGCTTCTTGGGCGTCGTCGTATATACGCGAACACAAACTCCGCGTTTCTGGGGACAGCTCTGAAGGGCGGGAGTGCTGGATTTTTTCCGGACCTCTTCCCTCCCTTTTCTTACCAACTGGTTAATCGTGGGCATTCCAGTATTAAGCTCCGTTAAATATAAATAAATTAAAGAAGGCTCGGCTCTGACAAAGGATCGCGGCTTTCCGAGCTGGAAAATCCTTTCTTTTTAGAGGAACCTGATCCAAATGTCAAGTCCAAAACGGATGCAAGATGGTCGATATAGTGCTCAATCTGATATCGGGGACCCCATAAAGGATGTCAAATCTCTCCATACTCAGCAGAGCGCACAGATATCCCCTGGGACTTCGAACATCCGCCTTACCTCTCATTTTCTTACGTCCCGGTACTGCCTCAGTCCAGAGCCGGCAGGAATCAGCCTGCCCATTATGACGTTCTCCTTAAGTCCGAGCAGGTTGTCAACCTTTCCTGCGGTAGAAGCGTCGGTGAGCACCTTGGTCGTCTCCTGGAAAGAGGCCGCTGAGATGAAGCTTTGGGTGCTCAAAGAAGCCTTGGTGATGCCGAGCAGGAGAGGCTCTGCAAGCGCAGGGCGCTGCCCCTGGGCAACAAGCTGCTCGTTAACTTCTTCGAAAATCGGCTTTTCCACATGCTCGCCCAGAAGGAACTCGGAGTCCCCGGGATCGGTGATCCGGACTCTCTTGAGCATCTGTCTCACAATGACCTCGATATGCTTGTCATTGATCTTGACGCCCTGGAGCCTATAGACCTGCTGGACTTCATCGACCAGGTACTTGGCAACTTCTTTCTCGCCAAGGACCGTCAGAATATCATGGGGATTGGGCGAACCGTCCATAAGGGCCTCGCCCGCGCGCACATAATCGCCTTCGTGCACGCTGATGTGCTTGCCCTTCGGGATCAAATACTCACGCGGATCTCCCACCTGGGGCGTGATTACAACTTTGCGCTTGCCCTTGGTGTCTTTTCCGAAGCCCACCACGCCGTCGATTTCGGTAATAACGGCGTTTTCTTTGGGCTTGCGCACCTCGAAGAGTTCGGCAACCCGGGGCAGACCACCTGTGATGTCTTTTGTCTTTGTAGTCTCGCGCGGAATTCTTGCAAGAACGTCTCCGGGGAAGACCTGATCACCCTCGATCACCATCAAAATGGCGCCGACCGGCATGAAGTAGCGCGCCGCGCCGCCTTCACCAACCTTGGCAGTTTTGCCTTTTTCGTCCTTGACGGAGATCCTGGGGCGCACGTCGGCTTCCCGGAATTCGACAACCACTTTGCTGGACTTGCCGGTAACCGGGTCCAACTTTTCCTGCATGGTCTGCCCTTCGGTGATATCGCCGAACTTTACAGTACCTGAGACCTCGGTCAGAATCGGGGTGGTAAACGGGTCCCATTCAGCAAGCAGTGAATCCGGTTCGACCCTCTGGCCTTCGGCAACCTTGAGCTTGGCCCCGTAGACGATGACGTATCGCTCCCGCTCGCGACCCGTTTCGCTAATGATGCTGATTTCACCGTTGCGGTTCATGGCGACCAGATCGCCCTCGCGGTTGTGAACGATATTGATATTGATAAACTTGACTGTACCCGAGTAACGATTGCTGATCGACGTCCGCTCGATGCTCTTGCTGGCTGTACCGCCGATATGGAACGTACGCATGGTAAGCTGAGTTCCAGGCTCACCGATGGATTGGGCGGCTATAATGCCGATCGCCTCTCCGATTTCAGCGATTTTCCCCTGAGCGAGGTCGCGGCCGTAGCACATTGCGCAAACACCCCTTGGAGACCGGCAGGTAAGCGCCGAACGGATATTTACCTTTTCGATTCCAGCATCCTCGATTTCGATGACCTTCTTCTCATTTATCTCCGCCCCCATCGGGACGATCACTTCAGCGGTAACCGGATCGACTATGTCCTCCTGGGCCGTACGGCCAAGGATGCGGTCTCCGAGCCTCTGAATTATTTCACCGGCTTCCAGCAGCGCCTCCACCTCGATTCCGTCCATCGTGGCGCAATCGGTTTCCGCTATTATTACATCCTGGGACACGTCCACCAGGCGGCGTGTGAGGTAACCGGAGTTCGCCGTCTTGAGGGCGGTGTCTGCAAGACCTTTTCGTGCGCCGTGCGTCGAAATGAAGTACTGCAGAACCGTGAGGCCTTCACGGAAATTGGCCGTGATAGGGGTCTCGATGATTTCGCCCGAAGGCTTGGCCATAAGTCCGCGCATCCCGGCCAACTGACGCATCTGGTCCTTGCTGCCGCGCGCCCCTGAATCCGCCATCATGTAAATCGGATTGAAGGATTCGACACGCGTTTTCTCGCCCTGGGGCCCAATTATCTCCGTTGCTCCAATCTCTCTCATCATTTCGGCAGCTACGTCTTCAGTCGCCTTGGCCCAGATATCGACGGCCTTGTTGTACTTTTCACCCTCTGTTATCAACCCCTCGTTGTACTGGCGCTCGATTTCCTGTACCTGGTCAAAGGCAATTTGCAGGATTTCCGTCTTGCGCTGCGGAATGGTCATGTCATTGATCGAAATGGAGATCCCCGAGCGGGTAGCATAATGGTAGCCGGTATCTTTGAGCCTGTCGGCCAGAATGACAGTTGCTTTTACTCCAGCGGTCCGGTAGCACGTGTCGATCAACTGGGCAAGGGCCTTCTTGTTCATGACCCTGTTTACGGCTGAAAAATCAACACCCTCCGGCAGAACCTCTGACAGGATCACCCGTCCCACAGTCGTCCTGATGAATTCCTCAGCAAGCACCTGGCCTTTGCGGACTTCATCCCCGGGCTGAACCATTATTTTTCTGGATATGAGGGCCCTGCCCTCGGTCAGCGCATAGCTCGGCCTTTTTCCGTCAGCTTTAAAGGTGATCTCTTTTTCGCTGACTGAATCGACGACTCCATCTTGCTTGGCCGC
>JBKQTS010000288.1:0-26862 GCA_052143075.1 Syntrophobacteraceae bacterium | reverse complement strand
GGCCTTGCCCTTCTTTGCAAGTTGCTTCGTAATCGCTGCGGTAAGGGTCGTCTTCCCATGGTCAATGTGACCGATAGTCCCCACATTCACATGTGGCTTTGTCCGCTCGAATTTCTTCTTAGCCATTGCCATTTCTCCTGAAAGAATCCGATAATATAAGAAAAATGTTTGACAGGCTACGTTTCCAATGGGGCCGCTGATATCACCGGCATACCCGCTCAAACCTTCAAATTAACGCCAAATGGAGCCCACGATCGGGATCGAACCGATGAACCTCTTCCTTACCAAGGAAGTGCTCTACCTACTGAGCTACGTGGGCTTTCGAGATTGCAGCCAACAAGAGGATTGAAGAAGGTCCATAACGTGAAGGGAATGCGGGACCATATGGAGCTGAACGGCGCCACGGCCGGAATCTTACTTGCATCCCAAACTCAGCGTATGTAGTACCGACGACAATGACTCGCTTTATGGCTGCCACCATCTCCTACATGCCATAAGTGGTGGTGAGGGGAGGATTCGAACCTCCGAAGGCTACGCCGGCAGATTTACAGTCTGCTCCCTTTGGCCGCTCGGGAACCTCACCCTGGAAAAGCCTGCTCTAAGAGCCATGAATTCCAAGTAAGCCTTCTTAAGTAGCATATCGAAGAATAAAAAACAATCCCCTTTTTCGCAAAATTCGCCGGATGCACATTGCCCAGGCAAAATACGCAGAATAATGACTCATTTTCCGGCTTTTGCCCTGGCGATCTGCCGGTCGATCAACGCGGCGGGGGGATAATCACCGGGGGCATGGGAGGCAAGTTGATACATCTCGGCGGCTTTCGCAAGCTCCCTTTTCCCTTCCAAAATCCTGCCCAGGTTCCAATCAGCTTCCCGCTCCATGTCCGGCATGCCGAGTTCTTTAAGACTGGTCCATTCACTGGCAGCCTCATCGGGCTTTCCAGCCGACTCGTAGGCATAGCCCAACTGATACAGGATGAGAGGTCTAAGGCCGTGACCCGATGGCGCAAGCTCCAGGGCCTCCTTCCCGGTTTTAATCGCATCCCCGTAGCGCTTCGTCTCCAGGAAAGCCTTTGCAAGCTCGACCCTGGCGTCTAGTGCCGGGGCCGTACCCCCGTGTTCGGAGATAAATCTCTGCAGATCCGGGATAAGCTTTTCCCAGTCCGCCTGACTACCCGTACCTTCTGCAGGGAGCCTGGATACAAGTGTCCCGTAATCGGACTGCGCTCGGACCTGTTTTGAACGATCGTAAGCGCTGAACCCCCACACTGATATAATTGTAAGCAGGATTGCGGCGCATGCGCCAAAGACGACCGCATAATTCTTATCAGCCCATTTTTTTGCTTTTCCAAAAGCTGTCTCCGGCTCCAGCACCGATTTTTTCTGCAATTTCTTAACGGGTCTTATTTTCTTTGCGCCCAAAGCGGACTCCTTCTCAGAATTTATTTTCGCCAAAACTTGGCCGTAAGCAGAACACGTCTTTTTATTTCTTTGACTGAGAAATTGCAACCTATTGAGCAGCGGCGGGCGGATTAAAGCGACCGGCCCTGCTAATGCACTCACTCGATATTCTGCGCCTGCTCCTTGAGTTTTCCGATCTCCGTCTTCATCCGGACGACCACCTGCACTGTATCCAGGTCTGTGGTCTTGGAACCGATCGTGCTCGCTTCGCGGTGAAGTTCCTGGATAAGGAACTCGAGCCTTCGGCCGTCGGCCGGCATTGCACTGTTCAGAATAGACTCAACCTGTCCAAGGTGGCTTTCCAGCCGAACGATCTCCTCGTTTATGTCTGCGCGGTCGATGATATACGCTATCTCCTGCAGGAGCCTGTTCTCATCAGGCTCCGTCCCGCCCAGCAGTTGTTTCATCCGCTCCTGTAACCTCGTCCTGTACTCTTCGATAACGGCCTCTCGGCGGCTAACCACCAGCGCAAGATCATATCTTAGCGCAGCCAGCCGGTCCATGAAGTCCCGAAGCAGGGTTTCGCCCTCAAGCACGCGCATCCCGAGCACCTGGCCCAGCGCCTCGGACATGGCGGATGAAATAAGTTCCTTGAGTGATTCGGAGTCAATAGCTGCTTCCGGCATCTCATAGATATGCGGGATGCTTAGCAGGTGTCCCAGCGAAGGCTCTTCTGAGTGCACGATCTCACGGTGAATCTCCTGGAGCTGTGACCAGTAGTATTGCGCAAGCTCCAGGCTGATAAGCGGAGCCTTTTGCCTGACATCGGTACTCTCTATCTGAATGAAGGCATCGATCCGGCCCCTTCGTATTCTCTTTGCAATCAGCTTCCTGCACAAATCCTCGAACTCAATGAAGTTTTTTGGAATGCGAACGGAAATGTCGAGCTGTTTGGCATTAAGAGCGCGCATTTCAACGCTGATGGTGTAGCCCGCCCCTTCTTTGCGGCTGCGGCCAAATCCCGTCATACTGTGAATCAAGATGAGCTCCTCGTGGATTTGTCGGTATGCGAAGAAATTATATCCTATTAATACTCAGGATCAGCGCGCGCATCTCGGAAACCGAAAGTTGGCCGGGCGCGGTCGCAGACTGGCCCGCGAACTGCGCATACGTCCAGGGACTGCCCAGAAATATGCTAACCAGCCTGCTCCATTTCCCGGCCGGTCCCATGCAGAACGCTATCAGGTCAATGCCGAGTTCTTTCTCGGCCAACGGAATCAGTTCGAGCACCCTCAGGTTATCTTCGCCCGATTGGGCCATGGTTACTATTTTCAACGCATCGGCCCCTGTTTTGAGCATGCTCTCCAGCTTTGCCCGCAAAATCCCCCTGGTTGGGGTCTCAGCAGGGCTGTGCCACGAAAGCAGCACCTTTGCTCCGGCCTGCCGAAAAGGAGCGATATCGTCCACACCTGCGTGGTGTTCAAGATCTATCCAGTCGGCGCCGGATCTTGCCGCCTCCTCGAGCATGCCAAGCCTCAGGTCCTCACGACCGGCAAAGGAGCCCATTTCCTGAACCGGCCTGTTGGTGGCTATCACCGGGAGCCGCTGCCTTTCTGACAGAGCGCTGAGAAAAGATTTCATCTCCTCGGTCGAATGCCTGTTGGCGAATTTGTCCATCCGCCATTCCACCAGATCGACTTCCGGGTGGTTCAGCCATTTCGGGAATTCTTCAGGGGAGCATTCGACAAGACATCCGCAAATACCGGTCTTTCTAACATCTTTCTCACGCCCGCTCATGGCCGCCTCCGGAATAATCGCGGCCCATCCGCATCTTCTCCTTCTCGATCCGAAAAGGCTGTGCGGGATCGCTTTTCGGGTAAGAGCCGAGAATCTTCAAAAAAGTCACTGTTTCCGCCAGCGCATCCAGGGCCGCCTTGACGGGGCTGTCGTTCCGGTGGCCCTCTATATCGGCGTAAAAGAGGTACTGCCACGAAAAGAGCCGGTTGGGACGCGATTCGATACGGGTCATATTGATCGAGGAAAGGGCGCCAAGGGCTGCTAGTAATGACCCGGGCCTGTCGGAAACCGCAAAGAGCAGCGACGTTTTGTCGTTCCCGGTCGGCGGATTGCAGTAGTTGCCAAGGGCCAGGAACCGGGTGGCGTTTCCCGGACTCTCTTCGATTCGTTCGGCCAGAATGCCGAGTCCGTGACGCTGGGCAGCATAGAGGTTGCAAATGGCCGCTCCGTTCGGGTCATCCTTTGCCAGTAGTGCGGAGCGTGCGGTTGAAGAGCACTCGATGTGTTCGGCGTGTCCGATATTTTCAAGCAACCACCTGCGGCACTGGTCAATGGCCTGCGGGTTCCCGTAGAGACGCCTTATATCGCCCAGACCCTGAGCGTTGCTGCAAAGGTAGTGAGCTATCTCCAGGTAGCATTCGCTGATTACATGCACCTCGCGCTCATAGAGGAGGTCCATGCTGTGGCCAACCCCACCCTGAAGCGAGCTCTCAATCGGGATCACCGCCAGGTGCGCCTTCCCTTTTAGAAAGCTGTCGAATACCTCTTCCAGAGATGCGCAGGGCAGATAGGAGGCTGAATGGCCAAAAAGAGAAATAGAGGCCAGGTGGGAGTTTGTCCACTCAGGGCCGAGGAAGGCGACCTGAAGCCTGTACTGGATAAGCCGCGAAGCTGCAAATATTTCGCGGTAGATGGAACGCAGCGATTCCTCGGATAAAGGGCCGGGGTTGAGCTTCGAGAGGCGATGGAAAATTATCTGCTCGCGTTCCGGGTGAAAGAGGGGCAGTCCCCTCGATGCTTTTAGCCGGCCCACTTCGATGGCAAGCTCCATCCGCCTGTTAAGGAGCCGGAGCAACTCTGAATCCGTACCGTCGATTTCTTCTCTTATCTTATCAAGTTCTTCATCCACTTTCGTTCAACCGACTCCTGGTTATCAACCCTCGCGGATTGTTTCCTCTATTTTTGTGCCGCAATGGCGGCGGGCGGATTCAACCGCCGATCGAAAACATCGGGCGAGAGACGCACTTGCGGAAAACCGAGCTGCTCAGGTGGTGCTTTTCCGGCTTTTTGTTTATGGCTGCAAGCATTGCAGCGGCAATCTCTTCGTTTGAGGCCCCCTGTCGCAAAGGCCCCCGCAGATCGGTCTCATCGCTGGAAAAGAGGCAGGTCCGGAGTTTTCCGTCAGAGGTTACCCGAAGCCGGTTGCAGCTCGGGCAAAAATGGCCGGATACAGGACTGATGATCCCGATTTTCCCCTGAGCGCCCTGGAACCTGTAATGAAGTGCCGGACCGTTGCCCTCACCCGCGCTCGAGGCCTCCAGAGGCGCAACACGCCTTAACCGCTCAAGGATTTCAGAGGCCGGAACAAAAACTGGCTCGTAATCGAGCTCGTGCCGGAAAGGCATGAACTCGATAAAGCGGACGTGGAACGGGAACTGGAAAGTCAGGCGTGCCAGATCTTCGATCTCATCGTCGTTCACCCCGCACAGGATCACGGCGTTCAACTTTACAGGCGAAATGCCTGCTTCTTCAGCGGCCATGATCCCTGCCCACACCCGGCTGAAAAGGTCCTTCCCGGTGATCTTCGCAAACCTTTCAGGCTTCAGGGTATCAAGGCTCACATTTATGCGCCTGATGCCCGCATTGAGAAGTCCCCCGGCAAAATCCGAGAGCAGAACGCCGTTTGTCGTGAGGCTCAGGCCCTTTAGTCCCGGGACCCTGGAGATGCTTGCGCACAAGCGGAGCACGTCTTTTCTTACCAGAGGCTCACCGCCCGTGATGCGGACCTTCGATATACCTATCGAGACCGCGATCCGCACAAGCCTTACGATTTCCTCGTAGCGCAGTATTTCCGTGTGGTCCAACTTTACAACACCGCTTGCAGGCATGCAGTAGGAGCATCGAAGATTGCACCTGTCCGTAATAGACAATCTGAGGTAATCGATCTTCCTGTGGAAAGAATCGGTCGGCGGAGCGGGCATTCAAATTTCCCCGGCTAAACAGATTATTTATTTCATACCCATCAAACCGTTTATTTCATAACATTTGCCCAAGCTTTTACAAAACATAAAAAGGACCACCTATCCGGTCAGATTCGCCTTTTCCTCCCCGCTTCCCGCTTCGGGCCACTTTTGGGCCTCACAGTAAATTGGTTGCCAAAACTCTCTTGACTTTGACATTTCGCTGTGATTTATGACTGACCAGTCCGTATCGGAAGGAAGGAGCTGTTTCATTGCAAAAATATCCGGATCGGCAAAATGTGGACGCCATTGTGAAAAAGATGGCCAGGGTCGGAAACAGACAGGGACTTATCGAAGCGATTTCGGAAGAGATGTCGGGATCGACACCCGAAAGCCTCGTCGATGAGCTTTCGCGCTGGTTGCTCCTTATCCGGGGACCGTTGCGGACCGGGCCGCTTCAAAACAAAATCGGCCTTTCAGTTCTGATCGAAGTCTTCGAGGAGATCGCCCGAAAAAAAGACATCCCGGCCTCGCGTTTCTACCCGATCCTTTTGGAGAAAATCCTGTCGGAGGAAGCCGCTCCGCTCCTGTCAAGGCCGAGCGCCAAAGAGAGGATACTCGATGCGGCCCTGGAGGTTTTTTCTCTTAAAGGCTTTCATCCGGCCACAATGGACGAGATCGCCGAGAAGGCCGGCGTTGGAAAGGGGACCCTTTACCGCTATTTCGAGACCAAGGAAAAGCTCTTTGCCGAGCTGGTGCGGCTCAGATTGGAGGAACTCGGAAGGAGGGCCGGTTCATCAATAGACGGCCGCGACGACGTGCTCACGATGATTTCCAAGTATATCCGGATCTATTTCGAATTCTTCGACCTGAACCAGCATCTCTACAGGCTTATCATCCAGGAGCAGCTCGACCTGGGCAAACAATCCCCGAACGAGTACTTCCACAAAGTGTTGCGGGCCGTTCCCAATCTTAAAAGGAAAGTCTATGAAGCTACCCAGCAGGGGATTCTCAAGGACGTCGATTTTCAGACGGTCTTTTACGGCACTATGGGTTTTGTCCACGGAGTAATACAGAAATGGCTCGCCCGGGACTGTTCCTATCCGCTTGTGGATGAGCTTCCGGGAGTGCTGGAAGTTTTATTCCATGGATTTGTCAAAGATGCCCGAAAAATTGAATGCAAAAACTAACTTGACATGGAGGGTTCAATGAGCATGACAGCAGAACAGAGCAGAATCATCGATATTATTGCAAACCAGCTCGGAGTTGACAAAGATATGGTGACTCCCGGCGCAAACATAGTTGACGACCTGGGGGCTGATTCCCTGGATGTCGTGGAACTGGTAATGGCGCTCGAGGAATCCTTCGACACGGAAATCCCCGACGAAGAGGCAGAAAAGATTCGCACCGTTCAGGATATTTTTGACTATATGCAAAAAAAGGCTGCAGCCTAAAGGCGGTAGCAGGGAGCAAGGAGCAGGCAGCAGGAAATCAAAAAACCATTCCCGCTTTTCGCTCCTCTCTTCCTGCTTCCTGCTTCGATGCTTCTTGCTATGAGCGACATCCAGGTCCTTGCCTCGGTCGAGCGGGTGGTTGCTCGAAGCCGCTCGGTCACATTTCATCCGGATCGGATCGGCCCGGCAATATTGAAATGGGGGCATACGGTCAATCCGTCCTCATCGTGGGAACATCCCTGCCATTTCTTTGACGGGACTGCGGAGAGCGTTCGCTGGATTTTTGCTCTCGACATTTTGAACCACTGCTTCTGGCCCGATCCGGGCGAGCCGGTCTGGACGGTCATTTACAATGGCGAGCCTTATTCGGGGTACTGGGGTCTTGCCGCCAGTCTCAAGCGGGCTCAAGAGCAGGGTTTCCCCATAGCAGATCCTCATTTCCTGTCTAATATCAGCGCAGGCGACCTTGCCGAAATATTTTCCGGGCAGGGCAGGATGCCAATGTTTGAAGAGCGGCTGAAAAACCTCCGGGAGGCCGGCTCGATAATCCTGTCCAAACTCGGCGGCGATATTATGTCCCTGTTCGATGCGGCATCCGGTTTGAGCGCCGTCCGGCTGGTCAGCGAAATTGTCTCCCTTTTTCCGAGCTTTCGCGATGAGGCCCTTTACAGAACTGAAAAAGTTTATTTCTGGAAAAGGGCCCAGATTTTTGCCTTTGACGTTTTCACCGCATTCGGCGGAGAGAAATGGGGGAAATTCAAGGACATCGTGCGGCTCACCGCATTTGCCGACTACAAACTTCCACAGGTACTTCGGGAGCTTGGAATTATTTCATACAGCACGGGACTCGCGGCGAGGATTGACGCCATGGAGCATCTCCAACCGGGCTCCGAAGAAGAAGTCGAGATTCGGGCAATGACCGTGTGGTCCGTCGAACAATTGAGCAATGTTTTCCGGGAGCACGGCCGAAAGCTTGCGAGCACCCAGGTCGATAACTGGCTCTGGCGGTTGGGCCAGCTCGATGCATTTCGCGAACGCCCATTCCACCGCTGCCGGACGATTTTTTACTGAAAGACCTCAGTCTTCCGTCCTCCGCGCACGGCCTTAAGATTCAATGTCGCCTGGCGGCCTTTGAGACGCAAATATCTTACCGGGCTTGGGCACGGAGATCATGAAAATCATCCAGTCCTGCTCCCGGGCAGAAGAAAAAGAGCCGCCCATTGCGTCGACCAGCCTCGATGACAGAGCGTGCATCGGGCTGTTGCTCTCAGTGAATGGAAAGAACAACGGTTCAGCGCTGGAAAGCGCCTGCCCGCGTACAGGAATCCGAAAATGAAGATGGACGTCCCGCTCGCTCTCGAATGTCCGCAATATCAGAGGCCTGTCTCTATCCATGATAGTGACGCCATTCCTGATCACATTCAGGATCACCTGTGCAAAAAAGGCCGGATCCACGGATACGGCGCAAAGATCCGATCTGATCTCGAATCTTCTTCCGATGCCCTGCTCGTCCAACTCGAGGGACAACTGGTCCAGCGTCTCACATAGAATTGAACTCAAATCGCATTCCCGGCGGCATGCCGCAACCGGTTTGAGGTAGCTGTTTATTCTGTCCAGAAGCGCTTCCAGCCTCCTGGACTCTTCCACAATGATCTCCGCTTCTTTTGAATCGGGGAATTTTTTTTGAAGCCGGTTTGCAAAACCGCCAATGGAAGTGAGCGGGTTGCGAATCTCATGGGCTACTTCCGCCGAAAGGGCGCCCAGAGTCTTGAGCTTTTCCCTCTGGATCAAGGACCTGTGCGCCTCTTCCAGGTCGTGCGTCCGCTCGCGCACCATGTCCTCGAGGTGTGAGCGATAAGCTGCAAGCTCATTTTCGGCTTTCCTGCGCACCGCAATGTCTCTGATAATGACCACACGACCTTTCCATGAGCCATCCTCACCCTTGATCTGAGATATTGTCTGTTCGCTCAGAAATCTCGTTCCGTCTTTGCGCATGAGTTCCCATTCAGTAGTTATCGAACCGGGATTTTCCATCGCTCCTTTTATCGTTTGCAACAGAAGATGGGCGGATTCATGCGAGGTGTAAATGATTTCCACCGGTCTTCCCACCACTTCATCTCTTTCGAAGCCAAACAGCTCTAGAAAGGCCCGATTGCACGAAATCATTTTACCTTCGTTTTCTATCATCAAAATTGCGTCCGAAGAGCCTTCCACCAGCGTCCGGTATTTCTCCTCGGAGTCTCGGCGAGCCTCCTCGGCCAATTTCCGATCTGTAATGTCAAGAATCATCACCTGTTTGGAAATGCGCCCATCCGCGCGGTAAATGGGCGTATTCACCTCGTAGTACCACCGGTTATCCTCAGGGTTGAAAACTTCCCGTTTGACGGTTTCCCCCCTGAAAACCTTTTCAGTGAAGCTCCGCTCAATGGGATCCTGCTCACAGGGGATTTCGCTACAGAACCTCCCGGTTGCGTCATAGCCGACGTGTTCGGTGAGTTTCCGGTTCATGAACTCGACCCGATAGTCTTGAGAGCAGATGTAAATGTAGCCGTCAAAAGCATCCACTATGGCCCGAAACTGCTCGGACAGATCGCACCCTCCTGCGCGGCAATCAATGAGCTGTTTGGAAGCCGAACTGTCAAATTCCACCATGGATCTCCAATAATTGTTACGGTATTATTTGTAAGTCATCTACGATAAAGGTGATTATACCACGAACATTCCAGGCGGCACACTTAAGTTCCATAGGCATTTTCGAAGATTCACTAAAGAATGCTTATCCGTGGAAACCGTTTGACCGATAATTCTTTTTACTGGATATGGGCGTGCATTCAGTTCTTGTCTTATCCCTACCATTTTGATATGATTTGGGTCGGCTCCAGGAGCGGAGAATTGTCTAACCAATGCGCAGGATAGACAGGGAAGGCATTCGTTCATGCTTCACAAGCTACTACTGTTTGCAGCTCTGGCCGTCTTTTTCGCCGGAATGATCCTTAAAGTTTCGCAAGGAGTACATACATGACGACAGTCCTGGAATTCAGACCGGACCAAGCCCGCTCATTGGCTGATGAGGTGATGGCTCGGTCGGGTCAAAACCTCAATGCTTGTTATCAATGCCGGCGCTGCGCATCAGGGTGTCCCGTAGGTGAAGGGACCGGTTGTATAACCCCCGATCTCCTAATTAGGATGATCGTTCTCGGCAAAAGGGCAGCGGCCCTCGATAACCCCCTGGTTTGGAAGTGTGTCTCGTGCTTTACCTGCGGCACCCGATGTCCCAACGACATCATGACTGCCAGGATCGTCGACACTCTGAAGAAAATGGCCAAGGAGGCCCACGTTCCACCGCCGTCCCCCAAGGTGGCTGCCTTTCACGATAGTTTTGTCGCCGCCGCCAAGCGCCAGGGCAGGTTGAATGAACTAGAGTTCATGGGGCGTTACGTATTGAAGAATACCTTAAGAGGTCTGGGGAAGCTCAAGTTCGGAGAAGTAATCGAAGAGCACAAAAGTCAAGCTGGATTGGGTCTGGCAATGCTGCGGAAGGGGAGAATGCACTTTGGCATCCAGAAGATCAAGGATAAACAAGAATTCAGGCGGCTAATCGAGAAGGGCGGCGAGCGGGCGAAGGACCTCTCAAAGTCCCCGGCATCCCAGGAGTAGAACATGGAGCTAGCTTATTACCCCGGTTGCTCGCTGAAAGCATCCAGTGAGATTTACGATGTGCAGTGTAAACGGGTCTTGTCGGCCATTGGGATCAACCTGCACGAACTCGATGACTGGAACTGCTGTGGAGCCACCTCAGCGAGCAAGGTTGACGATTTTATCGCCATCGCCATGCCGGCACGCAATTTGGGAATCGCGGATGCATCGGAATACACCGAGTTGGTCATTCCTTGCTCCGCCTGCTACAGTCGAATGCTGGTAACCCAGAAGATACTTGAGGCCGACCGGAGCCTTTTGGACGTGATCAATGGGGAGTTGTCCAACAAGGTCATTGGAAGGACGAGAATCCTGAGCATTTTGGAGGCCATTCAGCCTATGGTGAATTCCGGAGACTTGGCCAAAAGGGTCACCAGGAAGCTCGAAGGCCTGAAGCCTGCCTGCTATTACGGGTGTATGCAGACACGCTTTTCCTATGGAGTGCCGGTGCTGGACGATGTGGAGAATCCGCAGGGCATGGAGACCATCCTTGAGGCCCTGGGAGCAACCCCTTTGGACTGGAGCTATAAGACGGACTGCTGCGGGGCCTCTGCAGCGGTAAACGAAAATGAGACCTCTATCATGCTCATGTCCAAGATCATGAAGGACGCCATTGCCCGGCAGGCCTACTGTTTTGTGACCACCTGCCCCATGTGCCAGCTCAACTTGGACGCATATCAGGAGAAGATCAGAGCCAAATATGACATTGCCCAAAGCATGCCCGTTTATTTCATAACCGAGCTGATCGGCGTCGCCGTCGGGCTGCCGCCCGAAGATCTGGGGGTGGAAAGGCACTTCGCGGATGCTATGGCATTGCTAAGGGAGTTGAACCTCTATGAATAAGCAATCCTCTGCAGGCAGTAGGAAGCGCGGGTCGGTGGCAATAGTTGGCGCGGGCATCGGCGGAATGCAGGCGGCCCTCGATCTGGCCGAGAGCGGTTACAAAGTACACCTGGTCACAAAGGAATCGTCCATCGGCGGCACCATGGTCAAGCTGGACAAGACCTTCCCCACCGGAGACTGCTCCATGTGCATGATCTCACCCAAACTGGTGGAGGTAGGCCGCCACCCGGATATCAATGTCGTTACTCTCGCGGAGGTGATCTCTGTTGGCGGGGAAGCCGGAGATTTTTCGGTGAAAGTGAAGCAGCGCCCCCGGTACGTGGATGTGGACAAGTGCACAGGCTGCGGCATGTGCGAGGAGAGATGTCCAAAGAAGGTAATCAGCGAATACGAACAGGGCCTGACAGTTCGCAAGGCCATCTATTCCTTGTTTCCTCAGGCCTATCCAAACACCAGGGTTATAGATCGAGACAACTGCACTTATTTCCAGAAAGGCAAGTGCAGAATCTGCGAAAAAATCTGCCCGGCCAAGGCCGTCAATTTCAAAGAGACCGAGCAGGACATGGATATTAATACTGGGGCCATCATCCTCTCTCCCGGCCTCAAGCGATACGACGCAAAGGTACGGAGCGAACTGGGTTTCGGCCGCTGGCCCAACGTGGTGAGTTCCATCCAGTTTGAACGCATCCTCTCCGCCTCGGGACCCTACAAGGGCGTCATCAAGCGTCCCGGGGACGGGCAACACCCCCGCAAGATCGCCTGGATCCAGTGCGTCGGTTCCCGCGATCCCCACAATGCAAATCCCTGGTGCTCCTCTGTGTGCTGCATGTACGCGACGAAGCAGGCGATTATCGCCAAGGAGCATGATCCGAACGTGGATCCCACTATCTTTTTTATGGAGATGAGGGCCTTCGGCAAGGATTTCGACAGGTACGTGGCAAGGGCCCGGGACGAGTACGGGGTCCGTTACCGACGTGCCATGGTTTCAATGATAAGGGGAGAACCCGGGACGGAAAACCTGATCCTAAGATACTCTCAGGAAGATCAAGTGCTGGTGGACGAGACCTTCGACATGGTGGTGCTCTCAATCGGGCTTCAACCGCACGACGATGCTGCTGGAATGGCAGAGATCTTCGGCATCCAGACCACGGAATACCTGTTCCCCAAGACGTCCGAATCTGCGCCGGTAGAGTCTTCTCGACCGGGCATCTATGTGACCGGCATCTACCAGGGACCCAAGGATATCCCTGAGACCGTTGTCCAGGGAAGCGCTGCGGCAGGCAGAGCCATGGCCTTTCTGGGAGAGGCCCGGCGTACGGAGACATCGGCCAAAGAGTTGCCCCCGGAGCGCGATGTGTCGGGAGAAGAGCCAAGGGTAGGCCTGTTCGTCTGCCACTGCGGCGTCAACATCGCTCAAACTGTAGACGTGGACGGGGTCGTTAATGCTTTCAAGGACCTCCCCAAGGTGGCCCATGCGGAGAACATGCTCTATGCCTGCTCTCAGGATAATCAGGAGAGATTGAAAAGCCTTGTGAGGGATAAGAACCTCAACCGGGTGCTGGTGGCCTCATGTACTCCCCGGACCCATTCGTCCCTCTTTCAGGAGACCATCCGGGACGCCGGTCTGAATAAGTACCTTTTCGAACTGGCCGACATCCGGGAACAGTGCTCTTGGTGTCACATGGGACAGAAGGAAAAAGCCACGGAGAAAGCCATACAGATCGTCAAGATGAACTTAGCGAAAGTCAGTAACCTCCAACCGGTGCATACCGAATCGGTGGGGGTGACGCCTGTGGCACTGGTCATCGGGGGTGGCATTGCGGGAATGACCGCGGCCATCGCCATTGCCGACCAGGGCTACCAGACCCATCTGGTGGAAAAAGAGGATTCGCTCGGAGGTCTTATCAAAGGCCTGCGCAGAACTGCTGGCATAAGCGATGTTCAGGGCTTGCTCAAGGGTCGGATCGCTGCTGTCCAGACACACCCCAAGATCACTGTCCACACCGGCGTGGAAGTGAAGAGCACGGACGGTTTTGTAGGCAATTTCAGGACAACGCTCACCAATGGAACCCAGTTCGAACATGGTGTGGTTGTCGTCGCCGTTGGCGGCAAAGAATATCGCCCTGGCGAATATCTCTACGGCGAAAACGACCGGGTTTTGACTCAGAGGGAACTGGAGCATCGATTAGAGGACGGCCGGGGCCTCTCAGGCGAGAGCTACGTGATGATCCAATGCGTTGGATCACGGGAAGATCCCCACAATTATTGCTCTAGGATCTGCTGTCAGGATGCCGTCAAGAACGCCATTGCCATCAAGGAGCGAGACCCCAACAGCCCGGTCATCATCCTTTACAGGGACATACGGACCTACGGCCTAAGGGAGGATCACTACAAGAAAGCCAGGGATCTGGGGGTCCTCTTTATCCACTACGAACCGGAGAGGAAACCTAAGGTCGTGGCGGCGGGACAGAAAGTCCTGGTCAAGGCATTCGATGGCATGCTGAGTGAAGAAATCGCCTTTGAGACCGACTATTTGGTATTGAGCACCGGTTTAAGGCCCCACCCCGAAGCCGGCAATATTAGCCGTATCTACAAGCTGACCTTGAATCAGGATGGTTACTTTCTGGAGGCACACGTCAAACTACGCCCTGTTGACTTCCCCTCCGAAGGAATCTTCCTCTGCGGTTTGGCACATGCGCCGAAAAACCTGGATGAAACCATAGGCCAGGCATTGGCCGCCGCCGGCCGTGCAGGAGTTGTCCTCTCCCATGAGCATCTGGGAGTTTCCGGCATAATTTCCAAACACAACAGGGACATTTGTATGTCGTGTCTAACCTGCCTCAGGCTCTGCCCGTTCGATTCGCCATACATCGGCGAGGACGGTAAGATCAGTCACAATGAGGTCAAATGCATGGGATGCGGCATCTGCGCCAGCGTCTGTCCGGCCAAGGCCTTTCAGGTAAACTGTTTTCGGGATGATCAGATCGTGCCCATGATTGATGCCCTGACAGAGAGTATATGAAGTGATTAGGAACATTTCAAAAGAGAGGATCAGCGCGTGTCCGAACACCATGCCATGGCTGCCAGTGAGGTCGTTAACATAGAAAGGGTGCAGAAAACCCCGCCGGGCTGGGAGCCGAATATTCTGGCCTTTGCTTGCCATTATTGTGCCTTTGCGGCGGCAGATCTGGCGGGGGTGATGAGGCTTTCTTACCCGACAAATGTAAAGATAATTCGACTTCCCTGCACGGGGAAACTGGACCCATATTATGTACTTCGAGCCCTGGAGCGGGGGGTCGATGGCGTTTTTGTAGCCGGGTGACTTACCGGGCAGTGCCATTTCCTGGAAGGAAATTCAAACGCCAAAAAGAGAATCCAATACCTTAAAGCCCTTGTTCCCGAGGTGGGAATCAGTCCGGAACGCATCGAGATGTATAACCTCTCAGCGGCCGAAGGACCACGATGGGCTGAAATCTGTACGGAATTTACTGAGAGAATCAGGCAACTCGGTCCATCTCCCATCTGGCTGGCGGACCGCAAGCGGGCCGTGAAGGAGTAATATGGCATGATTGTCGGCAAACAGAAGCCACTTGAAGAAATTTGGGACATGGTCAAAGGGTTCCGGGAGATTCTCGTCTTCGGCTGCAACACTTGTGTTGCGGTCTGTCATGAGGGTGGAAACAAGGAGGCCGAAATCCTCGGGTCCCTCCTGCGCATGAAGGCCAAACAAGAGGGAGTGGATATAGAGATCAAAACTGGCGGAATCGAGAGGCAGTGCGAACACGAGTACTTTGAAAATGCCGTCGGAGACATCGAAGGAGCTGATGCCATCCTCTCCATAGCATGCGGCGCCGGGGTGCAGTTCCTGGGTGAAAAGTTTCCCTACAAAACGGCCCTGCCCGGTCTTAATACGACCTTCATCGGGGTTGTGGACGCCCCGGGAGAATTCAGCGAGCGCTGCTTAATGTGCGGAGACTGCATACTTCACCTCACAGGCGGCATATGCCCCATCACCCGCTGTTCGAAGTCTATCATGAATGGCCCCTGCGGTGGAAGCAACAAGGGAAGCTGTGAGATCAACCCCGATGTTCCCTGTGCATGGCATCTGATCCATGACCGTCTCAAGTCCCAAGGTCACTTAGGTCTCATCCAGGCTTATATCCCTGCCAAGAATTGGGTCACTTCAAGGGACGGCGGGCCGCGCAAGCAGGTGAGGGAAGATATGAAAATGGAGAAGGAGACTGTCGCAGGCTAGGCGGCGTGATCTGAGCAAAGTCACTTTTATTCATGGTTAGTCAGGGAGTAAGTCCGGGTATGAGTGAGTTGAGGTCCGGAAGCAATTTGGAAAAGGTTCTCAAGGCGGGGCATTTTGCCTTGACCGGAGAGTGCGGCCCCCCTAAGGGAGCCAATGTTGAGCATCTTAAGGAAAAAGGGGCCCATCTGGTAGGGATGGTCGACTGCGTAAATGTTACCGACAATCAGACAGCAGTCGTGCGTATGTCGAGTTGGGCGGCCTCATTGATCCTCATGCAGATGGGGCTTGAGCCCAATTTTCAGATGGTCTGCCGGGATCGCAACCGTCTGGCCATGCAAAGTGACATCTTGGGTGTTTACTCCCATGGAGTCCGGAATATGCTTTGCCTCTCGGGAGATCATCAAAAATTCGGGAACCACCCGGAGTCGAAGAATGTTTTCGACTTGGATTCTATGCAATTGATCCATCTGGTCAAGACAATGAGGGATGACGGAAAGTTCCTCAATGGTGAGGACATCGATGAGAGGCCGAAGCTTTTCGTTGGTGCAGCCGCCAACCCGTTCGCCGAACCCTGTGAATTCAGAGCCCATCGTCTGGCAAAAAAAATCGCAGCAGGGGCTGATTTTATCCAGACTCAGTGCATCTACAACATGGATAGATTCCGGGAATTCATGAAACAGGTCGTGGACATGGGCCTTCATGAAAAATGTTACATTCTGGCCGGTCTGACGCCAATGAAGACCCTCGGTATGGCGCGATACATGGCCAAATTTGTCCCCGGCATGGATGTGCCTGATTCCCTGATCGAGAGACTTGAGGGGGCAGGCAAAGAAAAGGTTGCAGAGGAGGGGATCAAAATAACCCTCGAGCAGATTGAGGAATTCAAGGAAATGGAGGGTATTGCAGGCATCCACCTTATGGCTATTGAATGGGAACACATGGTTCCCGAGATCGCCGAACGGGCCGGCCTGCTGCCAAGACCCGAGGTTTAATGATCTCTAAGAGGGCGCCAGAAAAATCATTTCGCACCGACCAGCCATCAAATCAATCGCTACAAGTCGGATCATCGTTTGGCGTCCTTGGAGAGTCGATTCAGCGGAATCAATCTCATGAGCCCACTCTCCCCGTCGTTTTCACCGTGAACACCCTCTTATCGATGAACCAGTCTATACCGTTTTCATACCTTATTCCGGCAGCACTTTCCGTATCACGTCCAGCAGTTCGTCGGCCTCAGGCGGCTTTTCTATATAAGCAGCCGGCTCGGGCATATTTACGCCCTCATATTCATCGACCACTTTTAGCGAATGAAAGAAAGTCTTCTTAGAGAGCGCCGAAACCATGATCACGGGAATACCGCTCAGTTGAGGGTCCTTTTTGACTTCGCGGTACATGAAGATACCGCTTTCTTTGGGCATCATAATGTCCATGATGATCAAAGCAGGCTTCTGACGTCTAGCCATTTCCAGACCTTCCTGGCCGTTTGTGGCCGCCATGGGTTTGAAACCGCTGGTTTCGAGAAGCGTGGTCATGAACACCCTTACGTCCTGCTCGTCATCGACTACCAAAATTCTTTTTGGCATTGTAGGGATCCTTCCATGGTTAGAGGATAATCTGCCCGCCGTCACCGGTCTCGCCTGGCCCATCAGCGCCCGCCTCTGGTCATAGACAGATCAGGGATAGCGTCGAGATCCAGGCTGCAGCCCTGGCGCCCGCCTGATTATCCTTTTATCGGTAAGGTGAACTGTTTCAACGGGTTCCTAATAGCCATCACGTGGCAATGGGCATACCTGGATACGCTTGCTACCGTGCTTCCGTGCTCCAGCTTGCCGGCATCCGCCTTGCCCAGAGCACCCATTACGATCAGGTCAACGTTGTTTTTCTTGGCATAACGGATAATCTCAATTTCCGGGGAGCCGCACGCAACGACGAACGAATAGGACTTGAAATCTCCCATTCGCCCCTCATACTCGCGCCTGAGCTTAATTTGAGCTTCATCGACGATTCCCTGATCGAAAAAAGCCTGGCCGTCTTCGGACGATTTACCCTCCGGGATGTCCTCATCTACTATGTGTTTCGCATAGATGAACGGCGAGTGAGGCACATGGAGGATATGCAGCCTGGCGTCGAATTTTGCGGCCAGCTTTAGCGCGTGGAGAAACGCGATATTGGCATCCTCGGAAAAATCCGTACAAAACAGAATATTTGTGTATTCAGGCATGGCTTTCTCCTTTCGTCAATGAGTTATCCCTTATTTTGTTTCGGGATGCGCAGCCAGCTTGATCGCAAATCTGGTCCCGTTTCCCTTCTCCGATTCCACTTTTATATCTCCGCCGTGCTCGCGCACGATTTTCTGGGTAATCATAAGGCCAAGACCGGTCCCCCTTGTTCCTTTGGTACTGAAGAAAGACCGGAAAATCTTTTCCTTTACATCTTCATCCATGCCGCATCCGGAATCGAAAACCCCGTACTCGACACCCCCTTCTTCCGCCCTCACCGTGCGGATTACGACCTCCTTTGGCCCGCCGGCATGTTCCACATCCATGCAAGCATCGAAGGCGTTGCTTACAAGGTTTAATAGACAGCAGTGAATTCCTTCCGGGTCAAGAAGAATTTCGGGCAAAGTTTCGTCGAGGTCCAGGGTCAGGTTTATTCCCCATTCGCGGGATTGCGCCAGCATCAGCCGGTAGAGATCCTTGGCGATCTGATTAGGATTGATCCGTTTGTAGTCCGGCTCTCTTTGCTTGGCATAATTAAGAAGGTCGAGCGCCAGGTTCTTTATTTTCTCAACATTACCCTTGACCATCTCCCACCCTTGGAAGCGGTATTCATCTTTGTCCAGTTCCATGCCCTTTTCGAAAACGTATATGCCTCCTTTGAGACCTCCGATTATGTTCTTGATCGCATGGGCCAGGGTCGCCACTGTTTGCCCAACGGCGGCGAGTCTTTCCGCCTCGAGCAGCTTGCAGGTCTTCTCATCCACGAGGCGCTCCAACCCTTCGGTGTACTCACGGAGTTTGGCCTTCATCCAGATTCGCTCCTGAGCTCTTTTTAATGCAATTTCGAGCGCATCGTCGTTTATTGGTTTAGTTATGAAATCGGACGCTTCAAAACGAAGACTTTTTATCGCAAGTTCCAGATCGCCGTGGCCGGTTATCATTATAACTTCGGCGTCGGGTTTTTGCTCCTTGATTCGCCTGAGGAGCTCGATTCCATCCATTCCGGGCATTTTGATGTCCGTGAGCACCATCGGCGGGCAGGCATTCTTGAATATGCCCAGAGCCTCTTCTCCCGAGGATGCCGTCAGCACGTCATAGCCGCTGTCGGCCAGCGTTATGCTGAGGACCTTTCGGATTCCTTCCTCATCATCTACGATCAGGATAGGATTTGCCTTCATGCGCCACCCGAAACAGGGAATGTTATAATAAAATTCGATCCTTCATTTTCCCTTGTCTCCACCTTTATGGTTCCTTCATAATCCTGAATGATCCCATAGCTTATCGAAAGGCCGAGTCCAGTACCCCTGCCAACCCGCTTTGTCGTGAAGAACGGCTCGAATATCTTCTCCAGCAAGGGTTTCGGAATCCCTAACCCGGTATCCGCCACTTCTATCCGGACTTTCCCCTGCCAGAGACGTGTTTTGAGCAAGATCCTCTTTTCGATGGTATGGCCGAACTTTTCCCATTTATCGTCAATGGCGTCCCTGGCGTTTATGAGAAGGTTGATAAACACCTGTTCCAGCCTGTTGTTGTTGGCGAGAACCTCAGGCAGGTTCTCCTGGAAATCCTTTTCCACTTCAATTTCTCTGAGCTTGAGTTGCTGCATGAAAATTGCCAGGGATCTTTCCACGGCGTCGTTGATATCCACCTTTTCTCTCTTCACCTCCGATTTGCGCCCGAACTCCCGGAGGTGGTTGATTATCCGCGACGCCCTGTCCACATGACTGTCGATCTCTTCAGCCAGAGTCTTGAGGGTTTCTTCTTTGATCGGCTCGCTCTTCCTGATCTTCTTTATTATAAAGCTGCTCGCCGTCTTCATCACCGAGAGCGGTTGATTGAGTTCATGGGCAATAGCAGTCGCCATTTCTCCCAAAGTGGTCATCTTGCTCGCCTGGATCAGTTGCTGTTCGGCTAATAGTCTCTTGGTGATATCGCTCGTGGTTACAAGGAATGCTTCCTCTCCGAGATACTCGGAAGGAGAAACGCGAATGTTTACATATATGACCCTGCCGTCCCTCGTGATATGCCGCACCTGGTTCATTGTGTCCGCGTTTCTGATTTCCTGAGCAAAGTCGCGGTTTTCTTCGCGTTCGAAGAGGTAGGTAAATGGTTTGCGCAGAATATCCTCTTTACGATATCCATAGACTGCGAAAATCATATCGTTGCAGTCGATAATTGCTAGTTCCCTGTCCAAAACAAAGATAGGGCTGGGAATATTATTGAAAATCTCGCGGTACTTCTTCTCAGATTTCCTGATTTCTTCTTCGAGGGTCTTTCGTTCCGTTACGTCAACACTCATTTCCATTACAGCGGTGATGTTTCCACTGGCATCGCTGATCGGTGAAGTGCGAACGACCCAGGTGGAAATCCTGCCATCCCTGGTTATTCCCGATTCCTCGCTCAGGTGGGATTCTCCGTCCTCGAACGTCTCGAGAACCGGGCAGTATGTGCATACTTCGGTCCGGCCTTTGTAGATTTCATAGCAATAACCGCCGGGGTATGGATCGAAAGCATTTGCAAATTCCCTATTATAGCGGATAAGCCTGAGCCCCCTGTCCTGGACAGTGATGTAGCAAGGCACCTGCTCGAATAGCTCCTGATATTCGTCTCTTTGTTTGTTCAGCTCTTCTTGCTTTTCGCCTACCTTGGCCGCCATAGCATTTATGGCATGGGCCATCTGACCGATTTCATCATCCCAGTGCGCATCAATCGGATGGATATATTCTCCTTGTGCTATATGGCGCGTCCAAGCGATCAACTTCGTTATGGGCCGGTTTACGAACACAAAGAGAAAGGTGACAATTATCGCTGCGGTCGCCAGAAAGCTTATGACCGCAAAGGCTATTATCCTTTCCTCATAGACCTTGATCCCTTCGTCGGTCTCCTTTAGTGAGACCACTACGTCCACTGCGCCCAGAACTTTTTTATTCTGGGGGTGAACATGACAGCTATCAGAGATACAACTGGGTTCATTATAGATCGGACTTATGATACCAAGGAGTCTGTAGCCCTCAGGGGACTCGAACGTTCGTGTTCTTGCTGAAACAGGCAGAGCATCCAGCGGCGGTTCCGTTCTGTGACAGATGTCGCAGGCTTCCGCTTTTATGCTGGTTCTTTTATCGACTTCTTTTGAGAAGCTGGAAAATTTGATCTGTCCCTGCTTGTTATAAATTCGAATATTCTCGATACCTTCCTGCTTGCCGATGTTCGTTGTTATCTCGTTGATATCGTCTCTCGAATTGAGCATCATCGCGTAATGGGTGCCAAGCTTGATGGTGTTGCCGAGCCGATCGCATGATTCAATGATGGTCTGCAGCCTATTTTCTTTCTGGTAGTTTATGTTGAAGTATGCCCAGGTGAAAATGCAGACAAAAAGAACCAGCCCTACCAGACCTATAAGCTTTGAGATAAGACTGCTGGAAACTCTGACAGCGCTCTTGAGCATCGTCGGCCTTGTTTCTTGTTGACAGGAGGTCCTGCCGGAAAGATCCGAACAGAGTTATTACCCCGTTACATTGCCAAAACCGATTAGGAACGATAAATAATTCCTGTTGACCCCAACGCATCGGTACTCATAATTCGTTCCTATTCCAGGGCTGCATCCAGCATGGCGATAACCTGCCGGTTTCCGTAGCCCCTGAGAACCGAGGCGCTGTTGGGGCATATGGCCGCGCAGGACCCGCATCCCTGGCAGGCGAGCCGGTCAACCTCGATGATATCCTCATCCTCATTCCTATACCTGGCATCATAAGGGCAAGCGGAAATGCATCTTTCGCATCGGGCGCATAAACTGTGCCGTACTTCGGCGACTATGGCTCCTGCCTGATTTTTCTCCCGCTTCAGTATTCCCAAGGCTCGCTGGGCAGCAGCCCGGGCCGTGGCGATAGAGTCAGGAATAGACCGGGGGGAATGCGCGATGCCGCATATGAAGACTCCACGTTTTCGGGAATTTACGGGCTGCCACTTGTAATCGGATTCCTTGAAAAAACCGTCTTCATTCAGCTCGATCCCGAACAGGTTGGCCAGCATGCGCTGATCGCTCGGAACGATCCCTGTGCCGAGTACGAGGCGGCTAGGCTCGAGAGCGATATCCCTCCCCAGGATAGGATCCCATGCAACGATCTTGATGCCCCCGTCATGCTTAAGAGAAACAACAGGCTTTTTTTCCGGCGTATACTGGATGAAAATAACACCCTCGCGTCTAGCCTGAGTGTAATAGGTCTCGAGAAAACCGTAGGTCATGATGTCACGGTAAAATATATAGATATCGAGATCGGGGTTCCGCTCCTTGAGAAAGATAGCATTCTTGAGGGCCGAAGTGCAGCATACTCTGCTGCAATAATTCCTGCCGTTCTCGCGGGAACCAACACACTGAATCATTGCAATGCTCTCTAGCTTAGCCGGGTCGATGGCGCCGTTTTCAATAAGGGTTTCAAGTTCGAGCTGGGTCAGGATGAAATCGCTTGCCCCATGCGAGTAGTCATTTGTCGACGCCTCCATTCCTCCCGTTGCCAGTATTACTGCCCCATGCTCTATCAGCTCCGGCCCTCGACCATCTACTTCTATCGTAGTAAGGAAATTGCCGGCATGGAATTGTGAATGGATAACCGAAGCACACTTATGGACCGCAATCCGGGGATGATGTTCTACACTCTTACGCAATTTGTCGATGAGATCCGCGATGGATGCTCGCTCAATAGATTGATTGATTCGCCTCGCCAGTCCGCCCAGACTGTCGCTTTTTTCAACAAGGCGCACTTCGAATCCATGATCCGCTATGGCCAGGGCCGCGGTCATTCCCGCCACGCCGCCTCCAATAACGAGGGCCTCTTGGATTACCTTTTGAGAAGAAGCAAATTCGGGATTGGCACTGGAAATCTTTTCCAGGGACATCTTCAGAATTGTCTCAATGTGTTTCAGCGTCCGGCCAGAATCATCTCCAGCACGAAGCGCCGGAGTACGAATATCCACCACCTCCATGAGAGCCGGAGGCAATCCGATCTGCCGCCCCAGTTCGGCCAACCTCCCTCCATACAGGCAAGGCATGCATGCCCCGATAATCACCCTGTTGCATTCGGTCCCCACCAGCTTTTTGACCATTGCATCCCACCCGAACTGTGTACATATCCGCTCGATCATAAAAACATGCACGGCGGGGGACCGCATGCCTAACCTCGATTGAAGCACCTTGGAATCTTCAGACAGAGCATCCCCGCAGGTGCAAAGGACGATGGCAGTCCTGGGCGGTTCCCTGGAAACATCCCGATATGTCGCATCTTCCTCACCTCGAGCTGCGGGGCCGCCAACTCGTGAATGGATCAGTTGCGAGGCGCCGAGAGAAGCGGAATCGGCCAGGATGAGAGACTCAGAAATATCTCTCAACCCGGCAAAAGACCCGCCGGCAAAAATGCCTTCTCTGGAGGTCATGCCGGGAGAGAAGTTCTCGGTTCGGCAAAATCCCTCGGGGTTGAGTTCAATTCCGGCCAAATGCGCAAGGGCGTTGGAACCTTCAGGAGGCCTCTGCCCGGCAGCCAGAACCACCATGTCAAACACCTCATCATGTTGCCGGCCCGCTGAATCCACGTAGTGTAGCCGAAGAGACCCGTCTGCTTCCGGCTCGACCGTATGGACGCGGCTCCTTATGAAACGCACCCCGGATTCCTTTTCCGCCGAATCCCGGTAGCGCTGAAAGTCCTTTCCGAAAGTCCGCATGTCCATGTAAAAGATGGCGGTATCGACTGCGCCCCCGGACTTGGATTTGGCGAGCAGGGCCTCTTTTATCGAAAACATGCAGCAGACCGACGAGCAGTAATCTGCTTTTTGCTGAAGGTTCCTGGACCCTATGCACTGTAGCCATGCAATTTTTTTGGCGGGCTTGCCGTCGCCGGGGCAGAGCAGCTTTCCGGCGTGCGGCCCCGTGCCGCTGACCAGCCGTTCGAACTGTATGCTGGTGATAACATTGGGCAGATGGTATCCATAAGTGTCCGGAACTTCAGCCGGATCGCAAAACCCGGAACCGGCCGTCATGACAACCGCGCCCACCTCGATAGTGCGCCCGGTTACTGTTACCGTACTTTCGTACTGCTGGACCACCTTGGCGATCAGCGCCTCGATATCGAAAGGCTTCATGAGGTAATCGAGCGCCCCGATTTTCATCGCCTGGACCGCTGTTTCCACCGTGGCATAGGCTGTCATCATCAAGACCGGCAGTTGCTCTCTCATGTCCTTGGCAATCTTGAGGACCTCCACCCCATCCATTCCGGGCATCTTTATGTCGAGAAGCATCAGCCCGTAGTCGTTTACAGACAGCAGTTCGATGGCTTCTGCGCCGGACTGGGCCATATCGACGCTAAAACCTTCCACAACGAGCCATTCCTTTAGAGAGTCACGAACCACCAGTTCATCATCGACTACAAGGACCCGAAAAGCCCGCCGAGCATCGGATTTGAGGTTGATTGCCCCTGTCGGGCAGACTTTCTCGCATTCCCCACAGCGCGTGCATGCTATCATATCAATCACGTAATTATTGGGGATATTGTGAGGGACCGGAAGGTAAACGGCCTTTCTCATGGCCAAGCCCGCGTTGAAATCGTCGGGGACTTCGACTGGACACGCTGAGGAACACTGCCCGCAGCCGATACACTTTTCGGGGTCAATTAAAGAAGGGGCCGAGGTCAGGGTGGCGCGGAAATTACCGGGTTCGCCCTCAAGAGCTGTCATTTCAGTCCCAAGCAGGATTTCGATATTTTTATGGAACAGCCCTTTTCTCAGGCAGAACTGGGAGGAAGCGTCGCGATTGATCGTCGGCAGCATCTTGCACATACCGCAATGGTCATTTGGGAATTGGTAGTCCAACTGAGCGAGCACTCCACCCAGATGAGGCGACTTGTCTGTAAGGAAAACATGATATTCCATCTCAGCCAGGTCGAGAGCCGACCGGATACCGCTGATTCCGGCTCCGATTACCAAAACTGAAGCGGCTTTTGTGTTCATGGAATTACCTCATGAAATGAAAGTAGCAATGGACTGCTCCAGAAAACTCTATGGCTGCCTTGATTCCAGAAATACAGGCGCCAAGCCCCACCATGACCGTGCCAATCGGCTTTTTTTTGACATGATACCGCTCCTATTTGACTTGACCGGTCACTTCAACCAGCTCGTCTGATTCAAATCCAGCCATCGGCTGTTCTTCATCGATCGATCGTCCAGCCTGATAGTTGAATCGCGCCTGAGTTTTATCGGCGCATGTCCTGAACAATGGCATCAGATCTATACCATTCGGGCATGCACTCGTACACTGACCGCAACCGACACAGAAAAGGCTCATATGGGTCATGCGGGTCAGATGATAGAACAAGGTGTCGTTCGGCATCTTCAGCATACCGCTCTTATCCGCCCACATCATGAACTGCTCGCCGGTGTGCCTGAAGGTATCCGTGATAAATACACATTCCTTACAATAGCAGACAGGGCACGCAATCCGGCAATTATAACAGTTGACGCAAGCAGCCAGTTTATCCGCCAGCGCTTCAAAAGTGTTGGTCTCGGCCCGAAATTCAGCAAATTTTCTATCCCTGGCCTCTGTACGCGCCGCAATCAGTTTCTTCACCGCCTCGTCCCTGCCGGCAGGAGTTTCATCGGACTTCAAACCCGACTTTGCGAGTGCCTCCACACCTCTTTCGGTTATTGCTTCGATGAAGATATTGCCATTTCCTGCACCTATTACACACAGTCGCATGTCGGCATTATCAGCCATCGGAAATTCACAGATTTTGCAGGCGCCGATGATATCGAAATCCGACATAGAGGTCTTTCCGGCCAGGGCGTTCTCCAGGTAGGACTCGGATGTGCCTCCCTGCTCCTGGAATTTGGCGAAATCAGTATTTTCATAGCGGCCGAGACAGTCCATACCGATTAGTAGGACGTTGTCGAGATTTGCCTGCTTCAATTTAACAAGCTCAATCACAGCCCGTATCTCACAGGGTCGCAGGACCATCGCAAGCTTACGGCCGGATGGCCGCGATGTAAGCGAGGAGGCAATTTTTGCACCGCTTATGGCAGCTATAGGAGCGAAAGGATCGACCCTCGCGGCATGGGCAGCAGACGTAATGAGTGTAAGTCGGACCCCTTTCTTAGCCTGAGCCATCGGAACAAGGACAGCGTCAATCGCCCCATTTTCAAGCATGCCTTTGAAAAATCCGGATAGTTCCTTATTTAATTCGTTTTTCTTAATAGACAGTTTTACGAATTTAGCCATTTTCAGTCATCTCCCGGTTTTCAAAGCGCCGTTTGACCCAAATTCCGCAGAGGGCTTGGTCCAAGCTGTTTCAATGTCGCAGTCATGTCAGTTACGATTTCCTTCAGCATGTTTCCCTCACTTGCGGCGATCCACCGAAGATTGAAACGCTCTTCACCGATCCCATACTGTTTAAGAACCTCGGTGAGGAGCGCCACTCTGCGCCGCGCCTTCAGGTTGCCATTAATGTAATGACAGTCTCCAGGCCAACACCCACCGATCAGTACACCATCCGCGCCATTCAGGAATGCCTTGAGGACGAATTTCGAATCAACCATGCCACTGCACATAACCCTGATGATCTTGATGTTGTGCGGGTATGAAAGACGGGAAGTACCGGCAAGATCGGCCGCTGTGAAAGTACACCAGTTACAAAAAAAGGCCAGTATTTGCGGTTCAAACTCGCTCATCGCATAACTCCCTGGTTAAGTAAAATCCCATCTATTTCCGCAAAGATCTGTTTATCGGTGAAGTGTCTCACCTTGGCTGCGCCGCTTGGACAAGCGCCGGAGCAGCTTCCACACCCTTTACAGATAGCACTGTTGACCTCACTGATTCCAGCATACCCATTAAATTCAATCGCCGAATAGGCACAGAGCCCGATACAAAGTTGACAACCGACGCATATGTCAGGATCAATACTGGATATCATGGGCGGGGTCTCAACGTGCCCCGCGCAAGTCAGCGCCAGGCATTCCGCCGCGGCTCCCTTCGCTTGGGCAAC
>JBKQTS010000287.1:0-19377 GCA_052143075.1 Syntrophobacteraceae bacterium | reverse complement strand
GTGGGGCCCGATGACGGGAATGCAGATGAAAATAACCGTTTGACTCACTTTCCCGCGGATTCTATGCTATTTTAATGCCTGCTCTGTCTGACCGAAGGTCTCGGAAAAACATTCGGCGACCGTTTTTGAGATAACTTACAGGGGCAAAGATGCGGCAGGCTATTATCGTTTACCCAGGGCGGCAAAATGTTTCCCCGCCTGACCGAGGGCCAGCCTATGGCTCTCTTGAGTCTCGTTTCGACATAGAATTCACCGCATCCCTGGCGCAAAAAGAGAAGCAGATCCAGCAGAACTACCGGCCAATCATTGGAATTCATAAATGGTTTGCGCGCCGTCCCGGCACAGTATTCCGTAACCTCCTGTTGGCGGAATTTAACGGTGAGAATTCTTTGCAGGAAGATTACTGGCGAGCCCACCAGTTCGAAGGGGTTATAGCAGACCCCTTCATGGGAGGGGGGACCCCGATTCTTGAAGCCAACCGCCTGGGTTTCAGCATCGTTGGCGCCGACATCAACCCGATGGCGTTCTGGATCGTTCGGCAGTCGTTGGCACCTCTGGACCCGGATGCTTTCGGACACAATGCCGAGGCGGTAATCCGCGATTTGGAGCTGGAAATCGGTCCTTTATATATCACCGCCTGCAAGTTGTGTGGTGGGCTTGCTGAGGTCAAATACTTCCTTTGGGTGAAAACCCAAACCTGCCCGGAATGCAGGGCCGAAAACGATCTTTTTCCCGGCTATTTGCTGGCTGAAGCCGAACGGCATCCCTACCACGTCGTAGCTTGCCATAAATGCAGCGAGCTCAACGAATTCAAAAAGCAGCCAACCGGTAGTAATCCGGAACCATGCCGCGTCTGTGGCGAGGCTGTTTTTGTCGACGGTCCGGCAAAAAGAAACAAGATAAGTTGCTCCGCCTGCTCCAATGTTTTTTCCTATCCGGAGAAGAGCCCCTCCAGTCCTCCCAAACACCGTATGTGGGCCATAGAATACCACTGTTCGGCCTGTAAGCCGAATCACCAGGGGCGTTTTTTTAAGACTCCGGATGCAGCGGATCTCCAGAGATACTTGGCAGCAAAACGAACATTGGAGGAGACACAATCCGAGCTTTTAATCCCATCGTCTCCTATTCCGCTGGGAGATGAAACGAAACGTCTCCACCGCTGGGGTTATAAATTCTTCCGAGAAATGTTCAATGAGCGCCAACTTCTGGGACTCGGTTTGCTGCTTAAGAGAATCTGCGCAGTTGAAGAGGCCCCTGTAAGACACTCGCTACTAACCGTGTTTTCCGATTTTCTCCGCTATCAGAACATGTTAGCGCGCTATGATACATATGCCCTGAAATGTCAGGATATTTTCAGTGTCCATGGCTTTCCGGTAGGACTGGTCCAGTGTGAAAACAATTTGCCGGGGATTCCCAAAGTCGGGGCGGGAGCTTTCCGCCACTTCATTGAAAAATACCGCAGGGCTAAGGATTACTGCCGCCAACCTTTTGAGACAAGACAGAAAGGGCGGCGGAAAGAATTGATCCCTATCGTGGGAGAGAGCATCAGGGCCGAACAGGTGAAACGGTTTCCCAAAGCCGATGCCCGCGAAGCCTGGATAAACTCGCAATCTGCGGAACGAGTGCCGCTCGAACCTAATTCGCTCGACGGGGTTTTTACCGATCCGCCATATTTTGACAATGTCCAGTATGCGGAACTCATGGATTTTTGCTACGTTTGGCTGCGTCTGGGGCTGAGAAATGAGTTCGATGCTTTCGAAGCCTCATCCACCAAGACCTTGCAGGAGCTGACCGGCAACGAGGTGATGGGGCGCGGCCTGGAGCACTTCACCAGGGGTTTGTCTAAGATATTCCGTCATTATGCAGAGGCCTTGAAGCCGGGAGCACCTTTTGTTTTTACCTTCCACCATAACGACCCTAACGCCTACATTCCGATAGTTGTGGCCATTTTGGACGCCGGGCTCGATTGCACCGCCTCATTGCCCGCCCCGGCGGAAATGGGCGCTTCGCTCCATATAGCCCGAACTAAGTCATCTGTTCTCGATTCTGTCTTCGTATGCCGCAAAGTGAAGGTTGGCGTTGAATCAGATAGTGTCCAGGATAGATTAAAAAGCGATCTCCTGGCGCTGCAAAAAGCCGGTCTTCGGGTTACCGAAGGAGATATCCGGTGCCTGCTCGCCGGACACATAGCGCGAACAGCCATCAACCGGCTGAGAAATGGGTGGGAATCAGGAGCCGCACCCCAGGAACGAATGGGACTCGCAGGGGTACTAATTGCCGAGTTAAGAGAAGAACTCGACACTGAGCGCCTCGTAAAAACAACCGTGGAATCTGTACTTGGGAAATGGAGAGTTTATTGGCAGTAAAACGGCCCTTTGAGCTCACTACTGAAGAACTCCAGCAGTACCTCGAAGAAATGGTGGATGCCGTTTTCTCCGATTTGGTATCCGAATTTCTCCTCATGCCTATGGGCAAGGGTTTCCCCAAATACACCGACTTCCGGGACGCATATGAAATTCTTAAACGCAAGACCAATGCTTTTGAGGATTTCTCGCAAACAAGGGTAAACAGCGCGTTAGAGGAAAACAGCCGGGTTTTTGGTGTCATCAGATCAATTTTAGGGATGACCGCGCCGGAATGGGCGGAGATGGCTCGTTCCGAGTTGGATAGCGACGTAACCCAAGGTGCTGCCAGGACTCTCGACAGACACTGCCGAGAAGACCCCGAGTATATTCGTAAAGTCCTTTCGCGGTATCAAGATAGGGTCGAAAACGCCCGGAAATCAGGCCGCATTCCGCCCATTCGCCCGAAGACGCTGGAAAGACTCGATCATCTCATCAGTGTTGCCGTCAGTTACATCATTAAGGGCGCCCCAGAAGACCAGGAAGGATTTATTCACCGCTTGGCTAAGTTTGATACTCAGAGCGGTCTGGAGTCTCTAAAGTATGCGGGCGGAGAAAATGTCCCTTACGCCGTCTTACTTTATGAGCGCTATCTGGGCCGTCCGTTTGCCGGCCACCGCGATGCCGTTTCTGAATTGGTGGGAGAGGTTATGGAAAATGCCGTTGAGGAGCGTCTGCGTCATGCCGGGGTATCCTACCGAAAGACAGGGCGGGCGGAAAGGATTCCGGGCTTCGGTCAAGCTCCCGATTTCTGCATTCCTGACGAAATTAGCCCGATTGCGGTAATCGAGGCCAAGATCACAAGCGACGATGGAACGGCCAGAGACAAAGTGGCTCGAATCAAGGAATTGGAGACTCAGAGGAACGAGCACGTTGCGGCCGGCCGGCCGAGTTATGAGGTAATTGCCTGCATCGATGGCCGTGGTTTTCGCCAGCGACGAGAGGATATGCGGCAACTGCTGCTGCGCTTAAATGGAAAAGTGTTTACCACGGCTACCCTGGATAACCTGATTCCATGCACCCGAATTCGAGAACTTGTGACCAAGCACGATTGAATCTTGAAAGCGAGAAGCGGGAATCTTTTGGTTCTTGCGGGGCGGCAGGGGCGGGTGAGTAGGTGAATGGGAAAAAGCCATGGGGCAACCTTGGCTGGTGGTCCACTCTTATACCAAGTTGCGTTCAAAGAGGTAAAACCTCCCTTAGCAAAATCCCCCCTGCCCCCCTTTAGAAAAGGGGGATTCCAATCGCCGATCCTCACCTGTACGGCGCAACTTGGTATTAGTACACCCATTCACCTACTCACCCTCTCTTAAATTCACGTATCCACCCTTCACTCTTTCCAGCCTCTGTTTTATTCCAATTTCCCGCCTTATCTGGTATTTGATATGCTTTGTGCTTGAGCGCGGACTCGGCCGAATCTGCGGGCTCTCATCGAAATGAAGAAACAGGGTAATCTATGGAACAAAAATATTCCCCTAAGTCCATCGAACAAAAGTGGCAGCAATACTGGGATAAATCCCTGGTTTTCAAAGTTGGTGAAGACAGGGGCAAGGAAAAATATTATCTGCTGGAGATGTTTCCATATCCCTCGGGCCGCATTCATATGGGCCACGTCCGCAACTACACCATAGGCGACGTGGTTGGCCGCTTTATGCGGATGCTGGGCTACAACGTGCTCCATCCGATGGGCTGGGACGCCTTCGGAATGCCCGCCGAAAATGCCGCAATAAAAGCCGGGACCCACCCGGCGAAATGGACTTACGACAATATCGACTATATGCGAAACCAGCTCAGGCAACTGGGTTTTTCGTACGACTGGTCGCGGGAGTTTGCAACGTGCGATCCGAGCTATTACAGGTGGGAGCAGCTCTTTTTCCTCAGGATGTATGACCGGGGTCTGGCCTACAGAAAGAGTTCCTATGTAAACTGGTGCTCCAGATGTCAGACCGTGCTGGCAAACGAACAGGTAGAAGCGGGCGCCTGCTGGCGCTGTGACACTCCGGTCGTACAAAAGCAGATGGAGCAGTGGTTTTTCAAGATTACCGACTATGTCGACGAACTGCTTGACTGTACATACAAGCTGCCAGGGTGGCCCGAGCGGGTTCTTGTCATGCAGCAGAACTGGATAGGGAAAAGCACTGGAAGTATGCTGCACTTTCCACTCGAATCCGGCGAGGGAAACATTGCGGTCTTCACGACCCGCACAGACACGCTTTTCGGGGCTACCTTCATGAGCATAGCCCCCGAACATCCGATGGTAGCCGACCTGTGCCGGGGAAAGCCTGAAGAGGCCGCAGTGCTCGATTTTGTAGAAAGAGCAAAGCAGTCGAAGCGGAATGAGCGCGAAGCGGACCTGCTCGTAAAAGAGGGCATCTTTACCGGAAGCTACTGCATCAACCCGGTCACCGGTAAAAGGATGCCGATTTACGTGGCTAACTTCGTACTCATAGCCTACGGCACAGGCGCGGTCATGGCGGTCCCGGCACACGACCAGCGCGACTTCGAGTTTGCGAAAAAATACGGCCTGCCGCTTCGTGTGGTCATAAAACCTGCTGAGGCACTGCAAGCCCCTTTGGCACAAGACCTTACCCAAGCGTTTGAGCAGGACGGCGTTTTGGTTGACTCCGGCGAGTTTACCGGAATGGAGTCCGAAGCCGCCCGGATTGCGATAACCGAAGTCCTGGCAAAAAAAGGGCTTGCGGAATTGACCCTGCAGTACCGGCTCCGCGATTGGGGAATTTCGAGGCAGCGCTACTGGGGGGCGCCCATTCCGATCATTTACTGTGAGAAGTGCGGTGTCGTGCCGGTTCCCGAGCGGGACCTGCCCGTTGTGCTTCCCCTGGACGTGGAGCTTCTGGAAAACGGCGGCTCACCTCTGCCCGTCCACAAGCCTTTCTACTCGACCACCTGCCCCAAATGCGGGGGCGATGCGCGGCGTGAGACCGATACCATGGACACCTTCGTGGAATCTTCCTGGTACTTTGCCCGATACGCCTGTCCCGACTTCGACAAGGGCCCGCTCGACCGGGAACGGGTCCGCTACTGGATGCCCGTTGACCAGTACATCGGCGGAATAGAACACGCCGTTCTGCATCTGCTCTATTCGAGATTTTTTGTAAAGGTGCTGCGCGACATGGGGTATCTACAGGCCGATGAACCTTTCCTGAACCTTCTCACGCAGGGAATGGTCATAAAAGACGGCTTCAAAATGAGCAAATCCAAGGGAAACGTGGTAGACCCCGATGAAATGATTCAGGCATACGGCGCGGATACGGTGCGCCTCTTCTGCCTGTTCGCCTCGCCGCCGGAAAAAGACCTCGACTGGAGCGACCAGGGGGTGGAGGGTTCTTTTCGGTTTCTTTCCAGAATGTGGCGGCTGGTTTCCGAAAACCTGGACGCCGTGAAGTCCGCCGAGCCGTACCGGGGTGGAAGCCCTCTTAGCGAAGATCTTGCCCAACTCCGCCGCAAGACTCACCAGACAATAAAGAAGGTTACAGAGGATATCCGTGAAAGGTTCCATTTTAACACTGCCATCGCCGCCGTTATGGAACTTGTTAATCTGATCTACCAGGTGCTGGAGAGCCGGCCGGCGGACCCCATGCTATGGCCGGTCGTCAGGGAATCGGTGGAAGCCGCAATCGTTATCTCATCGCCGATGGTTCCGCACATTTGCGAAGAACTTTGGAGCATCCTGGGCCATGAAGAGCTTCTTCTGAATACCGCATGGCCCAAATGGGACGATCAGGCGCTCAAAGCCGAAGAAATGCTCATCGTCGTCCAGATAAATGGAAAACTGCGAAGCAGGATAACCGTTGCGACGGACGCCACCGATAAGGAACTGGAAGAACTATCGCTCAAGGATTCCAGGATCAGGGATTTCATCGAAGGAAAACAGGTCAAAAAAGTAGTTGTTGTGCCAAGGAAGCTTATAAACATTGTCATCTAGGGGCGGCAAGCCGGTCCCAAACGCACGAGGGGTGAACAATGAATCGTGGTGACAGAATTAGAGAATACCTGGAAAGACTTCAGAAAACCAGAATCTCTTATCCTATACGGGCTTTGAAATGACTTCAGAGGAAGACGGCAGAAGGATAATAGAGAACGGCCGCAACGATTGGGATGATTTTGCAATTTTGTCACTTTAGACTTGTTGAAAGGGGCTGTGGACGCTACGCTGATCGGGCAAGCCAAACAAATTAAAAACTATCGGGATTGGGTTGTCCATAAAAGTAAAACTCCAGCCAACAATGTCAAACCAAGGCATGCTTATAACATTCTTTCCCAGATAGTTTCGGTCATTTCACGATTATAGCAGAGTGCGGGGTGCGCCATGGGTACACGAAATCTCAAAGGAATATTGATAGTGAGCTCCATCTTATTTTGTCTTTCCTCGTGCGGCTATCACTTCTCCGGGGAGGGCGAGGGGCCCAAACCAGGGCTAAGGTGTATCGCCATCCCGGTATTCGAGAACAAGACTTCCGAGCCGGACGCCGGGGCCATTTTCGCCGGGGCGTTAAGACAGGAATTCATTCGGAGAGGCAATATAAAGGTAGTTCCCGTTGAAGAGGCGGAAGCCGTATTCAGAGTGACCATCAAGAGCATTAACATTCAACCGGTTGCACATAATGCCGTTGGTGTTGTATCCAACCGGATTACAGTGGAAAACCGGCTCTTTGTGACCCTGGACATTCGATGCGAGGAAAAGAAAACACACAAAACGCTCTGGGCAGACCCGTCTTTCAGTTACTACAAAATTTACGAGATCAACAATGCTTCGATGCAAACCCAGCCTATCATCGGCTTTGAAAACAGGGAGAACGCGCTCGACTTTCTGGCCCAGGAGATGTCAACGCGCATCCATGACAGATTTCTGAGCAACTTCTGATGAACGCAGAAGATTTCCTCAAAGCGCTGGATACCGGCAAAATCGATCCTGTGTATCTTTTCGTTGGGGGCTCGGCTTTCCTTATGGAGGAAGCCTGGAAGAAGCTGCTTTCAAGCCTGCTCCCGAAGCGAGGCAAAAACTTCAACGGTGAGCGGGTACAGGCAAGGGAAACAGAAGCAGGAGATGTGATCGAGCGGCTTGCCACCACCCCCATGTTCGGGGGGCGAAGACTAATCATGGTTGACAATGTCGAGGCTTGGGGAAAACGCGACCGTGCGGCCATGGAGGTTTTCGTGCAGCGAATTCCTCCCTCGGCATGTCTTGTCATGGCCGCTTCAGACAGGAAAAACATCGAAGGACTTGCAAAAGCGGTCGAAACCAAAGGCAAGGTGGTCCAGTTTCGCTCTCCCGGAGACAAGGAGGCCCTGCGCTGGTTGATCGAAAGAGGCAGGCGACTCGGGAAAATCGTCTCCCACCGTGCCGCGTTCCTCCTGGTCGAGATGGCCGGGGGCGATTTGCAGACTCTCGCATCCGAGTTGGACAAGATTTGCACCTTCGTTGGGGAGCGCGATCAGATCGAGACTGAGGACATCCTGGAAGCGGCCAGCTCTCAGAGAAGTTTCTCCGCTTTCGACATGCTCGATAGCCTCAAAGCGCAACAGGCGGACAAAGCCCTCAAATCCCTGAGAAGCCTGATCCTCTCCGGTGAACTCCCTCTGAAGATTCTTTCGACTCTGGCCTGGCAGATTCGAATGGTATGGCAGGTCAAGGACGGCCTGCGGCAGGGCCTATCGGAAGCCGAACTGGCTGCACGGCTGAGAGCGCATCCTTTCGTGGTCAAGAAGGCGCGGGAACAGGCCGTTCGTTTTTCGGACGCGGACCTGTACAGGGTGATTGAGGCGATTGCTCAGACCGACATCGCGATCAAGAGCACGGGAATTCTCCCCGAGCTACTGCTCGAGGAACTGGTCCTCGATCTTTGCATGGAGGGCAAAAAGCTCCCCCGGACACCTCGAAGTCACGAAAAAGTAATGCAGCACAGAAACTAAAGAGCATTGACTCCGCGGGTCAGGCGGGAAATTCTCCGTGCGGCCGTATTCCTATGAACAACGCCTTTGGAGGCGGTTTTCGCAATCACAGAGACCGCCTTTTTCAATTGTCCAGCAGCCTTTTCAGGAGACTTGCCGGCTATGGCCTCTTCGAGGTCCCTTATCACGTTTTTCATTCTGGTCTTTCGGGAGCGGTTTCGCACCCGCTGCTCGTCGCTCTGTCTCGCCCTTTTGATAGCTGACTTATGGTTGGCCAATCCAAACCTCCTTGAGATTCACCGGTCAAGGTGAGTGAAAACTTTTCTATACACCTGATGGTGAAAAAATGTCAAGCACGATTCGGGAGTTAAGGAATAATCCAACCGGAAGCAGGAAGCAAGGAGCGCGGAGCAAAAGCGGCTAGCCCCTTACAGGGGGGGACTTTTTTGACGTAGAAAAACCCCGCCCATTGTCATTTTTGCGCGGTTCTTTTGTGGGGAGGGTCAGTCTCACAAACCCCCTCATCCGGGCAGCAAACCCAGATGTTCTTAAGATACAAGGGGAGGGCGTTATGCCCTCCCGAAGCACCCGATTTGAACGCAACTCCGTATAAATCCCTAAATCGCTAAACCGCTAAATTCAGGCGACCTTTTTTGAACCGTCTTCGGCTATCCTGGCCTTTACTTCGTCGAAGAATTTCTTCAGCTCTTCACCGTCTATGGATTCTTTTTCAAGCAGGATTTTGGCCAGTTTCTCAAGCATGCTACGCTGCTGAGTCAGAATCATCCTCACACTCCGGTGCGTTCCTTCGATTATGCCGGAAATTTCCTCGTCAATCTGCTGGGCGGTCTTTTCGCTGAAGTCCCTGTCACGAGAACCCAGGCCAAGATCAAGGTGCGCAGAGCGCTGCTCGCTGACATAGGTAAGCGGGCCGAGCTTTTCGCTCATTCCGTATTCCATGATCATGCGGCGCGCTATGTCGGTTGCGCGCTGGAGGTCGTTCTGAGCTCCCGTCGAGATGTCACCGAAAATGATTTCTTCTGAAACCCTGCCTCCAAGCAGCACCTTCAGTCTGGCAAGAAGTTCGTCGCGCGTCATGAGGTATCTGTCTTCGGTCGGAAGCTGCTGTGTGTACCCCAAGGCAGCGATACCGCGAGGAATAATGGAGATTTTGCTGACTGGATCGGTGTTGGGAAGCACCATGGCCACAAGCGCGTGGCCGGATTCATGATAGGCGACGATTTCCTTCTCTTTGGGGTTCATCACCCTGTTTCTTTTTTCGAGCCCGCCGATTATTCGGTCAGCGGCTTCTTGAAAATCGGCCATCGTGACCTCTTCCCGCTCGCGCCTTGCCGCAATCAAAGCAGCCTCATTGATGAGGTTGGCAAGATCGGCGCCCACGAACCCAGGCGTCATTGCCGCAATTTTCTTTAGATCGACGTCGGAACCCAGCTTGACCCCTTTTGAGTGAACATTCAAAATAGCCTCTCTACCTCGAATGTCGGGCTTGTCGATCGCCACGTGCCGGTCGAAACGACCGGGCCTCAGCAATGCCGGGTCGAGTATTTCGGGGCGGTTGGTCGCGGCCATTATGATTACCCCGGCCCTTGGATCGAAACCGTCCATCTCAACGAGCAGTTGGTTCAAGGTCTGCTCTCTTTCATCATGACCTCCGATAGGATTGAGGCCGCGCGCCTTCCCCAAAGCGTCCAATTCGTCGACGAAAATGATGCATGGAGCGTGATCCTTGGCCTGACCGAAAAGATCTCGGACACGCGCTGCACCAACGCCAACAAACATCTCGACGAACTCCGACCCGCTCATGCTGAAGAAAGGCACTCCGGCCTCTCCCGCTACGGCGCGCGCAAGCAGAGTCTTCCCTGTTCCAGGTGCACCCAAAAGCAGAAGCCCCTTCGGGATTTTGCCTCCCAGCTTCTGGAACTTGCCCGGGTCCCTCAGAAATTCAACGATCTCCTCAAGCTCAGCCTTTGCTTCGTCTATCCCGGCCACATCATCGAATGATACGCCTACCTCTTTTTCGGCGTAAATCTTCACCTTCGCCTTGCCAACCGAAAGCACTCCCTGGGGTCCACCTCCCATGCGCCTCATCAGAAAACTCCAGAAAAAGAAAAATATGGCCAACGGCAGGAGCCAGGAAAGCAGCACGGCCAGCCACTTGTTGTCGGAAGAGCCACTGAATTTTATTCCCTGTGCTTCAAGGTCTTTTACCAGATCCGGGTCTTCAACCCGCACTGCGGTGATAATTTTGTTGGGTTCTTTAGCATCTTTTAGAGTAGCTGTAACCTTATCGGGACCGATCGTAACGGACTCCACTTTCCCGGCCCTGATCAACTGCTTGAATTCGGAATAGGAGACCCGGTTTGACTGCTGTTCGGTTATGAAGGTTTGAAACCACATGATCACAAGCAGGGCCACGATGAAGTACCAGATTGAAAAATGCACCTTGCGCTGATCCTGTTTTCGACCTCCATCTCCCGACGGTCCTCTCAGGTGATCCATAAACTTATTCAACGGGTCTTTTTGTTCGTTATCCGCCATTTTTTGTCAGTCCCCTCTTTTACGGCTGCAGAAAAGAGCCCTCAGCTCTGTCGGGGATCGTTCCCTGGGTAAGGGAAACCCTGATCCCGAAATTTTCCGGCTCAAACTCATTAAATATATTACAGTTAAGAGCCTATGCAATCCGATATATAGAATTAAATAGGTGCAACGGCAGAACGCGCCCTGTCAACGGGGCTATCAAACGTGCGCCAGAGCATATAATTTGCTTGCACTCGTGAATTGTCATATTAATATAGGCGGCCTTATCGCCAATTAAGTGAGGAGGCAGACTTTGAAGACATGGGGCAGATATCTCGAGGTTGGGTTGACTTCTTTTTTGATCTTCACCATTTTGAATTCGCCTATCATTACCGGTAAATCGGGATTCAACACGGCCCTTGCCGCTCAGGCACAAACGGTCGAACAGGAAGAAGCTCAAAATGGACAGAAGGTAAACGATCCTTACGAACATTTTAACCGGGACGTCTTCGACTTTAACGACCACCTATATTTTTACGTGCTCAAGCCCTTAGCCAAGTTTTATTCGGCCTATTTACCGACCGATTTTCGCGAGTCCATCAGAAACGGGTTCCACAATCTGGTTTTCCCTTCCCGTTTCATCAATTTTGTGCTCCAGGGAAAAGGGGATTACGCAGCAAATGAAGTAGCCCGTTTCCTCATAAATTCGACACTGGGCCTTGCCGGCTTGTTCGATTTCGCCCAAACGCAGTTTCGACTCGAAAACCATGAGTCAGATTTCGGTCAGACGCTTGCCCGTTGGGGCGTTGGGTCAGGTCCGTTCCTGATTATCCCGGGGCTCGGCCCGTCAAATCCGAGGGACTTCTTTGGCTTTGGAGTCGATTCGGTGATGGACCCGCTGTTCTGGCTCCCCGCGGCGTGGTATGTGAGCTTTTCTGCTGAGAGTGGAAAATTCATAAACCGCACTTCACTCGAAATCGGTCGATACGAGGAATTGAAAAAGGCTTCACTCGATCCCTATATAGCGATGCGAGATGCTTATATCCAGTATAGGGCACACATCTCAGAATAGCTCACCGGCCGGGGGACCGGTTGTTTCAAAAATATTTTTATATGCTTTCGAGAACGCGAATTTGTGTTAGCTGTTTCTGTTGATTTTTATCCGACAGAAATTTAGAATGAAGCGATCTGTGCTTTTGAGGTCGGTATTTGGGGTTTGCCGGAGAATCGGTCTTTCGCCTAGCAAGACTTTTCCGCAAGTTGCTCCAATAACGCACCAAACTGGAATCCAGCAATCATGTGAAAGGAATGTGCAATGGCGGAAGGTCGAGTGAAGTGGTTCAACGAGCAAAAAGGGTATGGCTTTATCGAAGTAAATGGCGGGCCGGATGTTTTCGTTCATTTCAGCGCCATTGAGGGCTCGGGTTTCAAGACCCTTAGCGAAGGCCAGGAAGTAGTGTTTGAGATAGAAAAGGGTCAGAAGGGCCCACAAGCGGTCAATGTGAGAAAAGCCTAGATGCCGGGAAAGTAATAGCGTAATACGCATTTGACTTATCGCTGCGGAGAGGCCGGTTTTTTTACCGGCCTTTTTGTTTTTACACCTTTCAGGAGGCGGTGGCAGCGGTCAAGAACCATCGGAAACGAACGCCATCCCTGCCTGTTTGCACTCTTCAAGGGCCGTGGGATGGCGAAGTATGGCCCCTTTTTCATCCATCTGCCGAAAACAGACTTCTCCGGCGTATTCCACGTCGATCGCGTCGCAGAAGTACCTTACGGTCAAAACAGGACAATCGAACAGCCGCTTACCTCGAGTGGCTCCCGCGCACAGGAAAAAGCCCTTCCTGTCAGCGGGGGGCAACGATGAATGGCCCTCGGCTTTTCTCTTATACTTTCGCATATAGGAGGCCTGGCTGCGGTCCACGAGCAGTTTTGTCTGGCCGCTCAACCCGTAGAAGTAGATGGGGCTCGAGATAACGATCCTTTCAGCCGTATCGAAAAAGGGGTAGACCTTCTGCATATCATCCTGCTGCACGCAAACACCATGTTCATCGCAATACCCGCAGGAGAGGCAACCTGAGATCCTGAGGTCCCTGATAAAGATCTTCTGCAGTTCAATATCGGCGGCCGATAAAGCCCCCTCGAGAAAACTTTCCATCATAAGATCGGTGTTGCCGTTCTTTCTCGGTGATCCGAATATCGCCAACAAAAGCATTATGTCCTCCTGCTGAAACACCCCATTGAATCGCAAGGCCGTCCATAACACCCGGCTTTACAGAAAAAAGCTTCGATGTTACTTTACCGTCGTTGATGCGGCTGGATAAGCCAGAGATTTCCGACACATGCACGTATCAAAGTTCGACCGCCGAGGAGACTGGGTATGGCTGAGTGTATTTTTTGCCAGATAATAAAGGGAGAGCTTCCCTGCGCGAAAGTCTACGAAAACGAACGCGTGATCAGCTTTCTGGATATAAATCCGATCAACGCGGGCCACACTCTGGTCCTTCCAAAAAGACATTATGCGACTCTTTTCGAAATTTCGGAAGAAGATCTTCATGCCTGTACGGCGGTGTCCCAAAAAATCGCGATGGCTGTCTACAAGGCTACAAAGGCTTCAGGTTTGAATTTGCTCCAGAACAATTACCGTCCGGCAGGACAGGGTATAGACCATATCCATTTCCACTTGATACCGCGCTTTCACCAGGATGACTTTTGGAAATCATGGCCGAGCAAACCCTACCCACAAGGGGGGCTGGGCAAGGTGCTCGACAAGATACGAGCCGAACTGTAACGGCTTCACATCAGGGGTCCAAACCAAGCAGCAAACCAATAAAAACGCGGCCCACCTCATAAGTTTAGACGCTTTACCCACCCGAATATATCTTCTCTTTCGCCGTACTGGATGCCCAAGATTTCATCGTAAAGCTTACGCGACCACTCTCCCACACTTCCGTCAGAAATCCTGTACATCCGGTCACGGTAGGAGATTTCTCCAACCGGTGAAATTACCGCTGCAGTCCCGGAGGCAAACATCTCCTTCATCTCGCCGGACTTGGCCGTCTCGATGACTTCGTCGATTGTAATCTGCCGCTCGATTACCTTTATTCCCCAGTGCCCGGCAAGCTTCAACACCGAATCGCGGGTAACCCCCGGCAGGATCGAGCCGGAAAGAGGCGGAGTTATAAGTTCCTCGCCCATCCTGAAAAAAATGTTACTTGTTCCCACTTCCTCGACATAGCGCCGCTCGACGGCATCCAGCCACAAAACCTGGGTGAAGCCCTTTTTCTTTGCGGCTTCCGCCGCGTAGAGGCTCGACGCATAGTTTGCCATCGTCTTGGCTTCCCCAACTCCACCCCGGACCGTCCGGACATATTCCTCCGTGACATATATCTTTACGGGGTTGAACCCTTCGGCATAGTATGCGGCCACCGGCCCGGTTATTATGAAATAAAGATAATTGTCGGCCGGGCGCACGCCCAGATGGGGTTCGGTCGCGATCATGGTCGGCCTTATGTAGAGCGAGGAGCCAACGCTGTGGGGGACCCAGTCCCTGTCCAGCTTAATCAGCTGTTCGGCAGCCAGCATTTGGAAGGCGGGATCGATCTCGGGCATGCACATCCTTCGCGCCGAACGGTTGAAGCGTTCCCAGTTCTGGTCCGGCCTGAAGAGGCATATCTTGTCGTTTGGCCACCTGTAGGCCTTCAGGCCTTCGAATATCCCCTGTCCGTAATGGAGCACCATTGCCGCCGGATCCATCTCCAAGGGATGGTAAGGAACGATCCGGGCATTCTGCCAACCCTGCCCTTTCGTAAAATCCATCATGAACATGTGGTCGCTGAAAACTCGGCCGAAGACCAGATTCTTTTCATCTTGAGGCTTTGGGCGCCTCTTGGCCAGCTCAAGGGGGTGCACGGAAATGTCCATCTAAATATACCTCCTGATTATTTCAACCAATGCTAAAGAGCAATTCTGATGCGATTGCGCCAACTCTTGAGCTCTTATTGCAGCACGAAATGGGGTGAACGCAGAAAGCGGCTTATCTGTTTGCTGTAAAACTGGATAGCAGCGCGGCTTTCAATTCCCGGGTGCAATTGTTCCTCTTTTTCCTTATCTCCGCTTACGGTTTTCACAATTAATTTCTTTTCGACATAAAACTTCAGCGCGTTGTCAAATATTATTTTGGATACGCACTCTGGCCTTTCGACCAGGCCGAGCTTCAGGGCTTTCTGACCTAACCCGAGGATTTTTTTGATGAAATCCTTTTCCGAGAAGCCGTTTTTCTGAAGATAACGCAAGCCGCGCAAGACCAGCCAATAGCCCTCGAAATAGTTCCGCAGCAGCCCGTGAAACGCATGTGAGGCTCGCAGACCCTTGTGAGCTAAAATGAATGGCTGGTCGCCTTCTCCAACGCGGTGCAGAAATCCCATATTCTCAAAGATACGGACCACGTCCTCCACGAGTTTTTCGTCACTCAGTTCGTTGTCGTAAACGAACTCGAACTTAAAGAAGTTCTTTATGAAAGTTACGTCTTCAAGCACCTGACTCAGACTGAATCGGAAAGTCTGCTGCGCAAGGATCGAAGTCGAGACATAGGCCGCAGGAAGCAGGAAGTGGATTATGTTGTTCTTGTAGTATTCGAGGGCCAGCCTCTTGTTGTCCTCCAGAGTGAAAACCTCTTCTTCCAGATCATCGTCTTCGTCCTTGAGCTTGCCGATGAGCTTGCTTCGCTCCATATTGCGGAGCGAATCCTGGAGGCTCGCTCCAAGGTTTTTCATGGTCTTGGAAAGCCCGCCCCCCCGGGCTGCAATGAAGTCGTGAAATGTCTGCGATATTTCCAGAAACTCGGCTTTGGAGACGCCGTGGCGGGGCAGCGCCAGAAGGGCAGAGGCGGCCAGGGCGAAGGGCGTAACCATCGATTCCTGGTTTATATAGTGTATCATCCGGTAAGCAAAATGGCGGTACATCGCATGGCGCTCTTTGGGGGCCATCCTGCCCACATCGTGGTTGTGGCGCTCAAGGTAGCGTCTCAGCGAAATAGGTTCTGCGAATTTGATGTAGGCGCGCCCATATCGCTTCCGCATGACTCGCCGCACTCTCACGAGCTGGCCGAGGTTTTCCTCTTCCTTGGGTCCACCTGTAATCTCTTTCAGATATGACTCCACCTCGGGAATACGATCGTAGCATATGGACGTGGGCACGAAGACCAGATCGTCGCAAAACCCTTCCTCGACTGCCTGAATGAGGATGGCCAACAGTCCAAGCTTTGGCAGAACGAGCTTCCCTGTCCGGCTGCGGCCGCCTTCTATGAAGAATTCGATATTGTGGCCCAGTTGGACCATTGTCTTGACATAGAGCGAGAAGACCTCGGCGTAGAACTTCCCCTTGAAGGAGCGGCGAATGAAAAAGGCCCCGCCCATGCGAAAAATAGCCCCCAGAGGCCAGAAGGCAAGGTTCTTTCCCGCCGCTATAAAAGGCGCATAGAGGTTGTTTATATACAGGAGCTGAGAGAGCAGGAGGTAGTCCATGTGGCTCTTATGACATGGAATATATACGAGCGTGTGGTGACGGGCTGCGCGCTTGACTTTCTGCAGGCTTTCAGAATCCAGCTCGACTCCGTCGAACACATTGTTCCAGACCCAGTTGAAGATCCTGGACGCAATCTGAATGAAGGTGACGCTGTAGTTGGCGGCGATCTCATCGAGGTAACTGTCGGCCTCCACCCTTACTCTCCAGACTTCCCGCGCGGAGGCTCGGGCTCGCCGCTGCATCATGGCCTCGAGCCTCGGATGGTGGAGAATTATCTCCTTCATCTCCAGCTTGCTCTTGATGATCGGGCCGACAACCGCCCTCTTGATTTCATCAACCGAATCGATCAGGCTCCGTCGAAGTTCGAAAACCTGTTTGCGTTTTTGCCAGAGGTCTTCCGACAGCTCGGGCAAAATTTCCAGCATGTTGAACGGCTCCCCGGTCTCCATTACCGCGTAGGGATTCCCTCGGATAGACGAAATCACCTTCCGGAAAAAGCCGAATTCTTTCTTCTTTCCCAGGAAAAACTCCAGGGGGCCCCATCTCTGCCGCCCCTCCGGACGCCTGCTGTAGAGAAGGACGAGAGGTACGATAAAAATCGGCCGATCGGATGTTTTCTGGATATCTATCAGATGCTCGAGGGGATCGTTTCCCACAAGCACCGTGCTGCGATAATAGCCCCGCTTGCCGACAAGAGAAAACAGACCGGACTCGCCTGCCTTGAGCTTTTCGGCGTAGTGGCCTCCGGCGTAAGGGTCCGGGAAATAACCGTGGCGCAGCAGATGAGCGAAGTGGTAAACGAGGGTCTTGAGCCCATACCATCGGGGCTGCCAAAGGTAGGGATGATGGTCAAACATGAATACGGGAGAGGGCAGGCCCAGTTGATGCAATCGCATACTGACATACGCGAAGTCGATCTGCGATGACTCTTTCATAGTAAAGACTATGCTGCCCTTGGCCGACAGATCCTCGAGCACTTTCTGCTGGTCTTCGGGAACGGTTACATGGCGCACCATTCGCTCAAACCATGCCTGGAGTGGAAATCGGGGTTTTATATCCACGGAATATCCGTAGGGGTCCCCGCGAAACATGCCTGAGGTTTTCGCACCTATTCGCTTAAGCCAATCGATCACGATCTGTCAGTCTTCCTTCTGAACCTAAATATGTAAACTTTGAAGATTAACAAAAACAGTGCTTAAAAACCAAACTTTTTTCAGCAAGTGATCCCTTAGTGTTGTTAACAAGTCTGTCATACGAGAAAATCGAAGATAGGGGGCTGGAAAAAGAATGGAGAAGAGTTTAAGCGCTCTCGAACAGAAGTAAAAGCTTAACATGGTTGGAGCGGGTCATGCCCCAGTCTGAGGGCGCCATTTTCCACGTTAAATCTTCTCGGCATCGGCCATTGCGGTTCTTCCCCTGCCGTTCCAGGGCGCAAAGCGGGCAAGAAGCACAATTCCGGGAATGGCGCCCAGGACGCTCATAGAAAAGTAGATGGGCCACCCCAGCGCCTGGGCGGCAGCCCCGGTTGGAACTCCGGCAACCACCCTGCCGATTGCCATAAAGCTTGTGAGGAGCGCATACTGGGTAGCGGTAAAGCGCTTGTCGCAAAGGCTCATCATGAAGGCAATAAAGGCTGAGTCACCCATTCCGGCGCACATATTCTCGATCCCGATCGCGGCGATCATAGCGGGGTAGCTTTTTCCGATCAGGGCGAGCGCCGTAAAGGCCAAGTTGGAAAAGGCCTGCAGAAAGCCAAAGACCCAAAGCGAGCGGTTTATGCCGATCTTCGATACTATGCCCCCGCCCACCAGAGCGCCCAAAATAGTGCTGATGAGCCCGAAGGCCTTGTTCACCATACCGACGTCCGAGCGGCTGAAGCCGATATCGAGCAGAAAAGGGGTGGTCATGGCCCCGGCTATGACGTTTCCCAGCTTGTACACCATTATGAAAAGGAGCATCTCGACTGCTCCCGAGCGCTTGAAGTAGCCGGTAAGCGGCCCCCAGACCGCCTCCTTGAGGCTTTTGGGCGAGACGACCCTGGTTTCAGGTTCGGGGGCGACGAGCGTAAAAAGCGTATTCGCGATCATTACGGCGGCCATCAGGGCATAAACGGTGCGCCATGAAACGTGATCGGACAAAATCAGCGCAAGAGATCCGGAGACGAGAAGAGCGGACCTGTAGCCAACGACGACTGTGGCGCCTCCCGGCCCCAGTTCCTTTTCGCGCAGCACATCAGCCCTGTAGGCGTCGATTGCGATATCCTGGCTGGCGCTAAGAAAAGCTGTGACCAGTGCCGCAAAACCCACGAGGGCGGGGAAGGAAGCAGGGGAGCAGCAACCAAGTAAGAGGATTGAGACGGCCAGCAGAAGCTGGATCGAGACTATCCAGCCGCGCCTTCTTCCAAGCCAAGGAGGGCTGAACCGGTCCATGAGCGGGGCCCAGAACACTTTCAGAGCATAGGGGAGGCCGACCAGTGAAAAGACGCCAACAATGCTGAGGTCGACCTTTTCGGTGACCAGCCAGGCCTGGAGAGTTGAAGCAGTGAGCGCAAGAGGAAGCCCCGAGGAAAAACTCAGTCCCAGCAGGCACAAGACTCGCCTGTTGCCGTATATTTTGAGCCAGTTGCTCACTTTTGACCCCGTTTGGACTCTTTTTCGCAGGCGTGAAACCTTGGCAATGTATCTGATATGGCAGGCATGGACAATCAAAATCAAGCCGGTTTGAGGCCGACGCATGCATGCCGGAAGGATCTTTTCCCAATTCGACACCCGCGTTCTGTCGAAGGGAGCAAAACGGCAGATGGATTGCACGGCTCCCATGAAATATCCATTTACCTGCAAGCTTACTCGTGTTTAATTTAGTTTCCGTCCGGAAAGGGTCCTTTTCGAATCGGAAACCACTAGTGTCTCATCTGGTGGTTTCCGGATGGACGCTAAGTCAGATACCTCCGGCCAAGCCGGAGGCCTGGAAAATCATGGACCGCTCAAAGCGGTTGTAAACC
>JBKQTS010000286.1:0-5565 GCA_052143075.1 Syntrophobacteraceae bacterium | reverse complement strand
TGAACCTTCATGGGCTGCCCATCCGGAGCGCGCGCATCCGATCCATCATAGTCGGGAGTTTAAGGAATCTCAGCCATCCTGAACAATTTTATCAATAAATCCCACTACTTCCAGTTCCTCAGGCCGTAGACCCTCCGGCAAATCAAATAGCCGATGAAAAATACTAAAAAATTTCATTAGTTGAGCGTTTTTCCCTTGACTTAGTAGACCCTACGATGCATGCTGACCCCATGGCGCACTTACATAAAAAAGTCAAAAAGGGTAGACCCTATTACTACGTCCGTGAGATGGCCAGGGTCGGCGGGAAGCTCAAGGTAGTAGAGCAGATCTACCTCGGCAGCCCGGAGCGGATTAAGGAATTGGCTACTGCCGATAAAGGTGCCTGTACCAAAATCTCGGTGCAGGAATTCGGGGCATTGTGGCTTGCTAACTTACTGGCCGCTGAGATCGATCTTGCCGGCATCCTCGACTCCGTTGTCCCGCGAACGGGGAAGGAGAGGGGACCTTCTGTTGGCGACTACTTTGTCTATGCGGTGCTGAACAGGATGGTCGCGCCTCGCTCCAAAAGGGCTCTGCCGGAGTGGTACAAAAGTACCGCCATCCAGCATATCAGGCCGGTGGATGTAGACGAGCTCAACTCGCAGCGCTATTGGGAGAAATGGGCAAGGGCCACGCCCAAACAGATCGAGCAGATATCGACTCTTTTTTTCTCAAAAGTCCGGGCTATCTCAGGGAGCCGCTCGGATTGTTTCCTTTTTGATACGACCAACTATTACAGCTACATGGCCAGCCAAACAGGGTCGGAACTCGCAAGGCGAGGGAAAAATAAGGATGGAAAGGATTGGCTGCGTCAGGTCGGAGTGGCACTCCTGGTTTCAAGAGAAGGCCGCCTGCCGCTTTTTTACCGCGAGTATGAAGGCAATCGCCATGATTCTAAGGTGTTCTGGCGGATAATGGACGAGATGTTCTCCGCCATGGAGGGGTTTGCCGGCCCTGGCGCCGAACTCACGATCGTCTTCGACAAGGGAATGAATGCTCAGGAAAATATTGAGCAAATCGATGCGCGGGACGGGTTCCATTTCATAACAACCTACTCCACCTATTTTGCCGAGGAGTTTCTCCGCGAAAAGCTTTCTGCTTTCAAACCGGTTGATTCAGCCAAAAATCGTGAACTCGAAAGGCAAGGTAGAGAAGATGATCGGATTGTTGCCTGGAGGGGCGCGGGGGAGTTCTGGGGACAGGAGAGGACGGTTATTGTTACCTACAACCCCAGAACTGCGGCCAAGCAAAGGTATAACTTCGACCGGAAGCTGCTCGAACTCCAGGAGGTGCTCTATGAGCTGCGAAGTCGGGCAAGGTCGGGCAAGGCTCCCTGGAATCAGTTGAAACACCTGGAGAAACATTATCTCCAGGCTTGTGAAAAGCTCTACCTGCCAAAAGACCTTTATCAGTTTGATCTCGAAAAGGAAGATGGAAAACCGAGGTTCGTTTTCAGAAAGGACTACTACCGAATAGGCAAGCATATCGAAAGGTTTGGGAAAAACATCATAGTCACCGACCACACGGACTGGTCAACCGATGAGATCGTAAGAGCAAGCCTTGACCGCTACTTGGTGGAAGAGGCATTCCGGCAGTCAAAAGATGACGAGCTCGTAAGTGTGCTCCCCATGCACCACTGGACCGACGGAAAGATTCGCTGCCACATCTTTACATGCATGGCGGCACTCACGTATCTCCGAATACTGGAGGACCGTCTAGCCCGGGCCGCAATGCCACAAACCGCATCCGCAACAATGGAGTCCATGCGCAATCTTCATTCCTGCCTCTGCTGGTATCCCGGATAGTCCCGACCCCAAAGGATGATCGAGGAGCCAACGGAGAGTCAGTCCACTATACTCAGGGTATTTGGCCATAAAATAGCCAGTGGGGTCTTACAAAAGTTGGGATGATAAGTATTCGAATTGTCATGGTTAATAGCCTGTTTTGCTCTTGGATTCCTTAAACTCCCGATAGTGTCTTCAGCCAATGATCTCACATTGGTCGGGGCCAACGTAAATTTCAAGCTGATTCTCTTCTCACACACTCACCGGACTAGACATCTTCCGGCGGCTGAAATGATGCTTCCTCCCTAGATTTTCTAGATTATGACCCCAAAAAATTTGCGAACAGGGTCCTTTTCTGCAAGTGCTGTCCGGACGCCGCTCTACCTTTCATGAAGTCCTGTTGCTATGTAACCTTTGAGAAACCTTTGTATGATATAAGGAATGCACCCTGCACTCACAGGTCTCACGTTCCGATAGTGCTGACTTTACGGGGGTGTTTTGAGGAAATTGTGCTTTGCTCCGAAAGTAACCTATATCACGGAGGTCGGCGATGCTGGTTTTCATTAGTGATTTGCATTTCATCGATGAAACGGCCGGGGGGCATAATATACGGGCCCAAGCTTTCAGAGGGGCTTTCGAGGACATCTGTAGATCCTGCAAGGAGCCGGAGGAAGTGAGAATCGTTTTCCTGGGAGATATTTTCGATCTGCTCAGAACGACTTACTGGCTTAAGGTCCCGGAAGCTGAAAGGCCGTGGGGGGACATAGATAAAAACTCTAAAACAATCGAAGCGCATGCCAATAACATAATAGATCAAATCCTGCAGAAGAATTCCGAGACCTTCGGCATATTCCAAAACCTGACGGACGTGTGCCACTTACCAGTGGAAAAGGTCTACATTCCCGGCAATCATGACAGGCTTTGCAACATCTTCGACAGCCTTAGGGACAAGGTCCGGGCTGGCCTCGGGATGCCTCCGGACACGGCTCCGTTTCCGCATTCATACGATGATCTTCAGTATAACAACAGGTACGGCGTCTTTGCACGGCACGGCCATGAGTTCGACCAGTGGAATTATGAAGGAACAACCAATTACACGGATGCCGACTATGCCCGGGTCCCTATAGGAGATCCGATTACTACGGAACTTGTCGCCAGCCTGCCTTATACGATCATGAATTATGTGAAGCGGATGACTTCTCCGCTTCCAGCAGACCAACTCACTGATCTTGAGCACAATCTGCAGGAAATCGACAACGTACGGCCTTATTCGGCTGTCTTGCAGTGGCTCTTCTATCAGGTTCAAAAGAATTCAGGCATCCGGAATGAGATCAACCATGCAGTCAAGGACATCGCCCAAAACTTCAACAATCTCGACATGGTCAAAAGGTGGTACAGGAGACATCGCACCCTGAATCCCTTTGCCCCTGATTCCAGCTATATGCTTCAGGCCGCCATAGCAATGTTCAAGCAGTTCAACGTAGGCTTTGCCGAGGATGTGGTGACAATATTCAATAAAATCTTCGGGTCCTCGGATCGGATTCAACCGGGCAAAGCGGATGAGGCTTTGATCGAAGCGGCACAGGATATTCTGACTCCTGCTTCCGCCTACCGATACGTGGCCATGGGACACACGCACAATGCACTGGAGGCGCCCATCCGGGTCACAACGAGCGGTATGACGCACGATGCACTGGAGGCGCCCATCCGGGTCACAACGAGCGGTATGGATCAGGTCTATTTCAACACCGGAACGTGGCGGAAGAGATATACTCAAGGGAGATCAAGCGGGTTTATAGGCACTAAATACCTTACCTATACTATTTTTTATACCAAGGAGGAAAATGACGACCAGTCCTTTGAAACCTGGACGGGGTCGCTCCAGGAACCGTAAGAAGCCGGTTGCTGTGCGCCGATGGACTTACTCTTAGTGTCGCGTATGAATCTCATTAACCCCCTTTTTTCTCCATGCTGAACTTTAGAGCGAGAAACCCTCCAGAAGCGAGAACGATGGGCATTTGGAGGGCAAGATTTTCATTTGAGCCCCTCAACTGCGGGGATGGTGGGGTCTCATCAAATTGTTCAAATTGGTCCGATCGGCATTTTTCCTGAGGGGTTTTGATTCGAATGTCGTATGATTAACGGAGATTCGGCATTCCAGGAGCTTTTTCGGATGGAATCCGACCCCGAAATCCGGTTCGGCATCAGTTGGGGGTCAAGTTGTCGCATTATTCAGGCTTAGAGGAGAACCCAATGGACCGAAGAAGGCTTATAAAACTGTTGGCCGGGGCATCGGTAATGGCAATTTGTCCTCCCGGAGGGAATACGGATGCATTCCAGGTTCCCCTGAGAATCAAGCCGCTCGTACCTGGCCCCAAAACCAAGGTCTTCCTTGCAGGGGTAAGCAAAAATGCTCCTGAAAATACCTCAAAACAGGCGGTTCGCAGCGCAGCCGAAGCTGCCACTGATTTTTCCTGGCTGTCAAAGGGCGACACCGTGTTCATCAAGCCTGCCATCAATTCCGGCAACCCTTATCCTGCCACCACCAGCCCCATTGCTGTTGCAGCTATGGTCGAGCTCCTCAGGGAAAAGGGGGCCGGCCGGGTAATCGTGGGAGATATGTCCGGTGTTGAATATTTGAAATTCTCACCGAGGGGACTGACAGGAAGCTCCCGCAAGTTGATGGAGGCCTGCGGCATGGCTAAGGTCGTGCAGGCTTCAGGCGCTGAACTGCATTTCTTCGAGGAGGCCGGATGGAGCGGTTTTTATGAAGACATACCGCTTGCCGGTTGTCACTGGAAGCATGCCCTGATGATGCCGAACATTCTAAAGGAGGTTCAACATATCGTACTCATGCCCCGTTGCGGCAGGCATATACTGGCCAGCAGCACGCTGGGCCTGAAGGCCGCCGTAGGCTATTGGCGGCACGACACACGTCTGGAGTACCATAACGATGCATCCACCTTACACGAGAAGACAGCCGAAGCCAATATGGCTGAAACCCTTCGTAAGAAACAACGGCTGGTTGTTACGGCGGCAGACAAGATACTTGCCACCTATGGTCCGGACAAAGGATATATCTTCCATCCGGATAACGGCCTGATTATCGCCTCTGAGTCGGTGGTTGCCCATGATATGGTATCACTCGCCTGGCTTCTGGAAAACAGGTGCGCAATCCCTGAATCGGAAAAGAATGGTTTCATGGATACCAGCAAAGTGTTTGCCAGACTTGCAAATCGCATGGTAGTAGTCTGGCTGGGAGGTGGATGGGGACAGGCCCTTACCTCAGAGGCCTTGCATAAAAGCACTCTCAACGCCGTATGGGATGACCCGGTCCTCAACCATGCATACGAAGTCTTCGGCGGTGCACCGGGAATTATCCTCGAATCTTCAAACAGCATGGTCCCGGCGGATCTGAAAAACCGGCTTAACGAGATGACTGCGTTTCCTTCCTGAAAAGGGGGTTTATTTTTTTCCACAAGAGAGGAAAGGGCTATTGCGTCCTGATTGTCCGAAACCGCCGCAAACAATTGCTTACGTTTTCGGTAACTCCGCAATGAGTTTGTTCACACGCTCCAGTTCCCACGGGATATTGCTGGCTGTCCACTGAGCAGAGGCTTTTTCAAAATGCTCACGGGCATTATGCGTATTCCCTCGGTCACGACAGATGATCCCCCAGTGCACTTGCATGCGGGCGGCAAAAAGGCGGGCTTCACCCAGTTCAAAAAGGCGAAGGCTCTCA
>JBKQTS010000285.1:0-11194 GCA_052143075.1 Syntrophobacteraceae bacterium | reverse complement strand
GCCGATCTCCACGCCCCGCGAGGTGCCGCGCTCTGCCTCACGCGCTTGCGCGTGTGGCAGAAATCCCGGGGGCGCGGGGGAAAGTCCCCCGCTCTTTTAGTTAGTTCAATCGTGAATGCAACTCGGTGTCAGACTCCAAAAGATGCGCCCGGAAAGTAAGAGCGGCCCTCAATCCCTAAATCCCTAAATCCCTCACTCTTTAAAGATTGAGCATAAAGCCCTCGATATACAGAGTGGAACTGGTGGTCACTGTATACCATATGGTTTGGGCGGTCAGGATAGGGATCGTGGATTCCGAAGCGACAATACCGTCACCTGTCCAGCCGCTGGATATCCACAGATTAGTGCCGTCATTGCTGGCGTCAAACGTCCCGGTACCGGCGGGTGAACAGTAGATCAGCGCAGTCGCAGCGTTGGGTGGAATGTAAGAGGTCAGTGAAAGAGGAACATATCTCGAGCTAACCGTTAAAGATATTGCTTGTTTCACGTTGAAGAAGGTCTGATTCCCGTATTGATGAAATGCGGCGAACTGCGAAGACGAGTTTGTAACGGCCATCCCGACCAGCCGCTTGGAGGCATTTGCATAGTTGCCCGGCATTGCCGGAGAGGTCCCGGAGGTAGAGGCCAGGCCGGCGATCGTCGTGCCGTTAAAAATCACCCATATGTGGTACCAGGTGTTGGCTGTCAGGCTTCCCGTGTCGAGGTCGTTCCCCGCAGCCTGGCCGCTCGTCGTACAGTTTATGCCCATTGTGCCCGACGGGACAACGGTCCCTATAAAATTAGCTGTCACATCGATTTGGGTGTTTGGATATGTGGCGTCGTTGGTTACCAGCAGGCCGGAGAGAGCGCCGGTAAGGGTTGGACCCGTTTGAATCACGCCGTTAATCATGAAGTTTCCGGTAACGTTTACATCTCCCTGCACATCCACCGCATGACGTGGTGGGTTCACCCCAACGCCGACTTGGCCATTTACGATCAAATTTCCCGTCTGGGCATACAGCAAAGCTGCTGCGCCAAAAATAAGAACCAACAAAATGATGATTGTCTTCTTCATTATTCCCCCCATGCCCATTCGAGTTTATCCGTGTCTATCCGTGTCCATCTGTGTCCATCCGTGTCGGTCTGTCTCCATCCATGTCCATCCGTGTCTCAGTTCGAAATCACGCAATTCCCCATCGTGACCGTCCCGCTGCTTATCGTCACCTCACCCGTGATCGTAGTAGTGCCTGGATTGGAGCTGAAATCGGATGTGTAGCCGCCTTCTATTGTGACCGATATACTGCTGGTGCTGTTCGCCGTGAAGCTCTCCGTAAGATCGACGTTCTGGATCAATATCGTATCTCCAGTCAGCGCGGCATTGTAGGCATCCTGCAGGTGTTGATAGCACAGGTTGGTCCGGACGATCTTAACGGGACCGTTCTGGGAGAAGGTCGCCGAAAGAACGTGACCTGCTGTAACATCCGTGAAGGTATAGCTCGCAACTGGCCCCTGGGGCACTCCGTCAGCTTGTACACCAACAATGTAAGTACCGGGAACCGGTGTAATGGCAAAAGTCTGGCTCCCGCCGTAATCGACCGTAGCCGAAGTAGGGCTGATTGTCCCGCTGCCGATGGCGGATGTCGTTATCGGATATGTGTAGATCGCAAAGGAGGCCTGGAATGTATTGGCTTCCACGACATCGCTGAAAGTATAGCTTGTTACCATCTGTTGCAGGGCGACGCCGTCAACGGTTTCACCGGTAAGATAATAGCCGGTGTCCGGCGCGATTGAGAAGGTCTGGCTGCCGCCGTAAACCACACTTGCCGAGCCCGGCGATATGGTCCCTCCGGCCCCCGGATTCACCGTGATGGGGAAGTAATCGGTGTTGTGATAGGTTTTGGCCGTCTGGTTCCCATTGGCGTCATAGGTGTATTGAATCCAGGTGTCATCGTCGAGATTGATCTCGACCAGACGATTCTGATAGTCATAGTAGTACTGGACTGCTTGGGCGGAAGTCAAAAACGCGCCCAAAACGCCGGCTGCCAGCATTATTAATGCTGCCACGATCTTGGTTGGGTTCATATGTCGGCCCTCGGCCTGATGGTTAAAGGAAATGTAGAGATTCCAGCGTATGCATGAGCCTCCTGAAGCCTTACGCTCACATTCTCAATATTGGATTATCAAACTTTGCTTTTCCGCGCTTTCAGACCCAGTGGCAAACTTAGACACAGCCCCAAATCATCCCGCGTCACCTAGACGATCTGGCGGCCTTTTTCCTCTTTTAATGGGTGACCCCTTGGTTTCTTTTCTTTTGCAAATGCGAATAGAAGCGACCTCCAGCCCGGCCTCTACTTTCTCGGCTCACGTCGACGTTTCAATTCGGTTCAAGTTCAACATCCAGATCCCATACATAGGCAGCGCCTTCATATGAAAAGTCACGAGTCTTGGACAGCTTGATTACCTTTGACTCGAATCCGGGGTGTTTGAAGCTCAATTCGCAATCATCAAGAAAACCGACATAAAATCCGTGCAGGAAAAAGGATCCGTGACCGTCAGAAACTGTCTCAAGTGGCGGGTCCAATCTCGTTTTCTTGCATGAGGCGCCCACCGTTACCCCCGCAATGACCTCACGGTTCAGGGAATTCCGAATCGTCCCTCTGAAGCCATACGCATTTGGATCACTCAGGAGGGCAAGAAAGCAGCCCGAAGTGACGAGACACAGTAAAAGCAAAACACTGAATATAATCCTCTTGCCCATGTTCGTTCCCCTATTGCGCAAGTTATTGCCACCAAGTCCATGGTCGCTGCCCGGGCGGGTATAGGTCATAATAGGTGGGTGCACCCCCCAGCGTGCTATACTCCAACATGTGGGTAAATGTAATCTGATCAAGGCCTTGGAGAGGCAGGTACAATGGTCCAAGCAAATCGCTTTGAAATTGGCCGTGTCCAAGCTCTTCATGGATAGTAAAGGCAGGAGGCATGGGATAGGAATTCGCCCAAACAGCGTTTCCGATTGTCACGTTACCCCAGGGATTGCCTGTATAAATATACATGCCGTTATCGTAGGTGGGCGCCTGAAAGCCTGAAGCAGCAAAGGCAAAGGCGTTGCCAATGAGCATATTACCGGCTGATCCCGCAGCCCATGCCGCCGCTCCCATGGCAGCACCTTCCCCGATATTCCCTCCGGTCATGCCCGCCATGGCGGCTCCAAAAGCGGCACCCTTCAGGCTGCTGTCAATCTCCCGGTTGACAATTGCGCCGACTTGGTTTGCAATATCATCACCAGGGCCTTGGCTAAAGATATTGATGTTAGAGGGCATAAGATAGGCTGCAGCAGCAAACACTCCTCCTGTTACGGCTCCAATACCTATATTGGAGCCGCTTATGGCTGCGTTGATTGCCCCCGCCGATGCTCCCGCAGCAGCGTAAACTCCAGCGGCCGTAACACCGGTGAGATTTGCAAATCCGACAAAGGCGCCCGCTCCGCCGAGAAATCCCCCTGTGATTCCGCCGGTCAAAGCGCCCATCAATATGTTCCCACCAGTTATGGCTGACATCGTTGCGCCAATGGCGGCGCCAATAATTATTCCTATGATGATGTCATCAATCCCAAAGATATGCCCCGAAGGATCGGTATAAAGTAATGGATTATTCCGGCAATAGCTGTACCTGTTAAGCGTCTGCGGGTCTCCGGGTGACTGGACGATGGTATCGGGGGTTAAAAACCGCCCCTGCGACGCGTCGTAGTACCTGGCCCCGCAATAGTACAGGCCGGTTTCGGGGTCGAGTTCGTAGCCGGCGAACAAGTATGGCGTGCCCGTTCCCGAGTACGAGTTGGTGTTGACCTCTCCGTAAGGATAGTAGGTAACCTGCTGCACCGCGCTCCCGCTGGCGTTGGTGGCAATGCTGAGGCTCCCCAGGTGGTCGGGGTGGTAGTAAGAGATATTTGTGCCGGTTATCGATGCGATTCTTCTTCCGCCTGCAAAGATGTGTTTGGTTACCGTCCCGTTGGTGACGTCATAGAGTTTGCTGACGTAGGTGGTGACGGACGCCCCCATCGTCTTCTGCACCCGCGCCCCCTGGTAGTCATAGACGAATGATGTAGAATCGATGCTCGTTACCCGATTGTCGTAATCGTAGGTAAGCGTATGGCTGTTCCGGTCGGCCTGGTTGGGGTTCTCGAGGTTTGTCTGGATGTTCCCGATCTCGTCTGTGTTGTAGGTTATAGGGCCGTATGGGCCCTGGGCCGTCGCCAGCCTGTTCAGCCAATCGTAGGTAAATGTCTGGCTGTTGCCCGAAGTGACCTTGTCGGCGATCGTCAAGATATTTCCATTGCCGTCATAGCCATAGACGAAATCCTGGACCTCCCCGTTTCCCGGAGTAGTGGTGGTCATCTCCTGCAGCCGGCTGTTGTACTGATCGTACGTCAGGCTGGTGTTCACCCCGTTCTGAAAACTGATCTGCCCGACCTGACCGAATGCATTGTATCCGGAAAATGTGGCATAAGGCACAGGCACAGGGGCATTGTTCGATACCGTGGACATATTTCCCGCCCCGTCGTACGCATAATTCGCCTGATCGCCGTCCGGGTAAATGATCTGCGTGACGCGGTTAAGCGGATCGTAGGCGAATCCGGTCGAATACGTGGGGGGGTAGTTGGGGGGGGCGTTGTCGATTGTCCTCAATACCCCGCTTGTACGGCCCTGCTCGTCGTAGGAAAATTGTGTGGTCCCGGAATTATCTGCAACACTTGTCAGCCTTCCTATCGGGTTCGTCGACGTGGCTTGGTCGTAATAGTATGAAACAGTGGTGAGGTTAGCATCCTCGTACTGTTTGCCGGACAGTCTGTTCAACTGGTCGTAACTGAAATCGATCGTCTGCCCTTTTGAATCGATCTGCTGAGTCAGGTTTCCATTAGCGTCATAATAGTAGTACCACTCTCCCATGGATGGATCGGACATTTGAATCTTTCTCGAAAGAGAATCGTAGATGATTCCGGTCGTGTTACCGTTTGGGTCGGTTACATATTTCAAGTTTCCAAGAGCGTCGTACTGATAGATTGTACTGGCGCTGGCGCCCGAACTTTGATATTCCGTTACCGTCGTCAGACGTCCGAAGCCGTCCCGTGTCAGGCTCCTCGCCGCGTTCCCTCTTCGATCCTTGATCGTTGTCATGCCTCCGGAGTTGGCCATACCGGAGTAGGCCATAGAGGTGGAGGTCCCGTCCGGATAGGCTGTCTGGGTCACCCTTCCAAGGCTGTCGTATGTATACACGATGTTCCCTGCCGCTCCCTGTCCAACGAAGTAGGGATAAGATTTTTGCCAGACCCTGCCGTTCACATCGTATATGGTATCTACCTCGATCGTGCTCCCACTGGTGGGCCCGCTGGATTGAGTGGCGATTGGTGCCGATGAATGACAAAAGAAAGTGCGAGGTGCCCCCAACTTAGTCACTGCAGGGCCATCTAGGAGGGGCGCCGATCTCCACGCCCCGCGAGGTGCCGCGGTCTGCCTCACGCGCTTGCGCGTGTGGCAGAAATCCCGGGGCGCGGGGGAAGTCCCCCGCTCCTTTAGCTAGTTTCCGTCCGGAAAGGGTCCTTTTCCGCCCTTGGGCGGTGGGACCGCCAGTCAGGATCGCCACTGCCTGCGGCGGTGGCAGAACCAGGATCTCGACGCTATCCCTGACCTGTCCACGACCAGAGGCGGTACCCATGTACGCCTCCGCGCAACCCCTTGATTTCCTTGCACCTTTCGGTGCGGCGCTGGGCAATCCGGAAATGGCGGGGCGCCAAACTGTACGCGCCAGGACGAAAAATGCCTCCTTTCCGAATCGAAAACTGCTAGTGCCTAATCCGGGGTTTCCGGACGGACACTAGTTAGTTCAATCTTGAACGCAACTCGGTATTAGAATACTTACCCTGCTCAGTCAAGCCAAGACGCACATTGGGAGGGCCGCCGAGAGATAGTATTCACCCGCTCAACCATTCAACTGTCTTGCAAACAATCAGTTCATAAATTTCAGTGGGATCTATTGCGTAAGATTTTGGCACATGAAATGAGTGATCGCCGCCTTCAATAACCTCCAGTTCCCACGGCGCAATCAGCTTTGAGAGTACTTGTCTCATGAGTTGCAGGTCACAAAGCTGATCCCTTGTCCCGGCGAAAAAGAGCATCGGGGTTGCGATCTTATAGAGATGAGTGTCTCGGAGCCGATCCTTCCTTCCAGGCGCATGGAGCGGATATCCAATAAATATCATGCACTTAACGTCGAGCATCCCTTCTGCCGCCAATTGCGACGCAATTCTTCCTCCCAAAGATTTTCCCGCTGCCACTATATGCCTTGGGTGGTATTCAATATGTTCGGCGAGAAAGCGATATGCGCCTTGCCATGCAAGGTTCAGCAGGTCCTGATTATCCGGACTCTTTTTCCCCATCTCCCGGTAAAGGAAATTGAAACGCAGGGCAAGATAACCTGCATCGGTAAGGCCTTCAGCCAATGACGCGAGAAGAGGGTGACTCATGTCACTTCCGGCGCCATGCGCCAGGATAACTCCGGTACCGTTTGGGGCGGCATCTGGAATGGAGAGAATCCCTGAAACTTTCACACTCTCCGAGATGGGAATTGCCACAAGCTCGTGCTTCATCGGAAAAACTCCTTCGTCTCAGTGTAGCGAATCAAACTACGGCAGGTATGATCCTGGTTCCGAGGTTTGGGTCAACGGATTGCCGCAATGGTTGTGGGAGCCACCTTAAATATCGATGTTGCTTGCGTAATGAATCCTAAGCATTATATATCATAAGAAAAATTTTGCGCGTTCTCGGCCGTAAAACAGGCGCAGGAAAAACCGATTATAAGGAGGGTAATATTGAAAAATGCCTATGAATACTTAAAGGCCAATCCCGTTTTTCACCTCGCTACCGTAGATGAAGGCAAAGGAAGAGTCCGCCCGTTCGGTTTTGTCATGAAAAGAAACAATCTACTCTATTTCTGTACGAACACAACCAAGGATGTCTACAGGCAATTAGTTGCGAGCCCGGAGATCGAGATATCAGACAAAGGGACTGACGACACCTGGCTCAGAATACGGGGCAAGGTTGCCTTTGATGGCAGTAGAGAGGCGAAGGCCCAGGCTTTCGATGAGTCTCCCAATCTTCTGCGGATTTATCCCAAAGGAGCGGATGACGAGACCTTTATCACCTTCTACTTTGTCGATGCCAAGGCAACGTTGTTCTCTTTCAGCCAAGCTCCGAAAGCGTTGCCGCTTTTGTAAAATGCAAAACGGAGTAGCGCAGTATTTTCTAAAAATGGGGGCCAAACCTATACTCCAGGCGAGTCTATGATGGTCCCCCATGTTTTTATGATTGTGTTTCCCGTCCTTATAAGAACCCGGGCCGTCAATTCTTGTATGATTTGGTGAAACCCCTTCTGCCAACTCTTTCCCACAAGTCCTCCATGGTGCATTCAATACCCATTCGAGGGTTTAGATGCGCTTGTTGAATTGAGCTCGTTGAGCAGTCCCTGTTGCTCATCTTGCCGGGTAGGACGCGCTTGCTTGTCGTGAGGAGGAGGTCAAGACCCCAAGCTTTTATATTGAGCCTCAGCCTCCGTCATAATGCGCTCGAAGAGCTCAGCCACCGGGGGAATGTCGTGTGCCAGACCAACGCTCTGGCCACAAGAGAGAACGCCCGCATCCACGTCGCCGATTTCGTACATTTTACGGGCCTTTTCACCGGAAACTACACCTAGAATCTCTTCCAAAGAGCAACCCGCACTTTCGACTTCCAAGCACTTCCTGGCCGCGCCGTTGTTCCAGGCACGATGGGTGCCGCCGATAGAGCGCATGATGAGGGTCGTGTCCGTTTCTGTGGCCGATAGGAGGGCTTGTTTGACATTGTCGTGAATTGGGCACTCACGAGTGAGCAGAAGGCGCGTACCCATGATAGCAGCAGATGCTCCCATGGAGAGGACAGCAAGCAGACTTCGGCCATCTGCCACTCCGCCGCCGCCGATGACCGGGATCTTGACTGCTTCCACCACCCGGGGGACAAGGACCAGAGTTCCGATATCGAGCTTGCCTGTGGCTCCGCCATTTTCATATCCAACCACGGTGACAATGTCCGCGCCCATGTCCTGGACCTTAAGTGCGTAGCGAGGGGCGACGCATTTGTGAATCCAGGTCATTCCAGCGTCCTTGAACCGCGCGCACAGGTCCTCGGGCGCCGAGTGACCGGATGTCTCCACGACTCTAACGCCCTTGTCGATCATCACTTCCAGGTAATCGTCGTTCTCGATGGCACGCATTGCCGGAAAGAAGTTGAGGTTAACGGCAAAGGGTTGGTCGGTCAGTTCGCGTATTCGATCGATGGCAGAGGCGAAGTCCTCGCGAGTCTGGTACATGGCTGACGCCATGATGCCCAGCCCCCCGGCGCTACTGATGGCAGCGACGAAATCGGCCTTGGACAGGTGCATCATGCAGCCGCCAATGATGGGGTATTTGATGCCGAGCATTTTGGTGACTTTCGTTTCAAACATGAAGGTTCTCCCAATGGCTTGGCCATATCTTGATGGCAATTAGGTTATTTCCTCTCACCTTTTCTTCCTTAATTCGTTGCGCGAGTTACGTTTCCTTTTTGCCTCTTGCTGACGTTCATGTTCAATCTTTTGCTGTGCTTTCCAAGCCGGACACCATTTACCATGCCAGGACATGATCCTCCCTGCTATAGTTTCGGGATTCTCCCTGGCGTATCGACATAGAAGGCATCCATCACATGCCTTACCCATCATTTGCTCGAGTCGGTTCATTTACAAATCCAGTTCAGCAGGAAGTCCAAGGATAGAGTCGCCTCTCTTATTTTCTTATTTCGGTCTACGCCAGAACGGGCCGGTTTTACCTATTTCGATGAGCGTTGCGACCCACTCCTTCAAGTATTCTCGACTTCGGGACACCCAATCCGGGTCAAGACGCTTGCGGAAATAGCTCCCTGAGAAGAGTTTCAACAAATCTTCAAGAGGTATGATCCCCTCCTCAGTACCGTCTTCGAATTGTACCCAACTGTGAATATGATCTTCCGACCGGAAGAGATTCATTGTGCTTCAGGCATACGGGATGTTGTCCCGCCATTGCCAAAAAGGAACCGCCACATAGGCTGTGATGCCTTCCGGATCGGCATGAAGTATGTTTCCATCTCGAATTTCTATGGTCATGGGGAGCCCGCAGTCCAGACATGGGCAATCGATGCGAACCGTTTTTCCTGGAAAAAGCCAGCAGACCGCCAGCGATTCAAAGCCTCACTGGCCGAACCACTTCTGTTGACCGTCCACAGTAATCCTGTATTGAGTGGGTAAGTTGTTGAACGGGGGGAAGGAGGTAATCAAAGTTGTATCGGGAAATAGCCATCCTGGAATACCTGCTGTAAACAGGTCGTGTACGGCCTTTCGGCCCTCTTCCATGCTGAGGCCTAACTCGCCGGCAATTTCAGTGTAGTGAGGAGCCAGACCGGTTTCCACCATTCGTTTCATTATGATTTGAAAGGTCTTGTCTAATATGGTCGGTTCACTCATGGCATTTGCCTCCTTGAGTTGACCTTATGTACGCACCCATTGCCAAGCCGCTTCCATTTCAGAGCGGTCGAAATGCTCCACCTCTGTGTGAGTCAACAATCCGCCGATCTTTACCCATGATTTGATCCACACCCTATTGCTAAGGACCGCCATCCGTTCTATTTCCCTTACGTGGTCCCTGACAAATCTCAATTTCTCCAGGAGGGCCTCAGGTTCCATGTGCCGGAAGCCTTCAATCTCGATCAGAAGCCGTACTTTTCCTGTTGAACCAATCGTCTCGGATATTATTCCGCTTATATCGTGTATGTCTTCATCGGTGGTATTTTCATTAATCTTAAATCCAAGGACGTTTCCAGCACTACCGCTTAACTGCTCGAACATGGTGAAACTCCACCAACTGTGTTGAAATTTCTGAACCTGACGACCGGCAATTATTTCTTCGGGCTAAACAGTTTTTTCACTCTTGTAGCTCTCTGAGCTCCTGGACCACTCGATTCGGAAGGCGTTTTTGCTTTGGCTTTCCGCTGCCTTCTCGCCTCTATGTACTTCTGCAGATTCTCGGGCAATCCCCTCTTTTTAGCGGCTTTGCTCCTGGCCTTGGTCAATGACTTTGCCGCCAGCGGAATTCCCATCGCAAAACCATATTTCTGTCTATACTCCTTCTGGCTCAAGCCGTGGACGACCAGGTGCTTCTGCGTGAGCTGTCTCATCTCTGCCCCACATTCGAGACAGATTACTTTGTCGTTTTGGATAGAATCTGCCGGGCTGAGCTTCGTTGCGGCTGCTTCCTCCGCAGCCGGATGAGTAGATTCAATGTCGATCCCTGCCGTTTCAGCTTTTTCCAATTCGTGGAGCGTGCCGAAGACCTGCCGGAGAGAAGAGGCGATCTCACCTGCTGACATAGGGCTTAAGGATACCTGGGCCTGGACGATTTCTGATGCGATCTCGATGAGTTTTTTTTGCATTGAAATTCCTTTTGCATAAAGTAAATGAGAAACGTCAATATTCACAGAACTGCGATTCTAATAGGTTAGTGTATGAATGCAATGTTTTTCGAATCGGCTTGCTGAAGTATCCACGTGGGAGACCAACCAGAGTCACATACCTCCGGCCAGGCCGGAGGCCAGGAAAACCGTGGGCCGCTCAAAGCGGTTGTAAGCACTTGTTCGCTTCCAGGACTTCAGCGGGGTGGATGGCTGACGCGCCACCGTCATTCCGGCATGTTTCTGGCCGGAATCCAGTCCAAGTCCTGTGTCGTTTCTGATTACTAAGATGTCCAAGGCCTGGATACCGGCCCAAAGACAACGCCGGGATGACGACTCGACTCCCGGAAATGTCAAACTCTGTGAGTCCGCCGGCAGAGCTGGAGGTTTACCGTGTTAATTAGTGTCCATCCGGAAACTCGGATGAACGTAGGAGAATTTCACCTTATGAAACAGGCAGTTTCCGATTTGGAAAGGGGGCATTTTTCGTCCTGGCGCGTACAGTTTGGCGCCCCGCCATTTCCGGATTGCCCAGCGCCGCACCGAAAGGTGGCGCGTACAGTTTGGCGCCCCGTCATTTCCGGATTGCCCAGCGCCGCACCGAAAGGTGGCGCGTACAGTTTGGCGCCCCGTCATTTCCGGATTGCCCAGCGCCGCACCGAAAGGTGGCG
>JBKQTS010000284.1:0-3541 GCA_052143075.1 Syntrophobacteraceae bacterium | reverse complement strand
AAAAATCGTTGCGATGCAGCCTCCAACAGAATCCTGAAAGTTTCCTGTAATGTGAACGGAAGGAGGGTATATGAAGCAATCATGCAAATCCGCAGACTGGATCGAGTCGGCCGTTAAGAAGTTCGTGGAAACCTCTCCGGAAAACAGCCTCAAAAATCCGGCAAACGACAGGGCGTTTGATAGTCCGCTCGTCGGCTTTTCATCAGGCGACGATCAACTCTACCGAGACTACAAGGCCCATGTCGGCCCGTTTCACTGGACGCCGGAGGAAGTATTTGCGCTGGCCTTCCCGAACCTGAAGGTTGGAGCAGAAGAGATCTCCGTCATAAGCTGGGTCATTCCTCAAACTGGCGTTACCAGGAAAGAAAATCGCAGACAGGATATCTATCCGTCAGAGAGTTGGGCCAGGGCCAGGATTTTTGGTGAAGAGTTCAACGTCAAAATCAGGAAACACCTGGTGGAAGCTCTCATGAGAGAGGGCTGCGAAGCAGTTGCCCCCGTGTTCCTCCCAAATTGGAAGATAGAAATGTCGGAACGGTTTTCTTTTGCCTCAACATGGTCCGAGCGTCATGCTGCGTACGCATCGGGACTTGGCACTTTCGGGCTGTGCGATGGACTGATTACCGCCAGGGGTAAGGCCATGCGCCTTGGTTCGGTGGTGGCGCGGATCAGGATTCCTCCCACTCCACGGCCCTACAGCGATCACCATGAATATTGCCTTTTCTATTCAACAGGTGCGTGCGGTAAATGCATTGAACGCTGCCCCGTTCAGGCTGTCTCAACGAACGGCCACGACAAACTCAAATGCTATGGTCATACCAAAATTAATGCGGCGAACCATGTGAAGTCGCACTATGGCTTTGACGGCTATGGGTGCGGGCTGTGCCAGACCGGTGTGCCATGCGAATCGAGGATACCGGCGATGAGTGATGCCTGACCGGGGTGAATTCATGGAATCATCCATCCGCAGCTTTATTGCAATCGACCTGTCCGATCCGGCCCGCCGGCAGATCGAGGCGTTCATCCAGGAGTTAAGGAAAAGCGATGCCCAGGTTGGATGGGTGAGGACCGAAGGGATTCACCTCACGCTCAAATTCCTGGGAAATGTAGCGCCTGAGTCGATCGAAGAGATAAAGCCCGCGCTTGCCCGGATAGCCTCGCAGACCGCGCCGATTCGTATTGAACCGGCGGCATGTGGCGCCTTTCCCACGATCAAATCGCCGAGAGTGATCTGGGTCGGGCTCAGCGGGCAGATCGGCCCGCTTGCCCAACTTGCGCGGCGTCTAGAAACAGCGATGGTCCCCCTCGGTTTCGAGCCCGAAGGCCGCCCGTTCAAACCTCACCTCACCGTGGGCCGCGTCAAGGGCAGGCTGCGCCTTCAGGCACTCCAACAGATTCTTCTTGCGCATCGGGACTTTACGGCCGAACCCTTTGACGCTGCTGAAGTTGTATTGTATAAGAGCGATTTAAGGCCGGATGGCGCGCGATATACTCCTTTATTTAAAGCGCCTTTCTCCGGAGACCCCGCCCCAGCGGACGAATGAAGCATATTCCATGTGAATTTAGTATGTTATAGAGAGCGATAGGGGTTATGTAGAAATAACCTCTGCGGCTTTTTCGATAACCGGGTGTCAACCACACGTTTTCGCCGCTCCGCGAGGGTGTGGAGTATTTGGCTTGTGGCCTGTGGTAATCACTTTTTCACAATCGAAATAAGGAGGCCCGATTCATGGGACTTAACGACGACCGGCAAAGAGCTATCGACGCTGCGGTTTCTCAGATAGAACGCATGTGCGGGAAGGGCGCTATCATGCGCCTGGGGGAAGGCGCCACCGTGGAAGTGGCAGTCATATCTAGCGGCTCTCTGTCGCTGGATATCGCGCTGGGGATTGGCGGCATAGCGCGGGGCCGCATTATCGAGATATTCGGTCCCGAGTCAACCGGAAAAACCACTTTGGCGCTGCACATCATCGCCGAGGCGCAGAAGCTAGGGGGCCTGGCAGCCTTTGTAGACGCCGAACACGCTCTGGACATTCAATATGCCCGAAAACTGGGGGTTGTAGTGGAAGACCTCCTGGTCAGTCAGCCCGACTACGGCGAACAGGCCCTGGAGATCGCTGAAGTGCTCGTCCGAAGCAACGCCATCGATGTCATAGTTATCGATTCGGTTGCAGCGCTAGTCCCGAAAGCCGAGATCGAAGGCGAGATGGGCGATCCGCACGTAGGGCTCCAGGCGCGGCTAATGAGCCAGGCGTTGCGCAAACTCGTATCCGCTATCAGCAAATCAAAGACATGCGTCATTTTCACCAACCAGATCCGAATGAAAATAGGGGTCATGTACGGCTCGCCCGAGACCACGACGGGAGGCAATGCGCTCAAGTTCTACGCCACCATGAGGCTCGACATCCGTCGTGTCGGCCCCATCAAGGAAGGCCAGGAGGTTATCGGCAACCGGACCAAGGTAAAAGTAGTAAAGAACAAGATAGCGCCCCCGTTCCGCGAGGTCGAATTCGATATCATTTACGGACGCGGCATATCCAAGGAGGGCGAGGTTCTGGACCTGGGGGTGGAGGCAAATCTTATAGAGAAGTCCGGCACATGGTATTCGTATAATGGAGAAAGACTGGGACAGGGAAGGGAAAACTCGAAAAGTTTTCTGAGGGACCATCCAGATCTCATCGCCGATATCGAGGCAAAAATTCGTCAGGCTTGTAATCTCAAACCGGTTGCCAGCGCTGCAATCGTTTCGGCTGACTGAGGGAAGCCGGAGAGCAGTGCATCGTCTTTTGAGGATTTAAACCGCGGATGGGGAGCGCAGCGGGGTGGATGATCACGGATAAAATGATTTGGTATAATTTAGAGATATCTTGGAAAGTCAGGAGATTGTATTGATGAAAGCCAGCGAGATCCGAAAGGCCTTCCTCGATTTTTTCAATGCGCGTGGACATGCGATTGTAAAGAGCTCTTCGGTGATTCCTCACGACGACCCCACCCTTCTTTTTACCAACGCGGGGATGGTGCAGTTCAAAAGGACTTTCCTGGGCGAGGAAAAGCGGCCGTATTCTCGTGCAACTACCAGCCAGAAATGCATGCGCGCGGGCGGCAAGCACAACGACCTCGAAAACGTCGGCCGCACGGCGCGGCACCATACTTTTTTCGAAATGCTCGGGAATTTTTCCTTCGGCGATTATTTCAAAGAGGATGCGGTAAAATTCGCATGGGAGTTTCTAACCACGGAGATGGGCCTGCCCAAGGATAAGCTCTATGCCACGATCCACGAAGGCGACCGGGAAATGAACCTCGGAGCGGACGAAGAAGCCCGCAAGTTCTGGGCGCGATATCTTCCGGAGGAACGAATTCTGCCATTTCCGACAAAGGATAATTTCTGGGCCATGGGCGATACCGGTCCCTGCGGGCCATGCTCGGAGATCCTCATCGACCAGGGGCCGAGCATAGGGTGCGGGCGGCCGGACTGCAAGCCGGGATGTGACTGCGACCGGTATCTGGAACTGTGGAACCTTGTGTTCATGCAGTTTAACCG
>JBKQTS010000283.1:0-3155 GCA_052143075.1 Syntrophobacteraceae bacterium | reverse complement strand
TCCGGTGCGGCGCTGGGCAATTCGGTTTTGTTATTGCGCTGGGGTAGTACGCGCCACCGCAGCGCCGCTCCTAAATGGCCCTGCAATGGCTAAGTTGGAGGCAACTCGCACTTTCTTTGTCATTCGTCGGCACCACCTCGAACGCAAGTTGGTATCATTAGTCCGATTCCTACAGCCGCGATGAGAAGAGAATAAAGGGGTCACCCATTTATTGTTCAGCGCTTTCAAGCGCTTGGAGACCGCCGCCCGACCTACTCCAAGCGGGCGCGCTGCCTCGGCTGGGCTGTTTCCATCCCATCCGTGCTGTTTCCATTCCCGAATCAATTGTAAGAGTGTGTCATCATTAATCTTTTTCTTTGCCATGGAAACATCCTGGAAACAGTATGGGAATTTTTGGTTTACTGCCGCAGTTTCCGTCCGGAAAGGGCCCTTTTCCGCCCTGGGGCGGTGGGACCGCCAGCCAGCTTGGCCACTGCCTTCGGCGGTGGCACAACCAGGATCTCGACGCTCCGCGAGGCGGTACATAGGTACGCCTCCGCGCAACCCCTCGATTTCCTGCACCTTTCGGTGCGGCGCTGGGCAATCCGGAAATGGCGGGGCGCCAAACTGTACGCGCCGGTACGAAAAATGCCTCCTTTTCGACTCGGAAACTGCAAGTGTCTTATAAGGTGAAATTCTCCTACGTTCATCCGGGTTTCCGGATGGACACTAGCTGAACCCTCACTTCGTTCAGGTCCGGGCTTAACATTCTAACCGCTGGTCGATGCTGGACCCTCACTGCGTTCAGGTCCGGGGCTAACGTTTCTGGCTGTCGGTCCATGCTTCCAGTCCGGGCACGATCTTCTGTGAGTGCCCCAGTCCGGGCACGAACCCTCACCATGTTCGGGTTCGCGGTTAGCGTTATGCAACCAGGCCCTATACGTATAGTTCGCGGCCGGAACCCTCACTGCGTTACGGGTTTGCGCTGGACATAGTGGAAGCGCCATTGACGCTTCAAGTTCGCGCCCGATCCGTTGTGAGGGCGCTTTGTGAGGCCGCTTTTGTGAGTGCCCAGTTCGCGGCCGAACCCTCACTGCGTTACGGGTTCGCGGCTAACGTTCTGAGCCTGACTTAAATGCTTCAAGTTCGCGGCCGATTTTCTGTGAGGCCGCTTTTGTGAGGCCGCAGGACTGAGGCGATATCGTATCATGAAGGGGATTAGGCCTGCAAAACGGCAACCAGAAGCGGAAAAAATGCGGCTCACGCGGAGACGCGGAGGGAAAGAGGGGCGAGCCTTAGCGTCGGCCCACCCATAGGCTGTGTGAGAAGACCCCTCTTACGAAAGCAATTTCAGGGGCAAAAACCGCATTTTGAGTAAAAAATGGTCGATTATGGCCACTCTTTCCCTGAGCGGCAATGGTTTGGCAGGGGCCGACCCCGAATGGTGTTAAGGCTCTATATGCAAATCATATGTTGAAAAGTCGCATGATTCACCTGTTGGCAAGATATATGAACAGCCGCAAAGCTCTAACTGGAGGCACTTTTTGGCATTTTGTTAGGTACAGTGGCAAGATTTGGTAACTTATAAGCAGATTAAGCAAACCTTTCCAAGGTCTGTTACGGGCAAAGTAAAATATTGAAAATGCCGATTCCGGGACCGGGTGTGCGCCTACCCAGCTTTTTTGGCTCTGGATGAAACTAGAAACTGGAGCACCCGTCTGCGTGGTATCACGACCATGACCACAATGCTGCGTCAATCTACGGTCATCTTGCGCATTCCTGCCTATTTCACCTCCATGATTTGCCTGACCATCTCCGATGAGAATCTTTCAGCCATTTCCTTTTCAACGTCCAAAAACATGGCCTGGCCCCCGAAATCATGCTCGCTCTTCACCAGGCAACTGCAAAGGGGACCCTGATCCGGCGACGCAAAAACGGACGCATTTCCCCGCAATAAGTTTTCGCGATAGTTTCCTGACAGAATGGTTGACAGTTTGGCGGCTATCTGGGCCTTACTTATTTCGATTTTTAGGATAGCATTCCTGGCATCCGGATTTTGCGGGCAGGATGCCGCTATTTTTTCCTTTAAAGATGAAACCAACAGCGACTTCAGGCGAGCTGAGACTTCAACTTCGGGAGCATAAGCAACCTGGATGTCGGCGATCTTCACCTTCTGAACCAAATCAGGAGGTACTGGCTTATCGAAGAGTTGATAGTTGCACAGGACTTCTTTCCCAGAGAAAACGCCGTTTTCAGGGGGTGGAAAATGCAACCCGCCCTGCCCTGCGGAGTTGCCGGTCCTGTAATACGTCATGAAACGGGTGCTCCAGTGGACCAGACTCTGTTCAATGAATTCCCGCAACATGTTCTTTTCGCTATTTGGAAGTATTGCTCCAAATTCCCACTCAGAATCATAGCTGGATACGACCGTATCTCCAGCTTTGAGCAGACGTGTTTCGAATGTCATAGAGGCTTTAAGCCCACCTCTGGGAGGGATGTATTGCTGAAAATGAATAAGTCTAAATTGTATAGCTTCGTCTGAAACTGCTCCCTCTCCGGCTGACAAACGAGGAATAAATTCGCTGAAAACTTTCCCGGCCAGGAATTTCCCACGAATATCGGCAGATTCAACTAGATTTTGTCCCACGTAGGCTCCCAGCAAACCACCCAGCCCGCCCATCACGAATGAGTCGGCTTTCATTTGCGTTTTCGTCGATTCATCAAATTGAGTATGTGTTTCGAGATCTGTTCCACCCACAACCTCGGCCGTCAGTGGAAGTTTGTCGATTTTGACGTTTTCGAAGTTTTGGTGCTGGTTTACGCCTGCGGTGGTGGCACACCCCGAGAGAACAACTGCTAAAGGAAGAAGTACAAGCAAAATTGTGAATGCGCGCCGGATAGCAAAGGCTAAGGGAAGTTGTGTCTTTTTCCCCGACATGCAAAACGAAATGCCATTTGAGCCTTGGTAAAGATGCATCAATATCCTCCCCTTTAGGTTGCAGTCCTTGATCAATACATTAACGGCGGCCAATAATACCAAGGCCAGGACTGGAATTAGGATTCAGCAGGAAGAACTTCCTAACAGGTTGCTGAAAAAAGGGGGCCTTCATAATTGACGGTTTCCCTGGAAGTTTTATGAGAAACGTTCTTTGACAATTTTGGGTATTATAAATGGT
>JBKQTS010000282.1:0-7728 GCA_052143075.1 Syntrophobacteraceae bacterium | reverse complement strand
TGGAAAGACTCTCCCATGTCGAAATTCCGCCCCAGCCTTTTTTCAACAAGGCCGCCGTGAGGCTCGAAGAGATGGATCGTGAGCGGGTCCCCTTCGAAAAAGCTCCATATCTCAACGGATTTCAGCCTGTGGAAGGCGGAAAACTGGCCCTTTTTGAGCAGATAGTAAATGGAAGTCACTATCGCGCGGTTCCCGGTGAAACGGTCCGGGAGGCCCTCCCTGCTGATTTGCTCCGATGCGCGGAAAGCCGGGGCGAACCAGCCGCCCTCCGGGTGCTCGGCCAGGTTCAGCTTTTCGATCCAGTAGTCCGCGTTGCGTTCTGATCGCATTTTTGCCTCCAAAAATGGAACGAGCCGTGTTTTGCATTCTATCAAAACACGACCCATTCACCAGGAGGTAATCGGAACATTGCCCCCCCTTTTCTATGCAAGCCGGACTATGCCGGGTTTTTTCCCATTCAGGATAATGCCCTCAGTTCTGGTCCGCCTTCATCTGTTGCGCTCGTGCTATTGCGTAACCTTGGAATTCAGCATCGCTGATCCTGCCTTCGACGTATTCACTCCATTCTCCGAAATTGTTGAAGAAGCAGGCATTCATTTGAAGATCTTCACAGACCTTCTTGTAAATCCTGTTCGCCTTCTTGGCGCGTTCTCTCCTCAGCCTTTCTTCTTCCGAGAATCTTTCACCCCCGTCCTTATCCGAGAGGAATTTCCCGAAGGTTTGCGAGTACTGTTGCTCGTAACTTCTTCTGGCCTGTTCATCCATAGGATTTTGGCCCATATCGCCAGTGGCGAACGGGGAACAGGTCACCCTGGGTTCGTCTTTTTCAAATTTGTTCGCCATATCAGTCTCCCGGACCTCTATTTAGACAATTACCGGTTGCGTCGGCTCAGACAATCTGAGGATGTCAACCTGGATTTTCTTTGTTGCAAGATAACCATTGTTGAATCCATAGAAAGAGCCTGGCGGGAAAAAAAATGAGTTAGGGGCTTAGGCTGAAGGGATTTAGGCTTAACGCCTCAACCAGCCTGACGGGAATCGGTATTTCGAAAAGACCCGATTAACGAGTTTAGAACTGAGAATCACAGCAACTTCCCCTGCCAACCCATCAGGAACCTCGAGAATTATTTCGGCATGCACCGTTCCAATAATCCAAGTCTCCGGCATCCGCCAGTCTTTGTGGAAGTAATGCCAGTGCTTTCTTTGTGATGTCTGCGGCCGTCTCTCGGATGGGTGTGTGTCCTTAAGCTGCCACAACCAGTCTCATTAACCTATTACTTGCATCTTCGATTGGGAAATCCTATAGTTTTGTGGACCTTGAGGTTGTTTAAGAAGTGTTATCGGGCCAAATTCAACTCCAAAATGCGGTTTGCAGCGTGATGCATTATTCCGGTTTAAATAAGCAGAGAAGCAAATTGGTTGGTTATGGCAACAATAAAAGAAAGGATGAGAATAATGAAAGAAAAACTTGGTGCTGTTAACGCCCTATATCCTACGCCAACCACACTTGTGGGTGCAACGGTCAGCGGAAAACCCAATTTTATCACCATTGCCCATATCGGCATTATGACCCACAACCATATCTCACTCGGCATGGGGAAAATTCACTATACCAATGCCGGAATTAAGGAGAACAAAACTTTCAGCGTCTGTCTTCCTTCTGAAAATCTTGTTGTTGAAACAGACTATTGTGGAATCATGACAGGGAAAAAAACGGACAAAGCAGTTTTATTCGATGTATTTTACGGCGAACTGAAAACTGCCCCTATGATACAGCAATGCAGGGTGTGCATGGAATGCCGGCTAGAGCGGATTATTGATTTTCCGACTCATGATGTCTTCATTGGAGAAATAATTCAGACTTATGCTGACGAGTCGGTTCTCTCTGACAACAATGTTGATGTTTCCAAATTAAACCCGTTGCTGTTTGATATGAATAGTAAAAAATACTGGTCGCTGGGCGGTGAAATCGCCAGGTGTTGGGATATTGGCAAGCAACTCAAAAACGGGAAAACCTCATCGCATAATCGGTAGGATCAGCGCATACTCAAAGGTCAAGCGGTCGGCGAAAAGACCCGCCGCCGCTTACTGAGCGAGCTATTAACTGCGCGGATAGCAGTGTGTACTGAAACTGAAAAAACCAGTCTCATTGAGGTATCGCTTCACTACTGTCCGGCAAAATTTTGATGAATAACGCCAAGTAACTGAATTGTATTGTTCATTGACATAATTTTTCATTTTCGATTCGAATTTCCGTATCTCCGGACCGTCACCCCGTCGAAAGACGGGGTCCAGAAGTCCTTGAAAAAAAGCTGGATTCCGGCTCAGAAACACTGCCGGAATGACGAAGCGCGGTACATAACCATACCCGCAGGTCCAAAAGAACGCTCGGATCTCCATTAAAAAAAACCCCTTCAGCCTAAACCCCTCAATCCCTAACCCCTCCCCTGCGGTATATTCGCATGACTTCGTCTCGAGTGATAAGGGCTTTGAAGTTGGGGACCTGTTTTTCGATATTTTCTCGGCCGTTCATCTCCTGCCGGTCAACGAGGGTGAGGACGCCAACGATTTCGAGTCCCGCCTCCCTGCACGCTGAAATGGCCTGCAGCGTCGAACCGCCTGTCGTAACCACGTCGTCGACTACCGCTACTCGATCTCCCGGTTTTACCTTTCCTTCTATCGCGGCGATTATTCCGTGGTCTTTGCCGGTTTTTCTTACAATGAATGACTGAATGGGCCGGCCCCTCAACCATGAACTATAGGCGGTTGCGTTCGCAATGGGGTCGGCCCCCAGGGTGAGCCCCCCAACGGCGTTTATTTGGAGGTCCCTGAGCGCCTCGAAAACCAGGTTTCCGATCAGGTATTGGCCCTCCGGGTCGAGGGTGACTCGCTTGCAGTTAAAGTAAAACCGGCTTGTTCCGCCGTGTGCCAACTTGAATGCGGATGTTTCCGAATACTGGAAGGAATATTCCAGGATAAGTTCGAGCAACCGCGTGCGCATTTTTTCGATATCGGGGGTTTGAGTCTCCATTCAGTTTTCCTGCTTTACAGTCCCGCGCAACAACGCCTAGGCCTGAGAATTGCCCGATCTCAAGACTGGATCAAAGGGTCGCATGCCGTCTCAATATAAAAGAGTATTGAATCGGTGAAAAGAGGATTTTAGTTGTAGTTTTTTCCCTGATACAGTCCGTTCTTGTCCATATATTGCCGAACGGCTTCAAGATTGCGCTGCTTATCGAGCGCCCAGGCCGGCGACACAAGCTCTTCGGGGTGCGGATCTCCAGTCAGTCTCTGAATAATGACGTGCGGAGGCAGGAGCGCAAGAAATTCTCCGGCAGAGGCCGCATAAGCCTCGCGGGAAAGACACGTGTACGCGCCGGAGCTGTACATCTCATTTAGAGTCGTTCCCTTGATCACGTAGAGCAGATGTATTTTTACGGCCTGGACGTCCTGGAGAGCAAGAAATCTTGCCGTATCGAGCATATCTTTGGTGTTCTCACCGGGAAGGCCGAGTATTACATGCGCGCAAACGGGGATTTTTCTGGCACGGCTGCGTTTTACGGCGTCAATGAAAGCCGCCACGGAGTGCCCCCGGCGAATCCGCTCCAGGGTCTGATCCTTTGCCGACTGCAGGCCGTATTCCAGCCATATGAGATTGTTTTCGCCAAGCACTGCCAGGTAATCGAGGGTTTCATCAGGAACGCAGTCGGGGCGAGTGCCTATGCTGAGGCCCACAACATCGGGATCGGTGAGGGCTTCGTCGTAGAGGGCCGCCAGCTTGGGCAGAGGCGCATATGTGTTGGAAAATGACTGGAAATAAGCCATGAATTTCTTTGCCTTGTATTTTGCAGCGAGCCTTTCCTTACCGATCCGGATCTGTTCGGAGATGCCGGCAAAGCGCGCAGCCCCCGTTCCGGAACCCTTCTTGTTGCAGTATATGCAGCCGCCCCGGCCCACGGTCCCGTCGCGGTTCGGACAGCCAAGGCCCGCATCGAGCGAAATCTTCTGAACACGGCAACCGAAGGTTTCCCGTAAATAAGAGTTGTAGTCCCGGTAGAGTCTGTCGGCCATTTTTGCCCCTGAGGGTTTCACGCGGAGGCGCGAAGATCAAAATTATTACACCCGAGGATAAAGGTAACACTTTTTTTGTGATTTCATCCATAAAGATTGAGCATGGAGCAAGAAGCAAGAGCTTCCCGCTTCCTCTATCCAGTTTCCGTCCGGAAAGGGCCCTTTTTCGCCCTGGGGCGGTGGGCGGCCAGCCAACTTGGCCACTGCCTTCGGCGGTGGGGCGGTGGGACCCGCCCCGCGGAGCGTCGAAATTGACCTTCGGTGGCGGCATGGGCAAAATCTCGACGCTATCCCTGACCTGTCTACGACCAGAGGCGGCACCCATGTACGCCTCCGCGCAACCCATTGATTTTCTTGCACCTTTCGGTGCGGCGCTGGGCAATCCGGAAATGGCGGGGCGCCAAACTGTACGCGCCACCTTCGGTGCGGCGCTGGGCAATCCGGAAATGGCGGGGCGCCAAACTGTACGCGCCAGGACGAAAAATGCCTCCTTTCCAAATCGGAAACTGCCTGTTTCATAAGGTGAAATTCTCCTACGTTCATCCGCGTTTCCGGATGGACACTATCCGGGCTTGAATTGTCTGTGCGATTCTGTTATTCGAACAGGTAAAAGTGGGATTTTTTCAGGCCTCAAATTTCAAGGAAGGGGACGGCATGAGACAGGGGTGGCCCCTTTTGACGATTTTCTGCTCTCTTATCCTGGCTGCATGCGGCGGCACGACAAACCTGAGCAAACTGAGCGCTCCCGCAGCGTCCAAGCTTGATTATCTGGACATGCAAAAGGTCGAGCTGCAATCATGCCTGGGACCGTTCGACGGAACGGAAATCGAGAGGCGCGAAAGCTGTATCTGCATAACAATAGGGTGCGACACGCTTTTTAAATCCAGTTCCGACCGGATTGAACCGGATACCTACGCGGAAATCGGCACGGTGGCCGAGGTGGTGAAAAAATACCCGGAAACGAAAATAAAAGTGGAGGTTCATACAGACTGCATTCGCTCTGAGGAGGAAAACCTCGCTTTATCCGAATTGCAGGCATGGACCATAAAGAAGGCCCTGGTCGACAAGGGTGTGGCGCCCTCCCGGGTTACGGCCCGGGGTTGGGGGGAGTCGAAGCCCGTTGCCTCCAACGCCACCGAGGAGGGCAGGAAAGTGAACCGGCGTGTAACGATAATCTTGATGGCGCCGAATCAGTCCTGAGTCTGGGCCCACACAAACAGCGCGACAGCGGTGGCGACTACCGCGTTGAGCGATTCCACCTCCCTGGAAACGGGAATGGAAACTCCTGCCTTTCGGAACCTGTCCGGCAGCCCCGGCCCTTCAATCCCTGGAAGCAGCCCGAACTTTGCAGGAAATTTGAAATCCGAAATCCCTTTGCCCTCCTTTGAAAGCGGCACCACCGGCAGGTCCTGAGACAAATCCCGTATGGAAGGCCCTTCGAGCAGGTTGGCCCTGAAGACCGCTCCCCCCGAAGCCCTTACAGACTTTGGATGATAGGGGTTGGCCGCCTCGGCCAGCATTATGATCGCGGCAGCACCGAACGCCACGGCCGACCGGATAACGGCCCCTACGTTTTCCGGGTCCTGAAAAGGGACAAAGAGCGTACACCCTTCCGAAAGGCCATCGGACGGCGTCCACTTCGGGATCTCCTCGATTTTCACGAGCACTATCGGGTAGGAAGTCCCGAAAAGATCCAGAGTTTCATAAAGAGGGGGAGCGAGTTGATACCACATCATGCGCCGGGGCGAATCGTCAGGTGGCGGGTTTCTCTCTCCCCGGCTGATCCATGCGACGCACTTTTCGGGAAGCCGGACCAGCACTTCGGATACCTGCTTTTGTCCGAAAACGAGCGCCTGTAGCTGCTTGCGTATGCCTCGAGGCGCAAGCAGCTTTTTCAGATTTCGGAAGGTTTCATTGTTTTCGCTCTCGATGATTCTCACCAGGTTTTCCTTTGCAAGTTCAGCCTTTCTGGCCCATGGCGGTGAATCCAGCCGTTCGAATACAACGAGCCTGCGCTCGTCGGAAGAATTCGGCAAGAGGTAATGATGGTCTCGGATCAGCCGGAAACGGCGGCCAAAGCGACCGAGCGCTTCTTCTATTTCCTCTTCGCATTCCGGACCTTTCATAAAAATCGCCAATCCGCCTTTGGCAAGCGATCCGGCTATTCTTTCCAGGGTCTTTCGAATCGTTTCCACTGCCCGGGTTATTATGCCCTTTACGGGCGCCTCGGTCGAGGCGCTTACGCTGCGTCCCAGGATACTTATCTTTTTGAGGCCCAATTCCCCGATGACTGTTTCGATGAATTGGACCCGGTTGCCCCTGCTCTCGGCCAGGATGATCTCTACTTGGGGATTTGCGATTTTAAGAGGTATTCCCGGCATCCCGGCGCCGCTGCCAAGGTCCATGAGAGGCGAGGGCAAATCGATAATCCGGCCGGGCATGATCGAATCTATATACAGCTTCCGGACCATGCTCTGAAAATTGAGTATCCTGGTGAGGTTCAGTTCCTTGTTGTATTGCCTCAGCAACTGGTGATATTTCCATAGCTGCCCTGTCTGGGCGGGCGACAAAGAAATACCCGAGGCGCGCAGAATTTTTGAAAGTTGCCCGGCATCGGGTTCAGCACCTTGTTTGTGTTGCGGCATTGCGGGCCCTAAGAGTTCTTAGTTGTTTTTAGTTGCTGGTTAAGAGCTGTTGAGTTTCCAGTTGTCAGTTGGTGAGTTTACCTAAAAACTAAAAACTGAAAACTAAAAACTGTTTCTGAAATGAACGGCGACTACTTCTTTCATCCATCGTGGCCGATCTTCTACCGGGACAATCACCTGCTGGTTGTGTACAAGCCGGCCGGTCTCCTGGTTCAGGCCGACGAGACCGAAGAAATCTCACTGCTCGAACTAGGCAAGCTCTGGATCAAAGATGTCTACAAAAAGCCCGGCCGGGTTTTTCTCGGCATGGTTCACCGTCTTGACAGACCGGTAGCCGGAGTCGTTATTTTCTGCCGCACGTCCAAGGCCGCCGCAAGGATCAGCGAGCAATTCCGCACGGGAACGGCCGAAAAATATTATTTAGCGGTATTGGAGGGAGAATTAAAGAAAAAATCCGGCAGCCTCGTCCATTTCATCGAAAGGAGGGAAAACCGGTCGAGCCTCGTTGTGTCCGGGAAAACCACAGGGGCTCAGGAGGCGAGACTCTCGTTCACGGTGCTGGATTTCGCGCAAGGCCGCACTTTTGTACGAATAAAGCTCCAGACCGGGCGCCGGCATCAGATACGCGTCCAGTTCGCACACATGGGCCATCCGGTTGCGGGAGACTTGCGTTACGGCGCGCCCGCTCCGCTTCCGCAAAAACAAATTGCGCTCTTTGCCAAAGAGCTTATAGTCAACCACCCTGTACGAGGCGAAAAACTCCGGTTCGAGTCCCCGCTTCCCTGCGATTGGCCCTGGCCGGCGTTAAAAGAGAGAAGCTGTCTCCCATGGGATTGGAGGGAGTTGGAAAAAGACCTGCGAGTGACGGAGATCGGAGATCAGATGTAAGCCCAGATAATTCTCGGTTGACTCTCACCAATTTTTCGTCATACTCCAACAAATCCCGTCAAATGTAAAGGTGAAACCTAAAGGGAAGGTTTAGGGTAGAGCTCCTAGCGCATACGACGGAAAG
>JBKQTS010000281.1:0-9201 GCA_052143075.1 Syntrophobacteraceae bacterium | reverse complement strand
ATCCATTAGCGAAGGGGGGAGCAGCAACATTTGTTTCCGGTCACAAGATTTGAATGTCTTTTCCATAGTGGGGCCATATTAGCAGAAAACGGCTCTAAATGCCATTTCTCCGACAGGCTCCTAGCAGTTCCCGGCAACTTCCTGAATCACTCTTTCCACAAACTCAGGAAGCATCAGCACTTCCGTATCGCTGCCTTCGGCTAGGTTTCTTTTCGCTTGGCCATAGCATCCAGTGCAAACGTGGACCATGAGCCGCGTCTCAATGTTCCGGACCATGTGGGAGAGCCCCTCGGGGTCAAAGCAACACTTGGGTGCGCTAATCCGGTGGACATCGAGCCCTTCCATTTTTGAAAACACCCTGTCCGTCGAGGCCAGATCCATAGCAGCCGGAGATAGCCTCCGATGAAGCCGGTAGCATCCGGCGTAGTAGTCGATCCTCTCGTTAAACCGAACCTCCTCCAAGACCTCTTCGATGGCGGCTGGATAGAAAATGATGTTCTCGCCGGGAAAGGCATTCAAGTAAATCGGATAACAGGGCGAGCAAAAGATCACGACCCGTGCTGCCCCGAGCTTCCTGGCCTGGCGAATGTTCTCGTAGGTGAACTCCTTCGAAAGCTCACGGCACTCCTCAAGCGCCTCGTTGTTTCGAGCCTTGATGGCAGGACGGTAAAGGAGGTTTCCGCAGCAGTACTCCCTGGAGAGAAAGGTGTAGGAGAACCCGCCTCGCTCAAACAACCGAGCCAGGGAGGCCAGTACGTGGGGGAGCAACGGCAGGACCTGGCACCCTGAGATGACGACGTTTTCGGCATGTCGATCATAAGGAAGACCGTATCGCTCCAGTATGCCTGCTCGGTCGCCAAGGTTTTCGCTGGTACCTCCGGTTGTCCGGATTCTCTCCACAGTTTTTGCGTCAATCAATGGGTGCATCGGAGGACCTCCATGGATACATCGGACCAAACCCCCCGGGGGGGCCAGATTGAAGCACAAAGTATCAGTAGGCAATGCGGCACATGATTAATAATTGTTCATCACACATGCACACAAACGGGCATCCAAAAATTATAGACTACACCAAGTTTCAATGGTTCCCCAAGAAAATACAATTTGATATGGAAATTTTCCCCAATGTTCAAAGAGAGAACCATGACCTTCGTTGCGACGCCTGCAATTTTGGTGGCCCATGTTGCAAATGCACTTGCCGTGTCAAAACGGGAGGAACGGTTTGCTGTAACACTACTCAAAATCGGGGAAGATATTAAAAGCAAGATGCTCGAGCCACAATAGGAGGATGTATTGCCATCCGTCTATGTCCTGATTAAAGCCGCAAATCTCTCACTTCGCAGCCTGAACATGTCTTTTACCCTGCAAATTCAATCACCATCTCTCTGCTCCCCTGCTCTGTTTCGAGTGGTGACGGTTCCCACCTTAACGGCAGAGCGTCAAGTTGTGCAACAGGCTCCAAGTGCGTTTCGAAAGTCCTCCTGAACAATCACTTCCACAAGCTCCTCCCTGCTCCTCACAATCCAATCACACGCCCCCTCAAGCATCGCATTCACTAAGGCGCCCTCACTCTCCCTTGCTCGGCGGAAATCAGTCCTGATCCCGAGAATTTTCTGTTCGGGAGATTTTCGGGCTCAGAAATGCCCCATCTCCCTTGCAGTGCCATCATCCACCCGGGGACCATCCAGTAAGGCGATTACCATTAATGTCCACGACAAATGATTCGAGTTTGTCCTCTAAGGCAAATTATTTTTTTCGATCTGCTTCGATAATAAATCCTAATTAGTAGATAATACTAGATAAACGTATTAAATGCTCCTGCCTTGCATGCTACCCTGCAATTTATAGACAGTTGACAGGAGTCGAAGCCGATATTATGTTCCGGCTAACAAAGTTTGTGACCCCGTACTCGGGTGATTTAAGGAATTTAAAAAAATCACTTTTCGGATTTTTCAAGGAGATTAAAATGAGCAAAAAACTTATTGTCGGATTGGCTTTGGCGGTGGTGCTGTTCAGCGGTTCTTTGATCAGCGCACAGGCAGACTCAAGATATGCGGAGCCGGTACGAGACAGAGATTGCGCAGGCAACTTGATCACACCGGACGTGATGGCATCGCCAGGTTTTTAGTGATTTAAATTGACAACCCTACCATCGGGTATACACATGAGTCCAAGGTGCCCAACATATTGGGCCCTTGGCACTAACATCCAAACGGTCAACGCGAGGAGCCGTATGAAGACTCAAAAATGAGGTGTGGCAATGAAAGCAATGAAAAAGTCAATAATATGAAGACATGCGGAGGGAACATGAAAATGAGTTCACTCAGCAACGACCGTTTCACGGACATGATCAGGAAAATCGTGCTCAGTGGCGGCGTTAAGAATGGAAGGGACGGTTTGAAAAGCAGGATATTTGCGGAGGTGCAGAATTACTCGATGAAGCTTCAGGAAGTCGAACATTCTTCGGATTTATTTTTCAGATTGTGCGAACTGATTGTGGATTGCCAATCCCTTAGCATGCCGCATGACTCCTTCAGAGTGATGGTAGCCTATCTGCTCTGTGAGTCCGAAGACTCGCAAAGCCAATTGGACGAGAAAGTTCGCAAACTGCTTGGAATGGACCCCGCCAGCTTCGAGACGGCGAAAGAATACTTCAAAAACCAGCAGTGCATATTATCGTCTCTCAACAGAAAAAAGATCGGCCGAAAAAGCACTATGACGGCCTGGAAAGGGAATGGGAGTCAGGTCTACAACACATTTGGCACCTCCAGATTTGTTCCGCAATAATGCATCAAGCTGTGTGCTATGTATCCGAACCTCATTTTCGGTTCCGATTCTGCCTGAAACAACTTCTTGAAAGCCGGGACCTCCACTTCGTAAGCGGAAAGGTCATTTCTGATAGCTGCGAACTCAGCATCTGCAAGTTCAAGCGGCCCCGCAAGTCTGGCAAATCTTCGCCTGATCATGGACGGCACGCTCTGGCTTGACTTATATCAGAGATCGTGCTCCACCTCTGCCCAAACATGCTGGAGCAAAGAACGAATCTGGATTTCGGCTTTCAGACCTTTGAATCGCCTATACTCAGTGAGAGAACATCTGCTTGGTGGCATTTCAACTATATAATGGAGTGACAAATATCCAAACCGGTCCGGATCGAGTAATACACGCTTGTCGGCTGAATTCTCGCGATCAATTGTGAATTCAGCTTCCACCATTCGGGCAATTAAATCGACGTGATCGTGAAAATACGTGATTACCCTGATGCCTGCGAGATCCGTGATCTTTCTAAGATTCTGGTATACTGATCCTGGGCGCTGTAGCTTCTTCGCGAGACTTTGTTCGTCCTTGGATCTACAGGTCACCGAATGGAGCTGAACATCCCGATCCGCTATAATAGTTGTCAGAAGGTTCGAAATAGAATCAGCGAAATCCTGATACAAAAGTTTGTTACTTCTGTATTCCTGGATTAACTCGCTTTCATCCGACAAGGGCATAGCCTCTCATTTGTGAGTGGGATGGGAGAATCTTGCTCCGTGATTGGGGGGTGAAATTGACGATAGCGAAGCAGGACCGAAAGCAAAGTACCACGGAGAGTACCACGGGCTCCACAAATGAGCCAGCAAACTCAATAGTCCCAGCGGGTTTCGAACCCGCGTCTTCGGCGTGAGAGGCCGAGCGGTCAATCCTATCTACCTTGGAATATGGCGATTTAACACGGTTTTCGATGATCGACGATTATCTAAGATGAAATAAAAAGGCCCCTAAAAGGCCCCCCGATTTTTAATTGTTTCCTGCCCAAAAACATGTCTCAGAGTTCATATAAGATCGAGATTACCTCAGGATAGACCTGCCGAAGGCCGGATTTCCAACTCCGCATGGATTTTATTAGCTTTTTCTGCAACTCAAGGAACCAATTCTAGAGTTCAAGCCTCCCCTGCCCCGCCCTGCCCCAATCTATTTCGTACTCAGATGCCCGAGATGAAAAACCATTCATCATTGATACCCCAAATTTTTTAACGGCCTCCCAGATACATCGCCGGATTCCAAGATACATCCAATACATGGCAAGGGTTGTCCACCAGGTTGTCCACTCAAGATGCCTCACCTGATCGATCCATCATTATTTTCTCACTTCCACATTTCCTCACTCGACAATCCGGGCACTCGTTGAGCAGATCTCCCAGGGAAACATGCATTGGGAGGCCTTCACTCCATCCCTGACTGCTCTGTCCTTGCCTCCGGAGATTCATTGCGATATATCTTGCCGTACTCTCAAAGCTCCCATTGAATTTGCCGGAATCAGCAGGATTTTACGCTCATTTTTGAGGAGCAATCAATGACTCTCACCAAAGCCCACATTGTGGAAGCACTCTTCGCCAAAAACATTTTCACGAGGACCCAATCAGCCCAGGTCATCGACACCCTTTTCGAGTTGATAAAACAGTCTCTGCAAAACGGTGAAGATGTTCTCGTCAGCGGCTTCGGGAAATTTTCAGTGAAAGAAAAACATCAGCGCATAGCCAGCAATCCCCAAACAGGGGAGCCGGTTACGCTGCCACCCAGGAAGGTAGTGACATTCAAGTACTCTGGCGTTCTGCGGGCGGGAATGAATGGGCAGGATGGCTGTAGAAATATAAAATTATGAGCCGCAGGCGGTGCGTAATCCGGGTCATCCGGAAGCGAACCTTGGTCGGAAAATGACATACTAATGCCGGCAGCGGGTTATTGATATAAATAATCCTCCGCTTGCATCAAGAAAAAGATGCATCCGAGTTCCGATGGCGAATAACCGATTCTATTTGGAGCCGGGTGGTCCTTGAGGACCCTGGGGTCCAGCAGGGCCTTGCTCACCCTGAGGTCCAGCCGGTCCGACAGGTCCCTGCTCGCCCTTTGGTCCAGGCAATCCCGCAGGTCCCTGCTCACCCGGTGGCCCTTTCTGATTCCATGAGAGTGGGTCTTCCGCGCGTTTGCATTTATCAGGTTGACTGACGATGTGCACAGCACCTGTTTTCTTGTTGACGCAGGCATTGATAACGTTTTCAGCCGTAGCGGGAATGACTGTGGATGCAAGAAAAGCTGTGACCAAAACGACTACGAGAGCGAATCTGATCATAATCCCCTCCTCCTCACATTATCTTTGTGGTCAAGCATAAAACAACCCTAATTTTCCAAGTACCATGCCAGAAAAAACGAAAGCCAGGGGGAGGAGACGATGTACCTGGCTTTCCGGGGATTGGAAGGGGGTTTTCGGGGTTTCCTTAGAAACCCGCTCACTCCGGCGGACACTGTCTAACATCTCTCAGAAAAAACAATAAGGTGAATACAGTATTCAGATGTAGCAAAAGCATGTATTTTCATTGGAGACTTTTTTACCTATACTGCATGTTTTCTCCCAACACTCTGTTAATCTTTGAAAAATCTTTGAATCTTTCTTTTCCCCCGATTTTGGTCGGGCCACACATGGATTGAGAACTTGGAAACTATTGATTTCATATCGCAAGCATGGATGGTAATCTTTGGATGCGCCGCGATCTGGCTGCTTGGCCGGCGCGAAGAATGGCGCAGATGGGGATATGTTACCGGACTCGTCAGTCAACCCGCATGGCTCTTCTCAGGCTTTTATCATCACCAGTGGGGGGGCTGGTCCTGGTAAGTTGCTGGTACACGTATTCCTGGGTTCAGGGCGTATGGAATTTCTGGATAAAGCCCAAAATGGGCTAAAGAAAACTGTCCGGTGATGGTTTTGGCCCTCGGTGGGTTTTGCGCCTCATGCGCAACAGAAAGGTGGCGGGCCTTTTAACGATGACGGAAACAAACTCGAACTCATCTTCGATCTTCCGCGATATCTCTCCAATTACGTCTTCCGCGCTTATGCAGAGCATCTCGATATATTCGCGCATTGTCTCCCTGCCTTTCGTCTAAGCCATCTCCATGTAAAGATACTCATTCCCGATGATCGAAGATAGAGCCGCTTTATCTTTAATTTTTAGGATATCCATTAAAGAACTTCTTATAAGTAAGGTATTGCCTTTCCCTTCATTCCCGGTGATGAGCCGGGCGAAAGCACTGTAGAGAAGATATGTCGGAACTGGAACCAGTCAGCCGGGTCCTCCGGGAGTGTTTAAAATCGCTCAGTAAAGAAGAAGTGCAACTTCAATTGAAATTACTTAAAAAGATCAAAGGAAGTTGCCGACTGGACCTGGAATCAATCCATCCGGCCCTCGAAGCCTGCAAAAAAGGCGGATGTGAAATTGTGTACCCACTTTTGTATCGGCTTGTTGGAAAAGAAAGTCTCGGTGAATGGCTTAAAAATCCAGCTGTAGCCAAACAGAAAATCAGGGAGACGAAGGACCGGATTGCGGAGGTCGAGCATCTGATTTCGCTTTTGAAGGCGAAACTAGGATCGCTTTCCCCAAAGGTTCGGTGATGAGCCGGGCCTTACCTTTCAAACTGGATGGATAAAACAGTGTGGACCACGCATTCCAAGCCCCTCTCGCCCGAAGAGAAATCAAACCGATCTAAGCAAGCAAGTTCCGGCCAATCAGCAAAGAAGGTAAGAGCGGGAATGGCTACAAAAAAGCGATGGATCTATGTGCCACAACATGCAGGGAAGCAAATCGCCATGCCCCAAGCTCATCAGCTTCCCTGGCGCGCCTCAACTTTTCAATATTTTCGTGTTGCTGACCTGTAGCCTCTTGAACATTCGAGCAAAAGCGGAGCTGGTGTGCGGTTTCAAATCAGTCAGGTTGTTTTTTAGGGCTGAAAAGAGACTCAACATCCCCAATATCGTTGTGAGTGCTTATCATTATGGCCGGATACTCAATGATGTGGACGGCGGAGACGGGTGAGATACTGCGTCAAGCCCGTGTCGAGCATCCGGTCGTCGCAATTGTTGCCTCGATACGAGTATTTATGAAACCAGCCAAAGCTTGAACCTACGACGCAGCGATGCCCTCAACCCTCATTGCAAGAAGACGAGGGATAAAGGGAAGAGAGGAACACGATGGGAGATAAAGGCAAGAAAGATAAGGAAAAGGGTCAGAAACAGAACACCGAAAAACAACATCAAAAGGACAAAAAGAAGGCGGACAAGCAACCGAAAAGAACCTTTTGACACGTCACATCAGAAGGAATGAAAGATCGTTTCCATCAACTCCTCCCGTGTCCGCACAACCCAATCACAAGCCCCCTCGATCATCATTCACTACAGCGCCTTCACTCTCCCTGCTCGCCTGAAATCAGTCCTTATGCCGATAATTTTCTGTTCGGGCCTTCTTTTTGCGTAAAAATAGCCGATCTCCCATGCAGCCCCATCATCCACCTGAGGTCCATCGAGGAGAGCAATAAGGATATTGACAGCAGGAATGCAACTAATCACAGCCGGCCTTGTGATAAGCTAGGGTTAAGCGAAATGAGAAAAGGAAAGAGCCAAGAGAAGGGCGACATCGGGTGCATTCTAAATCAGCCCGCCAATTTCCAGGAGACCCGCAGGAATATCGCAGAAAGAGCCGCAGTCTTGACAAGCCTCGCCCAAATCACAAAAGTAAGTACCAAATGAGAGCGCTATTTGACGAGGTATGCATCATAGACTACCGCGTTGCCAAGCCTCATGGCATAGCCGATCCCCATTGCACGGTTTAACCAGTCATATTTTTGGGAACTGGTTTCGAAAGTCATGTATATGCGGAAATAATACTGAGAAGGGTCGACAGGTTCTCCTTTAGCCACTTTAGCCATCACTTCCGGAGGACCATAACGAAACCCTTTTGTCTGAAGATAAATCAGAGAATCGTCGTCGGCCTGGAGCAAATAGCGGGTATCTATTATCGCCAAACCATCTTTCGTAACGATCTGCCAGTCCGCACCATTGTTTAGGATTTTCCCGTTAAGCAGCGGGCCTTCGAATTTCCCACCTGTGATTGGAATGATGCGGCGTTTGCCGAGATCGGAAGTTTGTCCCAGTTCCCAAATTGGAGCAACTAAATCGACGGAGAAGCGGGACATGAACTCCAGGTTTGGTTTGGGGGGCTCAAATCCTTTGGTATCGGCAACAGTTTGTCCTTTATCCGGCGATTGGGCCGAAGACATTCCGGGCAGGATAATTACCAACGAAATACAGATGATCATAATCAGATTCTTCATTACGCTTTCCTCCTGTTGTTGGTTTAAAATGACATTCATGATGGAATTTTTCGATGCCGAGCACGACCTTTTCGTTTCTATAGTGGCCCTCTATGCCCATCGGCAAAAATAGAGTTCAATGCTCTGTTCCATCGCCGGAATTCCTTTATCTAGATTTCCGATCTATCAAAATCAACTGCCGCATTCATTGTGCTTTCTTCTTCCGAATTCTCGTCTGCTTCGGTTTGTTCGCCGTCACTTTCTCTGTTACTGCTGGTTTGGACGCTTCAGCCTTACTCTGCCTTCTCGCCTCCATAAACCTCTGCAGCTTCTCGGGCAATCCTCTCTTTTTCGCTGCTTTGCTTCTGGCTTTGGTCAATGACTTTGCAGACAATGGGGTTCTCATCGTAAACCCGTATTTCTTCTTGTACTCTTTCAGGCTCATCTCGTGGAAAACCAGGTGCTTCTGCGTGAGCTGTATCATCTCTTTTCCGCATTCGAGACAGATTACTTTGTCGTTTTGGATGGAATCTGCTGGGCTGAGCTTCGTTGCGGCTGCTTCCCCTGCCGGCTGATTAGATTCGATGTAGATTCCTGCCGTCTCAGCTTTTTCTAATTCATGGAGCGTAACGAAGACCTGCCGGAGAGATGAAGTTATTTCGGCGCTGGACATGGGTGTTACGGAAACTTGTGTCTGGACGATTTCCGATGCGATTTCGATAAGTTTTTTTGTCATTGGGAATCCTTTGGCATGAAGGTGAATCTACTCGACCTTGCTCAGGTTCGGGCCATGGTCAATGCGACAATCGTGTGCCCTTATAAGAGTGATTATAACATCTGCGAATGAGATTCTTCAAATTCTGGAAAACTCCGTTTGAAAGATTAGGTCAGGACAACTGGATTCTACATCATTTATGGAAGTCGTTCGATCTGAATTCCGTTCCTGAGGACTCTAACCTGGATTATGCGTGAGCATGCGTGAAAATTATACTGCGTTCACTCCAACCATATGATATTGTGTCGCAAATTCGTCAAAGGGAGGGCAAGCTGCATGCGCGCAGTTGGTGACAAGCAAAGGGG
>JBKQTS010000280.1:0-9369 GCA_052143075.1 Syntrophobacteraceae bacterium | reverse complement strand
CGTTCAGGTCCGGGCTTCGCATCGTAACCGCAGGCCAATGCTTCGAGTCCGGGCACGATCTTTTGTGAGTGCCCAGTTCGCGGCCGATCTTTTGTGAGGCCGCACCCTGCCGATGCCCTTGATCCCTTTCTCCGCATGGAAACAGATGGAAACTCCCTGGAAACATCATGGAAACATGTGGAAACTTTTGGGAGACTGTTTCCATTTGCGTTCACCACGGAGACACAGGGAAATAGGCTATTAGACTGAAGGGTGTTAGGTTTTAAAACCTTCAGTCTAAATGCCATCAGCCTGCTTATTCCTTTGCGTCTCTGTGGTGGATCTGTTGTTTTCCTCAACAGTCTGGCACACTCTGAGAGATCGTGCAAAACGGCAACGGCTTCGCAGTGAACAGTGATCAGTAAACAGTGAGCTGCGAAAAACCAATTTCAACTCCCCGATACCTTCGACATCAATATTGTACTGCACAGTGATTTTGCTTTGCAAAACGGCAACCAGAAACGGCAACGAGAGGCGGCAATAGAAACGGCAACCAGAAGCGGCAAAAAGAAGAAAAGCGGGTGAATGGGCGAATAGGTGAATGGGAGAAGACCGGTGTATGGTTAATGGTGAGAAAAGAAACGCGAAGCATACGGGGCTGATAATGAGCGGTACTGGCCCGAGATACAGTGAAAATGTCTTGCCCCGGTACAACCTTTTTGGCATTGGTCACCTGTTCGTGACGTCAAGGGGCAAGAAATCGGGTCCCAAATGGATTTGTTGAGTCAGTAATTTCAGATACTTACCGCGGACGGCTTTTCGAGTATTTCTATAATGACAAGTAGTTCACTTGGTCAGACAGGTCAGGGCCAATGCCGACACGGGATATGTCAAGAGTGCAGGTGTGACGCCTCTCTCCCTAGTCTCTTGTCGCCAAGCCCTCTTAATGTCCTCTTCGACTTTGAAGGCGGAAACGAGGCGCATGGCGGTATGTTGTTCGCGATTAAAATGTCCGGTAACATCGAAACCATGGGGGAGAGGGCAGTCCGGTGTTTCCACACTACATTCAGGTTATCCCCCTGATGGCTCTTCCATGACAGAGACTTCGCTAAGTAAGAGTCGAGGGCTGCAGAAGCGACGCCGAGGCGCGCAAAGTATTGGATCGCATTCTCAGCATGGCTGGACCTTCCCCGTCTATCGATCCTGCCTCCCGCCTTTTTATGTTAAACGGGAGGGAACTATCTTCCAGGCGCATACGAAATGCGCTCAAAAATGTGTCGCAACGAATCCATTGCCAACACGCGCGCCGTCACCGGCTTAGGCATACCTATGCGACAATGATGCTGCGTTCCGGTATCAGCCTTGCAGCTTTGAAGGAGATTCTCGGACATCGCGACATAAAGATGACGATGCGCTATGTCCAGGTCACTCAAGCCGATCTACAACGCGAATATCTCCTGGCGCGTCAGAAAATGGAAACTATCCACGCGGTACCCCAACTTCCAGGCGCCGCCCGGACACAAAGCACCAGTACAATCGCCTGAATCTGCAACAATCTGGACGCAATGAGGCATCAACTTGAAATGTACCGCCGTCAGCTCAGCGATCAAGGCGCGGATCGCAAACTTCACTCTCTGTTAAGAAGCCTCGTTCGGTTCAGCGGATCACTGGCCGCTTTCCTCAAAATACAAAATGGTATGGATTAGCCGGTCAAAGAGTAAAAAATGGTCGATTATGGCCACTCTTTCCCTCAGCAGCAATGATTTGGCTTGGTACGACCCCGAATGGGACGTTCCAACGGGGTCCGGATTGTGCCCGGCAAGGGGACTAGGAATCGAAAGGCACCGCATCATATGGGCTGCCCGGAAAGGGAGGCCAGGAAAAGCAGGAAGAAGGGAAGAGACCGCATTTTTATAAATTGACTTCAAACATGTCATATGTTATCATATACTATCAAATGATAAAAGGGGGCAGAATGGATTCGGATAACATATGGCTATCTCTCGATGAAACCGCGGCATATTTGAAGATGGGTAAAACAGCGCTCTACGCCTTAGCCCGTGAAAGCCGGATACCGGCGCGCAAGGTGGGGAAGAAGTGGGTTTTCGATAAGGCAGGCGTGGACGGATGGGTTCGCGCAAATCAGCCACTGACCTCCTTTTTTCTGAATCTCGACTTCAATATCGAAGCGAACCAGGCTCTACGTGAACCACAGCGCAATGGCTACCTTCGTGTCTATGAATTCTTTCGCGCCGGCAAGAACAAGGCGATTCTTCAGATACCTGTCGGCTGCGGTAAGACCGGACTAGCCGCCCTACTGCCTCTCGGTCTCGCTGCAGGACGGGTTATCGTCATCGCTCCCAACTTGACCATCAAGGCCGGTCTTTACGAGGCTATGGATATTACCAATCGCCAAAAATGTTTCTGGCGAAAGACTGGGGTGTTGAACAATGACCAAATGATAGCTGGGCCGCTCGCATGCACCCTCGACAGCGGAAACATCTCAGTCGCCACCAAGTCGCACATCGTCATAACGAACATTCACCAGCTTGCTACGAATGTCGATAAATGGCTCACTCAGTTTCCCGACAATTTTTTCGATATGATTATTGTCGATGAGGCGCACCATAGTGCCGCTGCGAGCTGGCAAAAAGTTATCGAGCGCTTTCCGTCTGCCAAGGTCATCCACATGACGGCGACGCCGTTCCGTAGTGATCGACAGGAGATCGATGGGGAACTTGTGTTCCGCTACCCGTTCCGCAGCGCCACGTTGAAAGGCTACATCAAGCGGCTGAAAGCGAGCTACGTAGCCCCCGCAGAGATCGAGCTTGGCTTTTCGGATGAACGCGGGCGCATCTACACCCTCGACGAGGTTCTGAAGCTGAAGGAAGAGGAATGGTTTAGCCGGGGGGTCGCACTGGCACGGCCATGCAATCAGCACATCGTCGAAAGCAGCCTTGAGAAGCTTGAAGAGTTGCGGCAGAGCGGAACACAGCATCAGATCATCGCGGTTGCCTGTTCGATCAATCACGCACGGGAAATTCGATCACTCTACCGAGAACGCGGGTTCAATGCCGATTTCATACACAGCAAGCAAAGTGATGACGAACAGGAGGCGGTCCTAACCGCCCTTCATAATGGTCTTCTCGACTGTATCATACAGGTGCAGATGCTGGGGGAGGGTTTCGACCACAATAAGCTGAGTGTGGCCGCGATTTTCAGGCCGTTCAGGAGCCTTGCCCCTTATATTCAGTTTGTCGGCCGGATCATGCGGGTAATAGTGCAGAACGACGCCACGCATCCGGATAATGTTGGACACATCGTCACCCATCTCGGCATGAACCTTGATGAACGCTTGAAGGAGTTCAAGCAGTTTGAGAACGACGATCAAGCATTCTGGGAAAAGGTTATTGGTGGCGATGATCCAGAGGTCCCGAGGGCGGTTGTCGATGGGTCAGCCCGCCTAACGGCGGGTGAAAGGGTCGTCGTTCATGGTGAGATTGTCGAGTCTCTATGGGAGGAAGATTTCACAACTGTTGAGGATCAGCAGATCGTCGAAGATTTGCGCGAACGCCTGAAACTGCTCGGGCTTGATCCCAGTCTGGCCGAAGAAATGGTAAGGAAGGCGCAATTGCCGTCATTACGCAAGGGGGCGCCAACCGCGCCATTTGCCGTGCAGCCACAGCGGGAATTGGAAGAGGCCAGGAAACGTCTCCACGAACAAGCCCAGCGCCTTGCCAAATTACTGCTCAACAATGTCGAGTTAACGATGACAGGGACTGAGCTGACCTATAAATATAAATCCCTGGGAATAACTGGAAGAACGAACTACGTGTCGGCTCTTATGATGATCAACGCCGAGATCAACAAGAGACTTGGCAAGGAACGTGCGGAAGCGAGCATAGAGGAATTCAAACAGATATTGGGGAATCTCGATGACATACTTCAAACCGTCGGGCGGCGAGTCCGGAAAGCCAAATTTGACTATGAAAAAATGCAAGCCTAGAGGGCCAGTCCCGTCGTTGATTGGAAGCACGAACGGCAGACCGGAGCGTGTTCAGGTATTGAGGGCGGGGACGGAATGCTCGCGATGTCACGCACCGTTTGTTGCTGGTCAGACTTGTATTGCAATCCCGAAATTGGGAGGAGCGTACTCCAACACAAAGCGCGTGTGCGATGAGTGCTTTCAGTGTATTTTGCAAAAGACGTGCGACGACCTGGAAGAAATAAAGCTGATATAACGGATCGCTACTGGGGTGCAGTCCGTAAGCAAAACGCCGGAATGAAAAGGGGGCCTCAATGCCATATGTGCACTATTGGCCTGTTGGAAATACGAGTGATATCGGTTTATCTCTGACGCCCGCTCAGGTTTGCCGGGCTCTGCTTGCAGACTGGCTTCCCACACTCCCATTTGCAGCTAGCCGCGGCGTGCTGGGCTGGCCGTACTTCCTGATGACGGCTGAATACGGTGCAGCCCGTCCTTACCTGTACTTGGAGCCCATGGCAGGTTGGAGTGACCGCCAATGGAAGGGAGTGCTCTCGTGGATGGTTGGCATAGCTGGAACGCGTAGGGTCCTGGATATTGAACGGTACGTCTGGATTGCACCGTCAAGCGCCTTTTATCCAGAAAGAAGACAAAATGTGGTCACACCGGTTTGGCTTACAAGTTACCCCCCTTCAGTGCTCGAGATCTTGAAAGATCCAACCAATAATTCTCGCTGTCGACCTGACTACATTGCTGCACGCACTTCAGCAAGCGGATCGATTGAATTTGCGCTCCTGGAAAGTAAGGGGACATCAAGTGCACTGGACAACAAAACGACCTGCCCCCAAGACTGGGCTGGGCAGGTCAGAAATGCCATCGTACAACTGAATGGCTCAGGGATCACCATTCCACGCCACTTAGTGGTGGCAACACGGTGCAACCCAAACGCTGTACGCCGCAGATCCAGACGATTGCAGGTTAGGGCCTGGAATTCAAATTCCAATATGCTCTCCAATGATCGAGGTGTCTTGCTTGAAGTTGCCTCAGCTCATTACTCAGGCTTATGTAGAAACCTAGGCCTCTGGGCTAATTTACGGGCTCTACAAATCTCCGCATTGGCAAGGTCGGAGAGAGTGTCTGTATCCGAAAGTCAACTTGTTCAAGCCGAGCGAGAAGCAGACACAGAATTGGTCCAGCAAGGGCATTGGGATTCAGCGGGGAAAAATTCTGCTTACCTCGAAATTGAGCTTGATGTGGGAACAATTCATATTGAATTGGCAGACATTGCTATTTCCTTAATCCGCTCTATTCGATCGCATCATCCAACGGATGGAGTGGCACAAATTATAGGACGTCATTTGCGTGGTCTTACGGACTGGTATTCACAGATGCCTATCGAGACTAAGGAAGCCGCGGACATCGCTGTTGACCGCTCGGGATTTCTCGTAAAGGCTCGTGAGATTCGCTTCCCAACAACAAGGTTCTAACTTTGACTCAAGCGGCCCTGGACCGCGCCGAGCAGGTTACGTTGATATTCTTGAAGTTTCATTGGCGCATGGTTGGGACCACTTACCCGGCGGCAAAGGAACGGAGGCTCCTATGGCATGGCAGGACGATCTGTTGGACATTTCCCACTGGGCCTTAAAGTCAGTTGATTTGCGGCACAGGTACCTTAATGCAAAGGCACCTGGGGATTTATCCTGTTTTCCTGGAGTTGACGAATGTGTTGAAACCGTGGTCGCCCTAACTATTTACGAAGCAGCAAGAGGCAAAAGCTATATTTCGGACACCATCGAATGCGAAAAGCGGTATCCATCGGTGGGTGGCGGCAATCCTCAGCGTGCGGACTTGGCCTTCAAAGAACCTGGCGTTGGTCAAAACTGGGCCTACATCGAGGTTAAAAAGTATGATGCCAACGGCAAGGCCAAAATCGCATCAGATATTAGGAAGTTGAAATCAATTGGAAAACGCGTACAGCGCTGGGTGCTCACTTATCGAGTTCGACCAGTTGAGGGCAGGGCAAAACCGCTCCCCAATATTTTAAAAAAGAATTTTGATAAAGAACTAGAAGTCCACGGTAGCAGGGAATTCAGAACTTTTACATCTGATCGCGATCCAGGTGTATGCGACATATGCCTTGCCAAGGTGAAATATAGCAGTCAATGATGGCGTGCGCAGGCACACGCAACCAAGCCGGGCATATAGAAAATCGACTCAATGTGATAAGTGGGGTCAGCCCTTGAAAATGGAAACTGGCGAGGAAATTGGCATAATGATTTTCTAATTTCAAGGGCTGCCCCCTTTATTTCTACAAAGAAGACCACGTCTAACCCGGACAACGTTCTCGCCCCGTTCTCCGCCGGTCTCAGAATTGAGCTTATTCCGGACAGCCGGGTTCCGGTTGGCAGGTGACTCCGGCTAACGGCTCGGGTGGAACCTCTTTTCGAGGATTTTCAACATATTGCTGGCCGATTGCGTTCATCATAAGCTTTTGAAAAACGCCAAAGTTAACATCGAAATCGGTGGCCGAATTGCTGCCGCCCGGAACCAGAAGCTGCATTGTTGCAGGTGGTTGACCTAGCGACAAAGTCGACAGATTACGGAGTTGATCCAAGGTCTGTGCGGTATAGAACACGCGGACAAAATACTGTTTGGGTCCACTCGACTCTCGCAATTCGAAAACGAGCGCTCCGCCGGGAGCACAAAAGTCCGGCTGATATTCGGGCAACTGCCAATGAAGGTTAAGAAGTCCAGCCAATCCGGCCACGTACGCATCAGAGCTGATAACTACAACAGTCCGTGATTTGGCGTTGCCAAATGCTCCACGAAGATTAACGCCATTTACAGCTTGCTGCATCGTGCGGAGTATGTGCGAGGCGGCGTTGGAGCTCTGCACCCGGGCGAGGTAGGGCGAACGCATTTCAATATTAAAATGAAGGCCTACAAGCCGGGTCTGTTGGGAGACTTGATCCAGCGAGAGCTCGCCCCAAGCCGTCTCCAAGCCATCGGCGTATTGCATGACGAATGGATCGGCGGCATCCAAGGTAGTTTCCAGCCCGCCCTCATTAATAATGCCTCCTGTATAATAATACGGGGCCGAGGACTGCGGGGGATTGGCAGTGAGGGTAATTGGTTGAGCAGTCGGGTCAACACAGGGTGTCGACGACGAGGACGGACAGTTTGACGGCATAAGGGACGGTGGCTGCAGCGTGCTGAGAATTAGGGAAAACTCGCCACTCCAAGCGGATGACAACGCTGTTCCACTATTGAACATTTGCTGAACCTGGGTAGCGGCAAGATTGGGGTCGACTTGCGCCACGCCTGCCGCTATGGGATCGAAAACCGGGTCGGTCTGGCCAATAGGGTAGGAATTTACGGGTGGAGGATTGCTCGGTATCAACCCGTTCGCAAATGAGACAGCCGTCAGCCAGGAGCGCTCGATGGAATTGGAACGGAAATACGAGTGCAGTGCATCTGTTTGATCGTTGCCTGTCAGCAGTCCCTCGTAGGTCAGGTATTGACTGAAATAGGCGCCAAGGTAGGTTTCCGCCGTCTGCCCGTTCGGGGTCAAACAGCCCGGCAGGACCTCGAACGCGGGGAAAGCCTGGACTGCATACGTGGCCAATTGTGATGGGCACGTTGTGGATGAGCGTATGCTGTGGCGGCCAAAGATGATGATCTGTTTAAGAGTTGTGCCGTCATATGTAACCGTCTGCGCCAGGACCGGAACCGTGACGGGGACGGTGAACGCAAGCACAAGACCCAGTAGGACAACTATACGTTTGAACAAATTCATTTTGCTGCTCCAGAGCCGATGGGTAAAAGACAGATAAGAATTTTCCGCTCCAACTTTGTCCGTTTCGCGGGTGATTCGCATTGCTGTTTGCAATTTTTTATTCGGCACTATCATCGTTTTGGATAAGCAGAATTTCTGGCGGGGGCAGGGCGATAAGCCTTACAGGAAGTTTGGAGGAGCCGACGTCCTGTGCCCGTTTTGCCACTTGAGCCTTTTGGGTTGCCATTTTGGTGGGGAGCCGGCACAGCCGTGTGTTGATATTGCTCATCGTCGTTCCTATTCTGTCAAGGGTGCAGGTGATAGAGTTGATTTCACATTCTCGCTTCCACATTCTGGACACTTCGCCCTTCCAGGTATGTTTCGAATAATCATGGCTCAACCTCCCCTTTGCCGGGTGATGTCGTTTCCGCTGCCGATCTGAGTTTCGACCAGTTAGGCAGAAAGTACATGGTGGATCGAATTGTTGTCTTGCATATTCATATATTTAGAGAGGAAGCATTATCTCAGCCGCTGGAAGATGCCTGATCTCGTGAGTCTGGGAGAAGAGGGTCAGCTTTGAATTTAGGTTGGCTCTGACCAATGTGGGATCATTGGCAGAAGACGTATAATGGATAGGATGCGTGTGACTTGAGGCAGCTTATAAAGGTCCACAAATGTCTTGGACATGCAAAGGTTGATCGGTACCCTTGTGAATTCAATGGTCAAGAGAGCTGTAGTAACTTCTTCTCGAAAGCAAGAGTGTGATTTTGGAGGGTGAAGCGGCTAAATCTTTGATACTGCAAGCTATTGAGTGATAACGCCTTTTTGAAATTGATCCTCAGCTTTGATTGGCCAGCAAGCCCTAAGGGTCGTACCTTCGCCAGGAGCGGACTCGATTGAGAAGCTCCCCCCAGTCAATTCGGCCCTTTCTCTCATGCTGGTAAGGCCAAGACTTGTGGCGGCACTGGTCTGGAGAATTAGATCCAGATCCATGCCCACACCATCATCAGAAACGACCAACTCAATCCCATTCACATCCTGTGAGAGCGAAATGTCAACCCACTCCGCTTTACTGTGCTTGGCAATATTGTTCAATGCCTCCTGGGCGACTCTAAAGATGCTTGCCTTAAGGCTTTCCGGGATTTCCTCCTCTACAATTCCAGCCTCAAGCTCAATGTGGCGATCGGGATAGAGTCTCATGCATTCTTGACGCTGCCACTCAAGTGCTGCCAAGAGCCCCACATTGTCAAGCATAGTGGGGCGCAAACCCATATAGATACTTCTGGTTTCGTCAATTGAGCGCTGGAGAATCGGAACGAACTGCTCCAGGCGGTCGAAGGCTGCACTGCCATTCCCTTCATCCCTAAGCCGCAGAGTCATCTCTACCCAGAGCTTGAGAGCGGCAAGAGTCTGGCCTATGCTGTCGTGGAGTTCGGAAGCAAGCCTTTTCCTCTCTTCTTCCTGAACGGAGATGAGTCTTGAGGGTATTTGCCGGAGTTCCTCGTTGGCCTTCTCCAATTCCGCCGTCCGCTCCTGAACCAACAAATCCAGTTCATCGCGTGATTTGTGAAGGTAAATTTTGCTAGAAATAACAAATCCCAAAGCTATCACTACCGTCGAAAGAAAAATA
>JBKQTS010000279.1:0-10688 GCA_052143075.1 Syntrophobacteraceae bacterium | reverse complement strand
GGGAATACATCAAGAAACAAGAGGCCGAAGATAAGCGCCTTGACCAACTTCAAATGCTCTAAGGTCGCCACCTTTTAGGTGGCCATTGGTTTACAACCGCTTTGAGCGGTCCATGATTTTCCAGGCCTCCGGCTTGGCCGGAGGTATCTGACTGGGTGAATACATGAGGGGTGCGAGCAACGTCATCGCCGGAGCCGGGCGGAAAGAAAACCTTCCTAAGCGGGACAGACCGGGAGGTATGATGAGCTTTGGCGTGGCGCTCCTCGCGCTCCTCACACTTCTTCTTCCGTATGATAGCTATGCCGGTTCCGCCAATCTTGACGCCTTGGCGCATGGAACATCGACATTCACCCTGTCCCTTTTCCAGCAAATTCTTGCCAGGGAAAAGGGCAACATTCTCTTTTCACCTTACAGCATCTCTATGGCTCTCGGCATGGCCGGCGCGGGCGCCAGAGGGAAGACGTCCGAGGAAATAGAGCGTACGCTTGGCTATACCCTGCCCACCGGCATGCTTTATCCGGCTTTGGCTGAGTTATCGCACCAGCTAACGAAGGCGGGAAATGAAAATGGGCAATTATTGAACGATGCCAACTCAATTTGGCTCCAAAATGATTTCAAGGTTCAGCCCGATTATCTCGGGCTGCTCAAAGACTATTTCGACAACGAGGCCCGGCAGCTTGACTTTTGTCATGCGGCTAATGCCTCGAGAACCATCAACGACTGGGTTGCAGGAAAAACGCACGATCACATTCGGGATCTTATCCCGGCAAGCGCACTGGACTGTAATACGAAGCTGGTCCTCACAAATGCCATTTACTTCTTTGGCAACTGGGCAGCACCGTTCAAGGAAGGCCTGACCGAACACGGACCTTTCATTTTGGCTTCCGGCCAAAGAGAGAAAGCCCTGCTGATGCACCGGCAAGGCGCATACCCCTACGCGGAGCTTGAAGGGTGGCAAGCCCTGGAACTGCCCTATGAGGGAGGGCGACTGACCATGTTGGTATTGCTCCCATCGTCAGGAAGTGCTTTGGCAGACGTCGAGACACATTTGGATGCCAAAAGCCTGGATAAAATTTCGCAGGCGTTAATATCCCGTACGGTTGATGTCACCTTCCCTAAATTTGAGATCAGGGCCGATTATAGCCTGAATGAGTACCTCAAGGCCATCGGCATCAGGGAAGCGTTTAGCCGGCAAGCCGATTTTTCGGGGATCACAACCGAACGTAAACTGCTTATCAGCGCGGTACTGCATGAGGCTTGGGTCAAGGTTGACGAGAAAGGCACCGAGGCCGCTGCGGCAACCGGTGGAGCGGTTTCAAGTGCAGCCGTACGGCGTGCCGAATTACCTGTTGAATTCAGGGCCGATCATCCCTTCCTTTTCTTGATCAAGCATAGGGAGACAGGTTTGATACTCTTCTGGGGGCGCCTATCCTCGCCAAAAGGCACGCATTGACACTCCAATAGGGATATCGAGCCACCCCGGCAGTCTCCCCGGCAGATAGACATTGCCGTTGAAACACTCCGCGCACCGGATTTCACCCCGCAAAAAACCTATCAGGCTCTTGCCATCATGTCCGCACCGCTTGTGAGTTCCCCTTCTTATTCAGTTCCCCTTCGAGCAGGACCCTTCTGAGTACCTTCCCTGCGCCGCTCATGGGAAGGGTCTCTATAAAGTCTATAGATTGGGGAACTTTGTAGGAAGAGATCTTCCCCTTGGCCCAGGCCATGATTTCCTCGGCCTCGATCTTTCCTTTGAATTCCGGTCTCAAAATAATAAAGGCCTTGATCGCTTCGCCCTTTTTTGCATCCGGGACTCCGATCACAGCGGCATTTTCCACGGCTTCGTGGCGGACAAGGAATGTTTCGACCTCTTCGGGGAAGACACTGAAGCCGGATATTTTGATCATTTCTTTCCGTCTTCCGAGGTAATAAAGGTACCCGTCTTCATCGAACCTTCCCATGTCGCCCGTATATACCCAACCATCGATAAGGGAAGTTTTGGTTTCTTCGGGCTTGTTCCAATAACCTTTGAGAACCGACGGGTTATTCAATGCGATTTCACCCATCTCTCCAATGGGGACCTCACGGGTCTTTTCTTCGAAGGCTACGATCTTGATATTCTGCCCGGGGATAGGAATACCCTGGCAGCCCGGCACATATTTTACCCTGTTGAGAGGCATGAAGGTGTCGAAGGTGTGGGTTTCAGTAAGACCGTAGGCGGATTCAGCAAGGACACAGCCGCCGGTGTCCGCCTGCCAGCGGCTTGCGATTTCCTCGGTGAGTTGGATCCCGAAGCTTATTGTCAGACATAATTTTAGAGACGAGATATCGTACTTGCTCCTTTCGGGGTGATTCATGATCCCGATGTTCATAGGAACGGTCGCCTGGAAAAACTCGAGCTTGTACCTCTCGATGGCCTGCATGGCGGCAACCGGATCGAACATGGCCATCAGGACTTGTGTGTTTCCTTGGGCAATCGCTGAATCCACGCTGCCCAGCATCCCGGCAATATGGAACGTGGGCAGTGTCGCAAGAGATGAAATGTGCCCTCTGTGTCCGAGGAATGCCATGTTGGCATTCAGAGTGTTTGAAAGGACCGCCACTTTGAAGAGTTTTGCCCCGTGGGTCAAGATTGTTCCTTTGGGAAGTCCGGTGGTGCCACCTGTATACTGGAGTTGAACGATATCATCGAGGCCGACATCAACCTGGACGGGGTCCGATGGATAGCGGGACAGAATATCCACAAACTCGGTCGTGTTTGGATAAGTCGCTTTGGGCATGTTCATCATGGGTGTCAGGTTCATCGTGGGCACTTCGGGAAGAAAATCATGCATACTCCCAACGACGATTTTTTCTATCCCGCACTCGTTACAGGCCCCGGCAGCAACGGGATACAAAAGATCGAGAGATACAATAGCCCTGGCTCCGGCATCGCTCAGTTCGTAGGCAAGTTCCCACTCTTTGAACAGGGGACTGCAGGGAACGACCACCCCGCCCATTTTGCAGATGCCGTAATGGGCAATATGATACTGGGGACAGCTTGGCAGAAAGAGGGCAATGCGGTCACCCTTCTTGAGGCCCGAATCGATCAAAAACCGGGCAAACTGTTCCGACATTTGGTCGAGTTCGCCGTAGGTCAGCTCTTTGCCGTAAAAGATGATGGCTGCCCTGTTGGGGAAGGCCCCGGCATTGTCGCGAAGATACTCGAAAACAGGTTTTTTACCTTGAGGGTAACTTACCTCCTTTGTGACATAATCGGGCCAGTTCCTCATCCATATGCGTTCCATGGCAGCACACTCCTCGTTATCGGTTTGGTCAATGCAATGCAACCGGCGGTCCGGCCGGCAAACCGGTGTAGTTTGCCCAGCCGTTCAAAGCCGTTAAGGATCCGGGGATCTTCGCCAATGTCACCAAATCTTCCACCAGGGCTTTTTCCTCCCGGAAGTTGAGGACTTACTGGCTCCAGGATACCTCGAGAAGCATTTCTTCAATCAGTTGAGGAAGTTTCACGATTTCTCTGAGTTTTGGACCTAATGCATCAACTTGGCTGTCGGCAGATGCCGCACCGCATTTTTTATCGGATTCCGGCCCAGAACCTTCCTGAACAATCCCGAGGCTCGCAAAATCATACGATTTACCAATCGAACGTGCAAGCGATATGTCAATGTGACTGGTTTTTGCAATTTTAGAATTGTGAGGAGTGCTGTTGGTTGCAGTGTTTGCCCATTTAGGGGTTCATAATGCATTCAACTCTGACGCAGACCATACTCTACTGTCCAGCGTCAGTATTCCGGGCTGGTCCTGTAATTGGCAAGCCAATAGCTGTTGAACGGCTCCAGCCGGCGGCATATCTCGTGCTTCAGTCGTTGTTCAACCGCCTACGCCGTCTTCACGGTTTTCTGCTTGGGTTGATAATATATCGGTGGTCCCAGTTCCTCAAAAGAAAAGCTGTTTAAAACGTGGTGGCCATCGATGTCCATTACCCGCAAGTCGTCCGTTTGGGACAGATCGCCAAGTATTATCGAAAAACGCGTCCCGTACAGGTTCTTTACCTTATCCACCGAAACTTCGTAAGCAATGTACTTGGTTATGCCCCTGGCCTCAAGTTTCTCCGTAAGGGTGGGATGTTCAAGCGAATCGAAGGATGTCAGAATCAATATCGGCCCGCTTCCGGTAAAGATCATTGCCGCTTTCATGGCGTGCTCCTTTCAGGTTGGTGGTGTTGTCCCGGATTGCCTCTCCGCCTGCACAACCTTTGTTCCGGGGCTATGCTCGAATAGTTGAGCGAACCTGGAAAAACATCTCGACTTCGCTGCGGCTTCAGGCCATTGCACAAGCAAAGAAGGCCCACCGGGGGGAGCTCTCGCAGCAACAGCGGCAGTCAGGCAGGTGCCCCGGGTTTCAACGTGCTTTTCTCAACTCGTCCAGAGTGAGAAAGTATCTAGATTCAGGTCCAGCCACCTTCATCGGCAGGCGTCCATGTACAAGCTGGTGTAACGGCATCGGCTCGGCCAAGAGCTGGAGACGACCGCCCATGAAGGACGAGTTTACGGCCATTGAGATTCTGAAGTGATCCATCAAAAATGATGCCTTGCTTGTTGATCTTAAAACGGGCTTGCTTTGACCGTACGCCTGCCTCTATCGGAACTGTAGGGACCATACGGGACCCCAGCATGGGAAGATACGATGACTCAATCAGATTCCCATACTCGTCAATTGTCGCCCAAAGCCATTCACTCTCGATCCCCCCTTGAATAACCTTTTCCCGGGCGGGCTTCTGTAGGGGCGGAGGGTAAATTGGCGGTCCCAATTCTTCAAAAGAGAAACTCTTGAAGACGTGATGCCCGTCGATGTCCATGACCCGCATGTCATCATTCTGAGACAAGTCACTCATAATTACCGAAAAGCGTTTGCCGTAACGTTTATGGACCATTTCGAGCGGCACCTCGTGGGCAATGAATTTCGAAATGCCCCTGGCAGAGAGTCTTTGAATAAAGTCAGGTGATTCAAGAGATTCGAAGCTGGTCAGGACAAGGATAGGCCCACTTCCAGTGAAAATTAAAGCTGCTTTCATCAGAGCACCTCATTTCCTGCGCTTGGGGCGTGCTTCCCAAAAGCCCGGAGCAGTCAATCACCGAGAGGCTCCAGTCGCGGCCCCCACCCTCTATTTTCCAGACACCCGTCAGTTTTATAACTCGAGACGCTTGGGCCTCCTGCAACTGCGCTGAATGCATCCGCCGCAGCGGAGCCGTATTTTTGACCGCCTAAAATGCTTGCTTTCACCTTAAAGGGGAATCCTAAACCAGACGGCTTGCGCACCAGGATAGGACAATAGCGGACCGGAGATGGGGTGCGATAATCTGATATGAACGCGAGGAAATGGATTTTTGAAAAGGAAAGGCGCTGAAAGCTACATTGACAGGTTTGTCCGAGGCAGTGGATTTTGAAAAAACACCTGCGCCGGAGGCTGCTTTGGACGATTTGCCTCTTGGGAGTCTGGTCGGTACGAAAGCCGTCTGGAAACAAAGCCATCGCTTTCATAGGCGTACCTCAACCATTGCAATCCAGCCTACGCACATTTTCCGGTAAATGTCAAGAAAAAACATGTCACACCTTCACTCGTCCAGAAACAAGCTTTCAGTTCCGCATTTGTCCCTTGACTAGATTTTACGTTTAGATTATTAATCTAATTAAATAAATAAGTGAGAGAATATGACAGGCAAGAGAAAACCGAATAAGACGACGCCGAAACGCAAACTGCAAATCATCCGGGCCGCTTTGGAAATATTCAATGAAAAGGGCTTTGCGGATACCACCATGCAGGAGGTCCGGAGCCGATCCGGTGCGTCTTACGGCAGCGTGTATCATCATTTCAAGAGCAAGGAATTGCTGGCCGCTGCTGTATATATGGAGGGTTTGAAAGATTACCAGGAGGGGATGATCGCCACGCTGGAGCAAGATCCGGCTGCCCGGGAGGGGGTGTATGGGATGGTTGGCTATCATCTGGACTGGGTGGCGTCCAACCCGGCCTGGGCCAAGTTTCTGATTAACATGCGCCACGCGGACTTTATGCGGGATACTGAGACGCTTATCGAGTTGGGCAACCAGGAATTTATCCCCGTGGTGGGGGAGTTTTTAACCCGGCACATGGAGGCTGGTAATTTACAATGCCTGCCCAGAGATGTTTGTCTTTCCCTCATTTTGGGACCTTGCCAGGAATTTACCCGGCTTTGGGTGCAGGGAATAGCGTTTACGGACATCGGGCAAGCCAGGGAGCTTATTGGAAGGGCTGTTTGGCAATCCTTAAGGCCACAGCAGTAAAGGAGGGCATTATGGGTATTTTGGAAAGCATCGATAAAAGGGATTTGCGGGAATTGCTGTGCATGGGCTGGATGACTCATGACGGTATGTGGTTTTACAATGTGTTTCAGAAATGTGGCGCGAAAACAGCTAGCGACATGAATCGGGCGGCCATACAGTCTATGAGCGCGTTCGAGATTCCACGCTTGAAAAAGATTATGGGTGTGGATGAAGTCACGACCTACGAGCAGTTGAAAGACTTCATCGAAGGGGCATTTGAAGTGATTGGAGCGGATTTTATGCAGTTTCGCCGCCAATATCCCGGCAACAATGTGGTGCGCTGGGACGCACCCGAAGGGCAGTGTTTCGCATACAAGGGTGTTAAGCGAATCGGGGCGCTGGACGATTATGATTGCGGCATCTTTTACCGGGTGGAAGCCTGGCTCAAGGAATTGGGCATAGGGTTTCGGGTGACTCCCGAAGCGCATGGCTGCCTTATGCATCAGGGCAAGCATTGTTATCGGGAATACACCCTGGACATGTAATTACCTGGCAGGAAGGGGTTGTACGCAGTTGTAGCCGAGCGATTGAGCTCCTTGCTCGATGTTAGCCTGGTGCGTGAGGGCTGTCCATCGTGATGATTCGAAATCGGATGGGAACTTTTCATGATCAATAGCCGGAATGGGTATGTATACATAATTTGGCCAGCTATATGTCGGAACCTGCACAAAGCTTCCGCTTAAACTGCACACCACCTCGGGCGGGAAGCTGATCTTTGCTGACAGATCCTTTAACCGTAGAAATTCTGCATTCTCATAGAAAGGATTTGAAAAAAATAGGATCGTTGGATTTTCCCCCATATCTAAACAAACCCCTTAGCGTACGATTTTTTCCGTTTCGTGAGCTGCCCCCCTGTAGTCTCGGCCATCCGGTAACGCCCCCTTTCGCATTGCCGCGCCTCAAGTGGCGCGAAGTTGTTCAGTGTTAAGCCGCGACAGGGCGCGGCCTGTACTGCGTGGCACAAGAGCGCCACACGCCCCATATGCGCCGCAAGAGCGGCGCGGGGGCTACGCTGCGCTGTGCTTTCGCCGTGCGCGTGGCAAGGGCGGTTTGTAATCGTCCTTGGTGTCCCCCGTGGGTTCTGCGGGATTTTGTCAGCGCCAAAAAAGCCAGCAAAAACAACGGGCAAAACTGGACAGTTTGTTGTATTTTGTCCAGTTAAGTGAAATGGACTATTCATATTGACAAGGAGCAAGGGTGCCAACAATCTCCACGTGCGGCAAGGGAATACGGTTTACGTATGAGGGTGATTTAGAGAACGGCATTGTCATAAAGTATCCCCCTGGACCCTCTATAAAAATCAGCTCTCTATTCCTGAAAGAAGCTATTGCTCATTTAAGCGGCAAAGAGGTTGAGGGAGGCTTTTTGGTTGACAATCCACCACCTGGTGGGTTTGGCGAGTGGGTAGAGAACAATTCCATAAAGTTTAATAATAATAAACTAACTCCTGCGCATGGTTCACGCATTGCGGCCATTCTCGAACATATGGGATGCTTGCGCTGTCGCACGGACGGAAGGAAGGTCACTCTAATATTCAACGGACACTCAGTTAGCGACGACAGCAAACAAATACCGACTCAACATAAGGAGGAATCAGTCTCAGGCGATAAAGAAAGAGCAGGTGCTGTGGAAAGGGAAAAATCTTCATACGATATATTTGCACACCGTCACAACTTCGCTGTATGGGCAGCGGCTCGTGCTGTTCAGAGAAGATGGAAGGGAGCAACAACACCCGTCCTTATAAAAGCGATTGAATACTGTGAAGTCAAAGAGTTTATAAAATTAAATAAAGAACATTCTATTTCATATGATGATTTTGAGCAGTATCACCGCCTCTGGTGCCGCGAGATTCAGAAATCCATTGATACCGCGATTACTGGCGCGACTTACGGCAGGGCTGCGAAACTTCTTGCTGTATATCTGAAAGCCATGGTAATTGCCGCTGGTGCTGAAAATACGAACTTGGGGTATCTAATCCATCCGCCAATTGATAGCATTCTTCTTAAGAATATTCGCGAGTGTAAAACGTTCCAGTTTACTTTAACGGAGCTAAAGAAACTTAAATGGAAGTGGACTAAAATTAACGAATCAGAATACGACTCCTTGATGTCATTGCTTCGGCAATGCCTTTCGAAAGAACAGCCATTCTGGATGCTGGAGGAGTATTGGGACCCACGGCGGGAGAAAGACTAGACAATCAGCAGAATTGCTTCGCATTGCCCGACCCCTTGTCCCGCAAGAACAAAACTGGACAAATGAGCGTAAATTGTCCCTAAAGGAAAAACGGCCTTTAGGCCCTGCGCGGGTTTGCGGACAGGCCAACAGGCTTATAACTGGACAAAAAGGCAAAACCCCGGTGTGGCAACGCGAACGTTTTGAGGACTAGACCAATTCAAGGCGGAGTTCGCGTCCAACAAGCGCGGCGGCGCGTTGAAGCGTCTCAATAGTAACATTCCCTTTTGCTTTAAGAATGCGGTCAACCTGCGCTCGGCTCGTGTGCATCTGCTCGGCCATTTGTGTTTTAGTCATGCCTCGCTTCCTCATTTCCTCCGCAAGCTGCCACGAAATCACCCGCGTAACAGCCTCGGTCTTTGCCGCCTCGTAAATGCCTTCCTCGCGCAGGAAATCGTCAAGCGTCGATCCCCAATGTTGGTTTTTTTTGCTCATGATGTCATCTCCTTCATCCGCTTCCGAGCCAATTCGATCTCGTCTGATGGCGTCTTCTGTGTTTTCTTGATAAACCCGCTTACGACGCCTATTCGTCCTTCGTGGACGAAAAACAGTATCCGCGCAATGCGGCGGCTCGGCAAATGGCTGCGCACTTCCCATACGACCGGCCCAGCCGGTCAAGTTTCCAGACCGTCAGCACCTCGCCAGCCTTGAGAGCCTTAAGGCACTTCGCCAAGGCTGGCCGTTTGGCGTTCGCGCCGGTCGCCGTGTCGGTGAATATCTTGCCGCACCCTGCCCGCTTTAAGGCCGTCAGTTGCAAGTCAGGGTTTTGGTCATCAGTTGAGACTCGAGCGTAGCCTATTTTCATAACCTGTTTTGTCCCTAATTTATGGCATTGGTAAGCTGTTGATATCACAGAGGCGGGCTTTTGTGTCATAAATCTTGATTTATGGCACATGAGGGCTAAAAAAGCTATTGTCCGGATACTATCCGGATGCTATATTCCTCTTTGGCCATGTTTTTGCGAAGCTAAAGGAAGACCGCCCATGAGAACGGAAACCAATGTCAAAACCGTGCGGATAGATATCCGCACCACCGCCAGCGTAAAGCGCACCTTGCAGGAAGCCGCCGCCGCCAAAAACAAAACGGTTACGGAGTTCATGCTCGATGTTGCGCTGGTTGAAGCCGCCGGAGTTATCGCCGAACGCCGTTTGTTCCTCTACGATGATGAACAATGGGAAGCGTTTATGAAAGCTCTCGATGCGCCGACAAAACCGAGGCCGCGCCTTGAGGCGCTGTTTCGTGAGCCGAGTGGTTTTTGAATGGCCTCCCCCCTTTCGCCGGTCGAGAAGTTCCGACTTGAACACGACACGGAACCATTCGATTGCGGAAAAGAAGAACTCAACCGCTTTCTTAAACGGTTCGCCCTCGGCGATCAAAGAGCCAGCGTCTCACAGACGTATGTCACCACGCGCAACGGGGTTGTGGTCGGGTATTACAGCCTGACTGTCGGCGGCATTGAGCACAGGGTAGCGCCTGAGCGCGTCAGTAAAGGGCTTGCTCGCCACCTTGTGCCTGTCATGGTATTGGCCCGCCTTGCTGTTGACCTGCACGAACAAGGCCACGGTATCGGGAAAAAGTTGCTTCGAGACGCACTTACACGCACGGTGCAGGCCGCCGATATTGCTGGCATCCGAGCGCTGTTTGTTTCGGCCAAGGATGATGATGCACTGGCGTTCTATCAACATTTCAATTTTGATCCCAGCCCTGCCGGTCCTTATCAGCTATTCCTCATCATGAAAGACCTCAAGAAGCTTGTTTAGGTCATGCTGCAAGTCTTGATTTATGGTACAGCCGCCGCGCGGGAAACCCATTGACGGGAATCCCCAATGCCCATGAGGACCGGCAACTGCTGATCTCCCGATGAAAATGCTTCTTTGACGATCCAGTGCTTTAATCTTCATACCATCTTTTGCGGATGAAGGGATTGCGAATTGAGGGATTCAGGTATTAATTCCTAAATCCTACCCCCTAAGCCCAGATAATTCTCGGTTGACTCTCACCAATTTTTCGTCATACTCCAACAAATCCCGTCAAATGTAAAGGTGAAACCTAAAGGGAAGGTTTAGGGTAGAGCTCCTAGCGCATACGACGGAAAG
>JBKQTS010000278.1:0-12778 GCA_052143075.1 Syntrophobacteraceae bacterium | reverse complement strand
CTGGACGTAGTCTTCATCAACGCTTGTTTTTCCAATATAATGGATAAAGCAAAAAGCCTGGATAACCTCTACCGGGTGCTGCGGCAACAAGGTAGATTGGTTATCAGTCATCCTCTGGGCAGGAACTTCATCGTCGAACTAAAGAAACACACGCCTTTTCAGCTAGATATGCTGCCTGATGAGGAAGGCGCGAGAGGATTGCTGGAGCCACATGGCTTTGAGATCATAAGGTTTAGAGACGAGCCTGCGTTTTACCTCGTTGTGGCTAAAACAACGAAACCGGGTGCACCTTAGGTCGCCAACCATGAACATCTAACCTGGCTCCAGGGTGAATCATGGGAAATCGAGTTACTTAAATGATGACGGTTTTGCTTTCTGACGTCAGTCGAAGAATCCGTTTGGGCGGCACGGCAAGGAGCCCGGATGACGTGATTTCTCTGTATAAGCTGGGTCTCGAATTCGCGGAAATTTCCATTACGGAGCCGGCTAACTTCCACCTTCTTCAAAATGAGTATCGAACCCGGTCCGTAGAAACCGGTCTCTACTACCTTTGTCATGGCCCAAGGGAAGGCGATCCAAATAACATACATACCCTGGAGACGGTTTATTTCCCAAAGCTGCTCCAGATCCTTTCTATTATGTCCGAGCTGGAGATGGGGCTATTAACGTTGCACCTTTGGCTGGACCCTCGATTCGTGCTGGAAGAGACCATTGTTTATAAAATCGGCTTTCTCAAAAGGCTGACAGAGAGGGCCGGCGGCGGTGGAATTACCGTTTGTCTGGAGAATCTGAGCGAAAATGCCGATCAACTGACGAGGGTTTTTGCCTCCGTCCCCGCGTTGAATCTTACCCTGGACTTGGGACATGCCGAACTTCTCTCAACGGAAAATACCAGTTTCGGTTTTCTGGAAAAGTGTCCTGACAGGATTAAACACATCCACCTGCATGATAACCATGGAGGTACTTCGCCAGATGATGATCTCCATCTTCCGGTGGGAGAAGGGAGGATCGATTTTGATAAAATCTTTCAAAGATTGCATGCTGTTCACTACAAGGGAACCATGACGTTCGAATTGCGACCGGATCAGATCAAGAGCTGCCTGGGATATGTTAAACATTTGGTTAGTCCCACAGTGTAAGAACTTAAGCGAAAGGTGTTGCGTCTCATCTTCACCTGGAGAAAGCACATTCCAGTGATCGGGGATTTCAAGTTCGCAGGCCACTCTTATTCTTAATTTTTTTCATTCCAACCCCCTCCTTCGCGTAGGTAAATCATTCTTCGCTTATGGCAGAAGTTTCGAGGCGGATGCGGTGTTTTTCGATCTTCGCCATGAGAGTAGGACGGGAGAGGCCCAGCATCTTCGCCGTGCGAGACCTGTTCCCGCCGTTGAGGTTCAGCGCTTCGGTGATGAGCAAAGCGGAAAACTGCTCCATCGCCGAATCGAACGTACTTAAACCGGCTTCCGGGGAATTTAGATATCTGCGGATCCAGGTCCGGATGGCCTCCTCGGGCAAATAGGGCTTTTCGGCCGTTTGGTCCGGTGCGATTCCGCTCACCCGCGCAATGTCTTCGAGCGATACAGGACCTCCCCGGTTGAAGATCAGGGCTTTCTGGACGGCGTTCGCCAGTTCGCGCACGTTGCCAGGCCAGGAGTAAGCGCAAAGCATCTCGATGGCCTCATCAGTAATCCCCGGGTCCGGGGCCCCCATTTTTTTCGAGTAACGCCTGATGAAGTATTCGCAAAGCAGCGGAATATCGCCCTCCCGGTCCCGCAAAGGAGGAAGCGAAATAGTAACGACCTTGAGCCTGTAGTAGAGGTCTTCCCTGAATTTGCCCTCCGAAAGAGCGCCTTCAAGATTGCGATTGGTCGCGGCGATTATACGCACGTCAACCGGAATGGGTTCGCGGGCGCCGAGCCTTTGGATGCTTCTTTCCTGAAGCAGGCGCAGGATTTTCGCCTGAATTGCGAAGGGCATGTCCCCGATTTCGTCAAGGAAAACCGTCCCGCCGTCAGCTTGCTCGATGCGCCCTACCCTGCGGTTCACTGCGCCCGTAAAAGCGCCTTTTTCGTAGCCGAACAGCTCACTTTCCAAGAGCGTCTCGGGGATCGCCACGCAGTTAATGACCAGGAAAGGCTTGTGTGACCTGGCGCCGTGGTGGTAGAGGGCCCGGGCGACGAGTTCCTTTCCCGTACCCGATTCACCCCGGATGAGGACCGTAGCATCGGTAGAGGCTGCTCTTCCGATCTCTTTATATATTTCCTGCATGGCCCGGCTGCGTCCGACGATGGCTTCGCCGGAGCCGGTTTCAGGCACTGAGTCCAATTCGACCCGCGAGCGCATGAACCGGCCGGCCTCCACGGCCTTTTCGATCAGGCAGAGCATTTCGGGAATGTTGAAAGGTTTGAGGATATAGTCGAAAGCACCCATCTTGGTCGCTTCTATAGCCGTTTCGGTAGTCCCGAACGCGGTCATTATAATGACCGGCAAAAGCGGTTCGATTTCACGGATCGCTTTGAAGGTCCGGAGTCCGTCCATACCGGGAAGCCGTACATCCATCACGATCAGGTCGAATTCATCGGACTTTACAAGGGGCAGCGCGGCCTCGCCGCTCGAAGCCATCCTGACCTTGTGACCGTCCTGGGTGAGCAGCTTATCGAAACTCAGGCGCAGATGGTGATCGTCATCAACTATAAGGATCGCAGCCAAGCTCCCTCCTCCTGGCATGGAAGGGTAATTGTAAATGTGGCGCCTTTATGGGGGCGGCATTTAACGCTTAGACATCCCTGGTGTTCCTTGATGATACGGGCTGCTATGCTCAACCCAAGCCCTGTGCCTTCCTGTTTTGTAGTATAGAACGGTTCGAAGATTCTCTCTTTTATCGCCTCGGGAATACCCGGCCCTGAGTCGCTTACGCGAATCACAACGACCCTGCCCACCGGATCTGCTGTCCCCTCCTCTTCTGTTATGAGAATGCGCCCCCCATCGCCCATCGCCTCGCACGCATTAACGATCAGATTCACCAGCACTTCCTTGAGTTGTTCGGGGTCGCAGTCGACCTCCGGAAGTTTCCGATCCCTCATCAGTTCCAGAGTAACTCCATAAGAATCTATTCGATATCGGAGAAGCTGTACGGCCATATCGACAACCTCCGACGGACTCACTTTTTGAATCTTGAGTTTCGGAGGCCTGGAGAATTCCAGAAAATTTGCAACTATTGTATCTATATGGAGGATCTCCTCGGAAATAACGTCAAAGTCTTCTTTCTGGGCAGCCGAAAGCGAGAGCGTGCGCTCCAGGCTAAACAGGCGCATTTTCACCGAGGTGAGCGGATTTCTTATGGAGTGGGCAACCCCTGCGGCGAGTTTTCCAATCTGCGCCAGTTTTTCGGACTGAAGCAGATGTTCGCGGCTCTGCTCCAGTTCAAAGCGCGTGGTATCAACACTTTCGATGAGCCAATGTATTTTTTTCCCAAGGGCCTTCACCTCGTCAGGTTCGTCAAGCGAGCCCCCCCCTTCGCGTCCGGCTGCAAGGGCGAGGAGCCGGATCGGCACGAGCACCCTGCTCAGGAGCAATACCCCAAGCGTAATCCCCAGGCCCAGCGCACAAATCATGGCTATGGACGCGGCTGTATCAAAAAAGGCCACCTTAAGCCTGATACTCTCAGAGATTAAACCTACCCTGTCGTACTGGACCTGCTTGAACTGCTCGCAAAGTTCCCGTACCGAGTAAAAGGGGCCGCGGACATCCTGGTGCAATGCGTATCCTTCTTCCCGTTTTCCGGCCTTGTAGAGATCGATGACTCGTTCGCGCAGATTGGTATATCGAATGTATTTCGATTCAATATCGTTTAGCAGCTCGTGTTCTCGGCCGGAGTCAGCAAATTCGCGGGCTTTTTTCATCCAATTGTCGAATTCGAACCGATGCCGATCAAGCTGGGTCAGCCACTCACTATTGCCGTCAATATAATAATAGCTTAGCAGACCCCTTTGCAGTGCGAGAGAACTCTCCAACTCCTGGCTGACATTGAGCGCTGCGACTCTGGAACTGATTACCGAAGAAACGGCGCTGTTCATCCTGTGCACCATCCAGATGGTGGTCGAGCCGCCCAACATGGCGATAGCGACCAGTGCGCCTATAGCGAACATTATTTTAGTTCTGAGGCTGAAGCGCTTTAACATTTATGGTCCTTTGCAAAGGCCTTCACCACAGATGCATAGAGAAAGACATTTGACAGGATTTTCAGGATTGAAAGACCCAGGACCGTTCCGTCTCTGTCACGTTTTCTCCAGTTAATCCTGCGAATCCTGTCAATGGCAGTTGACTTTTCTCTGTGTCCTCTTCTTGTCCGGACCATGTCCCGCCTCTGAGGTGAACGCTTATTCCAACCGCTCAATTGCCGGAAAAAGCAGAAGCGCGCCATCATAGGAGGCGCATATCCGGGGGACCAGGTCATTTGCCCAGAACGCCCCAATTCCAGCCAGTCCCCTGGTGGCCATGGCGACCATGTCCGCCTGTCTTTCCGCTGCTGCTGCTGCGACGGCTGGCTCAGCCTCACCACGTTCAACGCTTCCGCTCGCCTCGACATTACTGGCGAGCAGCAATTGAAGCTGTTCTTTCATGCGTTCTGTTGTCTGTTCGGTTTCCAAATCCAGCAACAGGCGGGTTGTACCAGGGACAAGCCGCCCTGCGGGAACTTCATCCGGGGTGACGCTGCCGGCAGTCGGCACTACGAACAACAGGTGAAGTTTCGCTTCAAATATCATCGCCAGTTGCGAACAGGCAGTCAAGACGGGATCGCTGTGCAGCGTGCAGTCCATAAAAGCAATTATGCTTCGGGGGCCAAAATCGGGAGCGCGCCCGTATTCATCGGTCTTTATAAGAACTACGGGCGTGCGACCGTGGGTGAGCACCTGCTCTGCATTGGTTCCGAACACAAATCTTTTGAGCCCTCCGCTTCCATGAGTGCACAGGACAATAAGGTCCTGTTCCATCTCTTCGGCGTGTTCGGCAATGCACCTGGGCACATCGCCCTGCGGAACCTGGTGCACATGGCTGGAAACTTTCAGTCCCCAGCCCTCGAGTTTTTCGACTATTAATGCCAGATAGCGTTCGGCGCCTGCGGCGTCCTGGAGATGAGCGTCACCATGTATGCTGCTCGGGGGGCGCTTTTCGATCACGTGAAGCAGTTTAACCCCGCACCCAATGCGTTGCGCCAGCCTCCTTACGACCGGAAGAACCGATTCCGCAAGCTTTGACCCGTCGAGAGGAACGAGCAGATTCGAAAACATACACCCTCCGCATACATACGCGTCCACCGCGTAAAACGAGAAGCGGGAGAGACGAATTCCACCACAGACACAGAGAGCAGGGTCTGCCTACTAGTTTTGTCTGTCGGTTCAATTGCTTTCCTCTGTGTCCTCTTCTTGTCCGGACCATGTCCCGCCCATGTGGTGAATCGTATTCAGCCTCCCCCAATCGCCATACTGTAGATCAGGTATAAATTCAACGCCAGAATCAGCAAGGTTGCCGTACCGGCCAGAAATGAGGTGAACGGCCTGTTTACCAACGGTCCCATTATTTTTCCGTTCGCCGTAAAAAGGACGAGCGGGATTACAGCAAAAGGAAGCCCAAAGCTGAGCACGACCTGGCTGATTACAAGCGTCCTTGTTGGGTCCAGTCCCAAGGCCAGAACGACCAGCGATGGCAGGACCGTAACCAGGCGCCTGATCCAGATCGGGATTTTGAAGCGCACGAACCCCTGCATAACCACTTGCCCGGACATGGTCCCCACCGCCGAAGAAGACAGTCCGGCGGCGATCAGCGCAATTGCGAAAATATCGCCGGCAGCCGAACCCAGAATGGGAGAAAGCGTCCTGTAAGCTTCCTCCAGTGTTCCGATCTCGCGCAATCCCCGGGCGTAAAATGTCGATGAGGCCATAATGAGCATCGCTGCATTCACGGCCCCGGCGATCGTCATCGCTATTGCTACGTCCATTACTTCAAAACGGAACAGTCTTTTGAGTTTGTCTGCATCCTTGACGATTATCCGCCCCTGGGTCAGGGCGGAATGAAGGAATATTACATGCGGCATGACTGTTGCCCCCAGAATGCCGGCAGCTAGCAAAACCCCTTCACTGCCCCCGAAGCGCGGAATAAAAAGTGAGTAGACTATCTGCGCGGGTTCGGGTTTAACCAGGAATATTTCAATCAGGTAACTTAGCGCCACAATTCCTATCATTGCGGAAATTATGGCTTCCAGAGGACGAAAACCGAATCGTTGCAGGCCAAGGACCAAAAAGGTGGCAACAGCAGTCAGCAACCCGGCATAGATGAGCGGGATACGAAATAACAGGAAAAGTCCAACTGCGGTCCCCACGAATTCAGCAAGATCTGTTGCGATAGCTACGATTTCAAGTATAACCCACATTACCCGGACGAGAGGGCGTGGAAAATTATTCCTGCACAGTTCCGCCAGATTCAACCCAGTGGCGATGCCAAGCTTGGCCGAGAGGATCTGAACGAGCATGGCCATTAAATTGCTTATTATTATAACCCAAAGAAGGGTGTAACCCAGTTGTGCTCCGCCCTGAATGTTTGTAGCAAAATTTCCGGGATCTATGTACGCAACGGCGGCGATAAATGCAGGACCAAGGAAAGGAAAAAACTTTTTGTGCAAGGCGACTGTCTGTCGGGCCAGTACCTTTTCCGCCGCCGAAATCGTGCTGGAGTCAAAGCTGCGAGGTTTGTTTTCGGAGCGGTCTTTGGGCACGCCTGATCCTTTCGAGGGCGGGTCTGCTGCGAAAAGACCGGGTGGGCTGCGCTTAGCCCACCCGGTTCTTTTCATGCTTTGAGTGTCCCGCTGAGACATGGTGTACTGCAATGAACTATTACCACAAACTCTTGTTTAGCTTTAATAATTATTGATTGATTCTGGTGTCCAGGTTCTGATTTTAGATCCAGGCGATAGGACCGCCACGCCGTCGGTCATGGACAAATCAGGGATAGCTCGAGATATTGCCCACCCACCCTCAAGGTGGTACAAAGAAGAGTGAAGTGTGAAAATTTCACCGTTCACTCTCGGCAAGACCCACTATGTCCAATGCACTCTAACTTCACCGCTCACACTTCAGTACCCTGGAGGGGTTAATCTCGGGCATGGCTCGCAACAACCGTAAAGAGGAGGGGAAACCGCTTGAAAAGCTATCGGAAGGAGCTATGGTTCAACGTCCCAACGCGCACAGCCTTCATCAACATCACGCGAGAGGTCGAAGAATGCCTTCATGAAAGCAGCATCCGTGAGGGGCTCGTTCTTGTCAACGCCATGCACATCACCGCTTCCGTGTTCATTAACGACGACGAACGAGGACTCCATCGCGACTACACGGCTTGGCTCGAAAAACTCGCTCCCCACGAACCTGTCAACCAGTATCGCCACAACGACGGCGGCGAAGACAATGCCGACGCTCACATGAAGCGGCAGATCATGGGCCGTGAAGTGGTGGTTGCCATAACTGGAGGCAAACTTGACTTCGGCCCCTGGGAGCAGATCTTCTACGGCGAATTTGATGGCCGAAGGCGCAAGAGAGTGCTTCTCAAGATCATCGGCGAGTAAGACTGAACTGCCGGACACCATTGTCGCACCACACTGAAACTAAAATGCGACAACATGAAACTATAAGGGGACATAAAACGAGGTGTTATGTACTTGCGGACACAGAGAAATCGTCTATTAACTTTCTTAGCGAACTCACCGTAACTGGTTTTATAAAGTACCCTGCAGCGCCCATTTCCAAGGCTTTCTTTATGTTATTGCTATCCATGAGGTAGGCGTCGACTATTACGACCGGCCGGCAAGCCGCTTTCTGAATCGAGTCCAGTATTAGAAAATGGTCCTGCTGGAGCATAGAGATATCGGCGAGAAGAAAGCTGAAGGCAATTTCTGAAAAAAGGCTCCTGGCCTGTTGAGAGTCGTTAACCCAAAAGCACTTATAGCTATCGCAGTGGCTTTCGAGCGCTCTTGCGAAAAGCTCGGCGGTGTCTCTTTCGGGGTCCAATATTAGAATATTTTTTCGGCTCTTCTCAACCATTCTGAACGCCTCAAATAACGCAATAATTTAATCTCAGAACATATTGCGGCGAAGAATGGGGTTGCTCCGCATTCGTTTTAAGTACAAAGTCTATGCCAGAAGTATGATTAGCTGCACAGATCCGAAGAATTCTTTAAGCAGGGAGGTGGTGCATGACTTCGTGGGAGGCGGGCAAAACTACTTTAAAAGTGGTTCCGGAAGCACCGGGGGCTTCCTCTTCGCTCAAACTACGGCACTCTATTCGGCCCCCAAACCTCGTTATTATCCCGTAGCTTACCGAAAGGCCCAAGCCAGTGCCTTCACCAACTTTCTTAGTGGTAAAGAAAGGATCGAATATCTTGCCTAGGTATTCGGTCTTGATTCCGCTCCCCGTATCCATAACTGAGGCTTCGACTTCTCTTCCGCTCGAACCCGGGCGGGTTTCTATTCTGAGCGTTCCCTTTCCGTCCATCGCCTGAACGGCGTTATTTATCAAATTGAGAAAAACCTGCTGAAGGCCCGTTGAATCACCTTTTACAGGCGGCAAATCCGGGCAGAGAGAGAGGACCAATTCTATATTATTCATATCGAGTGTGTGTTTCACAACCGAGACGATAGACTCGATATTCGCGTTGAGATCGCAGCGTTCCTCGTGCTCCTCTCTTATCCTGGCGAAGCTAAGCAGTCTTTCCACGATGCTTTTGCAGTGCAGGCCGTGTCTTTCGACGGTCTTGAGGTCGTTATACGCCATGGAACCAGGGTCCATTTTCTCCAGAAGCAAATCGACAAAGCCAAGCATTATGCCGATCGGGTTGTTTATTTCGTGGGCGACACCGGCAGCCATGGTCCCAAGAGAAGCAAGTTTCTCGGTGTTAATGAGCTGCTGTTCGATATCCTTCCGGTCGGTAATATCTCTGGCGATTGCCAGAGCATAGTCCGCTTGGCCCCCTCCACCATTCAAGGGAATATACTGAATATCGAACCAGAGATTTCCGGCGGGCAGAGTTAAATGTGTTTCGATCTTCCGGCCTTTTCCTGAATCGAGGACCTCCCAAACATAATTCAACTGCTCATAAACCTGCTCTCTGGGCAAAAACCGGTATAGGCTCTGGCCTATCATCTCTTGGAGGTTGGCCTCGAAAACACGAGACATATGCAGGTTTGCGGTTCTTATCAGCCCTTTGCGATCCATCGTGAATATCAGGTCTTCGGCGCTTTCCACCAGGGACCTGTATTTGGTTTCCGAACTCTCGAGCTCATAGGCGTATTTCCGGACATGTTCCGTCTTGACCGCGACTTCATGCTCCAACACACTGGACCATCTGCGTTCATAAAGCACGACGAACAGGCTGCCCAGGCAGATGATGAACACAACCAGGGCCTGAAGGATAAACTGCCTCGTGTATACCGCATATATGAGAGATTCGACCTCCTGAGCCGGAGCTGTTACGGCTACCGACCAGGCATAGTTTACATAAGGCCCTTGAATGCTCACCGGAGAGAAAGCGAGCAGTTTTTCCATCGGTTTGACAATTTCGCGATGCCATCCCGTAAAATACGATCCGGTACCCTCCTTCCCTTTCGTCATCTCATCGCGCTGAATTTGGTTGATTGCAGCGAATGAGAGACCAGGTCCCCTTTGGGACCTGGCATCGAAGGCGGTCTCGCCGATGAACGATTTGTCCGGGTGATAAATAAATTTTCCATTTGAGTCAATGACCCATGCATAGCCCGTCTTCCCGGAACGGATAGAGGGCATTATCCCGTTCATCAGATGAGTGACATCCAGAGTAAGTCTGACGTACCCGGAAAATGCCTTCGATGGTAAAGGGTGAGCAGTATCGGAGGCGTCTTCGTAAGTTGGGCTAATCAAGTCGCACACGAGGACGCCCCTGTCTTTTGCCCCTTCCTTGGAATATATAGACGTACCCATCGTTTTGCCCCTGTTTGCCGGATCTGAGGCCCAGGACAGATACGCCTCCGGCTCCTTCTGCGCGGGGCTCATACTGTGCATGACGATCCCGTGTTCGCTCACAGCGAAAATGGGGTTTCCCTGCCCGTCTATTCGGCGAATCGCGATAATGCTGCTGCCGTTGAAAACCGGGAGCGTCGAGAGCAGCAGGGCTTCGTAGCTCTCAGGATCGCCGTACTGAACTGCGGGAAGAGAGTTCAGGAGCAGCAAGTCGTCGATAGCGCCGTTTATATGCCCTTCCACTCGCTGGGCGGCATGCCTGGCCAATACCAGTTGCTGTTCGTTAAACTGGTCTCTGAGAATGCCTTTCATGTATCCGGCGGTGGAGATGGCCAGCCACGAAGCACCAGCGACGAGCAGGAAGGTAGCGATGCCGATGATTTTTAATACTTTTGAGCGCTCCGGCCGTGCTTTTTCGTCCATTGTCTTTGTCCGCGCGCAGGGTGCAAAGAAGAGTGACTTGCGAAGAGTGAAAAATTGCACCCTTCTAACTTCACGCTTCAGTATACTGGACAGTATGTTAAGATTAGAATAGCATGCCTAAATTGAAAAACTGCAACTTTTTAATGACATTTTATTTGACTCCTCGTCAACAGCGGAGTGAGAATCCCGATGAACGGAATCGGGATTTCAGATAATCGAAGGACCGATCAATGGTTTGAATGCAACTTCTCAATGTAAAAAGGATAAAAATGTCTTCAATTCTTGCTTTGGACGACGAGCAGGACATGCTGGGTCTTTTGAGCAGAATCATATCCGAGAAGAGCTCCCATGGGTTGACTACTCTAAGCGATCCCTTCGAACTTACGCCACTTTTGCAAGACAAGTTCTTCGACGTCGTGTTGACCGACCTTAAAATGCCGGGCAAGAACGGCATTCAGGTACTGGAGGAAGTCAAACGGAAAAGCCCCCAAACAGCGGTCATCATAATGACGGGCTACGGGACGATTGAGTCGGCTCTGGATGCCACCCGCAAAGGGGCTTTCGATTATATTACAAAGCCTTTCCGCAAGGAAAGGATCCTTCATGTGATCGAGCAGGCGCTAAACTGGCAGCGGCTTCAGAAAGAAAATATCGACCTCCGTCAAAAGCTCGAAGAAAAATGCAGTTTTCCCAGCCTGGTGGGTTCGACTTTGGCTATGCTGTCCCTGCATGATGAGATACGAAAGGTGGCCAAGACTTCAGCCACGGTGCTCATCACCGGCGACAGCGGGACCGGGAAGGAACTGGTTGCCCGCGCACTTCATTCCCAGAGCCTGAGGAGCGAGCAGCAATTCATTCCCATCGACTGCAGCACAATTCCAGAATCGATCATTGAAAGCGAACTGTTCGGCCATGTTAGAGGGTCTTTCACCGGGGCGATCCGGAACAAGAAAGGCATGGTCGAAGAGGCGAACCACGGGACCCTTTTTCTTGACGAGATCGCTGATCTTAGCCCTACAATGCAGGTGAAGCTGCTTCGCCTTCTGCAGGAAGGCGAATACAAGGTGGTGGGATCGAATGCGATCTGCAAGGTGGACATCCGATTCATCGCTGCTACGAATCAGAACTTGAGCGAAAAGATCAAGAGAGGCGAATTCAGGGAGGACCTGTACTATCGACTCAATGTTATCAATATTCAACTCCCTGCCCTCTCGGATAGAAGGGATGATATCCCTCTGCTTGCAAAACATTTTCTTGAAAAATATAACAGTATGCACAGCAAAGATGTCAAACAGATCTCGGACGAACTCATGAAACACCTGCTCGAAAGGGATTGGCCGGGAAATGTCCGCGAACTGGAGCATGTAATAGAAAGAGGCGTAATAATGGCTGCAGGAGACATCCTGCAATTAAGCGACGCAGTAGCGTTCGGAGCGGCCCCCAAAGCTTTGTCCCAAGAACTGAGTCAATCCTCAGATCTTTTTGCCATGCCGTTCAAGGAAGCCAAAGACAAGTTGATCGATCAGTTTCATGCCGAATACATATCCAGAGTTTTAAACCGCAACGACGGCAATGTTTCCCAGGCCGCCCGCGAGTCCGGCCTCAAGCGGCAGTACCTCCACAGGCTGATACGCGAAATCAATCTGGATTCGAAATCATTCAAGAAAGATCATCACAACTAGAACAGGGGAGCGAGAAGCGGGAGCAGAAGCAAACAGAGGGACCAAATTGGAAATGACGGTTATCATTATCAAGCGAACGGTGAGAATTCCCACCATTTTTTAAGGGCTGGCGCCGGTTCCAAGACATTTTGTCTTCAAACCTGAACGAAACCGTTAGATATTCCCAGTGCTGTCAATGCGGCGAATGCCGCCTCGTATTCTTCCTCTGTCGGCTTCCTGTCGAGGGGTGGAGTAGATATGCCCTTATGAGCCGGGAAATACTGGTTCATAAGACTTACCCAGACCTGCGGGCCAAGGCGCCGCACAAGAAATGAAAGGCAATCGCCGGAACCGGACAGGTTTTCCGGCAGCACCAGGTGCCGCACCATCATGCCCTTTATAGCGATCCCCTGCGCGTCGGTTCGGATCGGTCCGGCCTGCCTCCACATTTCAACAAGAGCCCCCCGGTTGTAACTAACGTAATCTGCAGCCCCGGAATATTTTTTCGCTATTTCGGGGTCGGCGTATTTAATCCTGGATTATGCGTGAGCATGCGTGAAAATTATACTGCGTTCACTCCAACCATATGATATTGTGTCGCAAATTCGTCAAAGGGAGGGCAAGCTGCATGCGCGCAGTTGGTGACAAGCAAA
>JBKQTS010000277.1:0-43069 GCA_052143075.1 Syntrophobacteraceae bacterium | reverse complement strand
GATTCCGTTTTCAAAGAGCGAAAATGTAGTGCCAAGAAAGTCAAGTACCTATCTATGTTATTGTAATTACAAAATAAGTTTTTTGGCACTGTAGAAGTTGAGTTTAATGCTTTCTGCGCTATATTTTAAAGACCGTCCGCGCATTTTTCGTGGTATGAGCGGCCACTTTTTCGAAGGGTTCTTTACGGCATTCGGCGATTTTTCCGGCCGTATAAAGGAGGTAAGCAGGTTCATTTGTTTTGCCCCTATACGGGACAGGTGCGAGAAAGGGAGCGTCGGTCTCCACAAGCAGCCTGTCCAAAGGTGCGCGCTTTACCACATCCTGGAGCAATTCGGCTTTGGGAAAAGTGACCACGCCGGGGATAGAGAGATAAAATCCCATGTCCAGGCATCTGCGTGCAATTGTCCAATCTCCCGAAAAACAGTGCATAACTGAGGGGGGCAGGGAGGAGGCAAATTCGGGCACGATTTGAAAAAAATCCTCCCAGGCGTCCCGAATGTGAAAAATGGCCGGTTTTGCTATTTTGACAGCCAGCTCGATCTGGCGCTTCATGCACTCTTTCTGGATCGGTCGTGGTTGTCTGTCGCGGAAATAGTCGAGCCCGATTTCACCGATCGCAACAACTCTGTGGTTGGCGGCAATTTTATCGAGTTCCCGGAGATCGCCGGCATCCATACTAAAGGAAGCGTGCGGATGAATCCCGGCCGAGGCGTAAATGCGGTCATAGCTCCGGGCTATTTGGGCTGCATTGCGGCTCGTATCGATATCGATGCCTATCGTCACGATCGTGCTGACTCCGGCTTGCAGCGCCCGTTCAATGGCGGCCGGGATGGAACCGGCAAATTCGGGGAAATCCAAGTGAGCATGTGTGTCAATCAATTCAGGAAGTTTTTGCATATTTTTGTAACTTTCGGGTATTGAGAGCCTGTGAAAATGTGGTACATGGGCTTTTTCCTTGCCCGGCGCAGGAGGCGAATCTATAATGCCTCCGGGTTTTTAGCAAACAGTTATTAATGTAATTATCAGTTTGCGAGGCAAAGAATATGGATAGATTCCTATCAGCACTGGCGCTGGCGACTGCCCTGGCGATCCTGATCCCGACGGGCGCTGCACAGGCCGTACAAGCGTACACTACCGACACCCAGGAACTCCCGCTACGCGCCACTCCGTCAAGCAGCGGCAAAACCCTTCTCAATGTTCCACCCGCATCCGGCGTCGAACTCGTGAATCCGCACTCGTATACCAAAGTGCGTTACAAGAAACCAAACGGCGAGATTCAGGAAGGATGGATCGCCTCGAGGTTTCTGAGCCCACGGCTGCCCGATCCGTCGCTGACAAAGGAACTCGAAGCAGAAAATGAGGCCATGAAGGCGAAACTGGAAGAAGTTGACAAGGAGAAAACGGAGCTGGACGAAAAAGAAAAAGAACTAACAGATAAACTCACCAAGCTCAATGCAGCCTACGAGGAACTCAAAGGCGGCTCGGCAAATTACGTGAAGCTCAAGTCGGAGTATGATTCCGCAAAGGCCGGCCTGACGAGCGCTCAGGAGAATATACAGACGCTGATCCGGGAAAACGACAACCTCAAACTCTCCCATGACATCCAGTGGTTTGTTTCCGGAGCGGGAGTCATTCTTTTCGGCTGGTTCCTGGGATGGCTTACGAGCAGGTGGCGAAAGAAGAGGAGGGGAACTTACTATTATTAAAGATCAAGCGGGAAGCGGGAGAATTTTGTCAGGATTGACAGGATTAAAAAATCTCCAATTCAGGAATTCAGGGATTAAATTCCTAAATTCGTTTTAGAATTCTTCATTCATCACTCAGGGTGATTTAACGCCCAGTCGAATTCCTTTTCCAGCGACTCAATCAGTTCGCTGACCGAGAGGATCTGGTTTACCCTGTAAGCGTTTTTTCCTGCAAAAGCGAACCCGCCTTTGAGTTTTCCTTTTCTGGCGTTGGCCAGGGCCATGGCAATGCAATAAGGGCTGTCCGTGCAGTTGCATGAGCTGATGCAGTGATAGGGGCATTTGAACGGTTTTTTGTGCCCATTCCGGATGCTCTCTATAAAATCGTTTTTTATCGCCCTGCCGGGAAGCCCCACGGGACTTTCTATGATTATCAGGTCGTCTTTTTTGGCGTCTACATAGGCTTTTTTGAATTCGATATCTGCGTCGCACTCGTGGGTCGCGACGAATCGGGTACCCATCTGGACCCCAGCCGCGCCGAGCCTGATGAACTCAAGGATGTCCGCGCCGGTATATATCCCTCCGGCGGCTATCACCGGGATTTTGACCCGGTTTTCCCTTTCAAAAAAGCTGACAGCCTCGATAACTTCAGGAACGATCTTCTCAAGGGCAAACTCCGGGTTGTCCAGTTGCTCCGAAGTGAACCCGAGGTGGCCTCCGGCCAGCGGACCTTCCACGACAAAGGCGTCGGGGAGCATGTTAAATCGCGCGAGCCACCTTTTGCAGATGATGCGCGCAGCTTTAGCGGAAGATACTATAGGGATCAGCTTGGTCTTGACCCCTTCCCTGAGATACTTGGGAAGGTCAAGCGGAAGTCCCGCACCGGACAGGATGATGTCAACTCCCTCCGCTATCGAGGTTTCGACCATATCGGCAAAGTTAGTAATGGCAACCATTATGTTTACGCCGAGGATGCCTTTAGTGGCATCTTTGGCTTTCCTGATCTCTTCTCGCAGGATCTTGATGCTGGCTTCGACGTAACCTGTTTCTCTGTCGGGACTAAGAACACCTATTCCCGCAGTCGCTATTACACCGACCCCTCCCTGGTTGGCTACAGCCGAAGCAAGACCTGAAAGGGACACCCCAATACCCATACCGCCCTGTATAATGGGGACCCTGGCGACCAGATCTCCAATTGTTAATTTGGGAAAGTTCAAAAACAACTCCAATTCATATTGTTTGATTGTTTAATACTAATAAATCGCAGAAATATTCTTTTTAATCAAGCGAAATAAGCTATTACGAGACGGCAGGTTCATTTTTGCGGACAAATCGTAGAATAGTATCCACCTGGAGACGTATTTACCAGGCGGCCACCTGACCGTCAGAACGCGGATCACTGCCGCCGGCCAGCACTCCATCCTTTTTTCGCCAAATGATCTGACCCCGGCCGAACCCCAGATCTCCGACCGCTCCGTACCTCACGTCATGCCCCATACGCACCAGGGCCTCCGCGAGATGCTGAGGAAATTGCCCCTCAACATCAACCGTCCTGCCTCCTGTCCACCGAAATCGTGGAGCATCGAGAGCGGCCTGCGGGTTCATCTGAAAATCAATGGTGTTCGACACCAGCATCACATGCCCTTGGGGCTGAATGAAACCGCCCATGACTCCAAAAGGCCCGATCGGCTCTCCAGCCTTTGTCAAAAATCCCGGGATGATGGTATGATAAGGCTTCTTGCCGGGTTCCAGACAGTCATCATGATCCGGGTCGAAAGAGAAACAAAAGCCCCGGTTATGCAACGCTATGCCCGTGCCCGGAACGACCATTCCCGAGCCAAAGCCTTCATAATTGCTTTGGACAAAAGAGACCATGTTGCCTTCGCTGTCAGCGGCAGCGAGGTAAACGGTGCCGCCGCGATGAGGCTTTGCGGGCAAAGGGTTGATCGCCTCTGCGCCAATGAGATTGCGCCTTTGAGCGGCATAATGGCCGGAAAGCAAATCCGAGACTTTGATCTTCATTCGCCGGATGTCGGCAATATATTTGAGGCCATCGGCAAAGGCAAGTTTGACTGCCTCGATTTGCCGGTGACAGGTCTGGACCCCATCCTTTTTCCCGAGCTCGAAGCCTTGCAGTATATTGAGCGCCATGAGGGCAACAATGCCCTGGCCGTTTGGCGGGATTTCCCAGACGTCATATCCCCGGTAGTTGATTTTCACAGGCTCAACCCATTCGGGTTTGAAGGCGGAAAGATCGTCGGCGGTGAGGAAGCCGGAATAGCGGGCAAAGAACGCACTGATCTTTTCTGAGAGGTTTCCGCGATAGAAAGCCTCGGCTTCTGTCTCGGCAATGGCTGCCAAGGTTGCTGCATGATCGGGCAAGCGGATGATTTCTCCGGCAATCGGAGCACGACCGAGCGTCGCAAAGGTTTCGAACCAGTATCGAAATTCTTCACTCCGCTGCGTCCGGTAAGTTTTAAAGGCTTTCTTCCACAGCTCTGAAACCACCGGGGAAACCGGGAAGCCGGCTTCGGCATATTCAATAGCGGGATGCATGCATTCCGTCAGGGGCAGTTTGCCGAATCGCCGGGAAAGTTCGGCCCAACACGCAGGCGCCCCCGGCACTGTGACGGGGCTTAATCCATACCGGGGCATTTTCTTGTGGCCTGCCCCGGTCAGGGTCCGGATTGATATTCTTTGAGGTGCAGGGCCACTGGAATTCAGTGCCCGGAGTTTGCCACCGCTCCATACCAGGGCGAAGGCGTCGCCTCCGATACCGTTTGAAGTCGGCTCTACGACCGTCAGACAGGATGCGGCCGCAACTGCGGCATCGATGGCATTACCGCCCCTTTTCATCATTTCCAGGCCGGCTTGCGCCGCCAACGGCTGGGACGTTGCAACCATACCCCGTCTGGAAAAAACCATACTGCGGCGAGATGGATACGGATAAGACAAAGGATCAAAATTCATCCGGTCTTCTCAAAATAGATGCCCTTTTCCGATTAAACCAATCCAAGAAACTTCCAGTACGTAGCAGACAGAAAGGCAATAACCAGATAGGCAATTATGGTCAGCGGGATGCCCGTTCGTATAAATTGTGAAACCGAGAAAGTGTTCGTGCCGAATGCTATCATATTCTGCGGCGCATTTACCGGCAAAATGAATCCGAAACTCACAACATACTGAAGAATCATTGTCATGCCGATCACATTTAGACCGGGAGTGGAAACGTTCTTAAGAACTTCTATGATTATCGGGATCATTGCAGCAGCCAGAGCAGTTGCGCTGGCGAATCCAAGATGCATTATTATCAGAAAAGCCGCCAAGATGAGCACGATCAGAAGCGCAGGGGCAGTACTCAGACCGAAGAAGGGCACTATGGCCTTGGCGAGCCACGCTCCCGCATTGGTTGAGACAATTGCGGAACCGAGGCTGATGCCGATTCCAAAGAGAAACAGAGTTCCCCAGGGGATCCTTTGCTGAGCTTCTTCCCAGGTCATTATTCCGATCCCCGGCGCCATCATTAGAGCGATCGCCACCAGAGTGGAAGAAGACGTGTCGATATTATGGAGTATTTTTTCCGTCGTCCAGAAAAAGAGAAGAGCGACAGAGATGCAGAGGAGTTTCTTTTCAGGGGCGCTCATCGGACCAAGTGCCGCAAGCTGTTTTCTTACGATTTCCCTCCCGCCGGGGATTTCCTTGAGTTCAGGGGGAATAAGCCTGGTGAGTACGAAGAACAGAGCAACGGACATGATCAGCGCGAAGGGAGCGGCGGCGATCAGCCATTCAAGCCAGGTTATGTCGTAACCGAGTTGCTGCTTTATAAAATTTACGGCGATCATGTTCTGTGCGGCTGCGGTTTTTATTCCTACGTTCCAGATACTGTCGGCCTGGGCGGTTGCGATCATGAGCATTGCTGCAAAACGGGAAGATCTGTCCACCCCGAATGCCGTAATAATACCCATCACTATTGGCACCAGGCACGCCACGCGGGCCGTGGTTGAGGGAATGAAAAAGCTCAAAACAAATCCCACTGCAATCACGCCTATTACAATACGATTGGTGCCGACGCCGATCAGGGACAGTACCTTGAGTGCAATCCGGCGGTCCAGCCCTGTCTTTGTCATCGCCGCCGCGAGGAACAGGGCGGCTCCGACAAGCGCCCAGGCGGTGTTTGAGAATCCGCCCAGCGCCATGGTCAGACCCTGTGAAGTCCCGTAAAGCGCCCCGGCTTTTCCGGGGTTGGGAGACATGCCTATCAGAAACGTCATTAGCGCCGCAATGATGACACCGCTCACCGGATAGGAAACTCCTTCGGTCATCCACAGAACGACCGAAAACACCAGCAGAGCCAAGACGCGGTGTCCGGCGACTGAAAGCCCAGTGGGAACGGGAACCAGAAGAAGACCGGTCAGGGCGGCCAGAGCGATGAGAATGCCGAATCGTTTGAGGATTGATTGTTCGGAGCTTTCAAGAAATGCGAACATTCTTCACTCCTTTAACGCGAGTCCCTATTGCGGGGCAGTCACCGCCCGTCGTGGGCCCTCCGATATCTCCAGATAATCCTGAAGTTTTTGAGCGGTTTTCGGGCCGACTCCACGGATTTCAATCAAATCATCGAGTTGTTCCCACGGCTTTTCGCGCCGTCGTTCTATGATAGAGGCCGCAATTTGGGGACGTATGTGAGGAATGAGAAGAAGCTCGTCAAGGGAGGCTGAATTCAAGTCCAGCTTGAGCCCACCGGCGAGTAGGGCCGCTCCGGGCATGCGTCCGAAATGTATTGAGATTTCCGTTTTGTGACGAAGAATTTCCAGGGATTGTCCGGAGATAAGCTTTTGAGGCGCGAGAGCCTCCGGGATTTGGCATGTGCAGCCGGCCGTGGCCGCTGCGCCGGCGACGGTGGCTGCCGCACTGTCAAGTGTGTAGATTCCAGGTTTGGGGATATCTCCTTTGACCTCAACCATAACGGCAGGGAGGACCTTGCGCTCCGGGGGCGGCGCGCTCGATTTCGTACGAGTCAAAGAAAACACAAACAGCACAATGGACATTATCAGAATGGCGGCGCGGATTTTCGAATCATCTTTTTCCATTGTGAGGTTCGCTATTTGGTTCTCATTTCGCTAAAAAGGGGTTAAGTTTCCGCCCACATTCCGCCGGGAACAAGTCTGATCGAGCCGTAAGGGATTCTATAGTGAGCAGATTCAATTTCAAAGTGCTTTTGTTGCTTTCGACCGGCCATATGGTAGTGGATACATTCCAGGGAGCACTGCCTGCGGTTCTTCCCTTTCTCAAAGACAATATGAATCTTTCGTACACCTTGACCGGCGTGATCCTAATCATGGCCAACATTACCTCTTCGATAATTCAGCCCGTCTTCGGCCTGCTTTCGGATAAAAAAGAAAAGGCCTTCCTTCTGCCTCTGGGAGCTTTTCTGGCCGGGGCAGGTTTCTGCCTGCTTCCGCTGGCTGTAAACTACAGCCTGGTTATGCTTCTTGTGGCGATCAGCGGCATAGGCATAGCCTGCTATCATCCGGAGGGATTCAAAACCGCGCGTTTTTTTACCGGGCAGAGAATGGCGACCGGAATGTCAGTCTTCTCGGTTGGCGGGAATACGGGAGTAGCGCTCGGCCCGATCGTTGCTCTATCCATCATTCACTACAGGGGCTTTTCGTCTCTGAGTTGGATGGCTGTTCTCCCCGTGGTTTTCGTGACCGCGATCATCCTGCTTCGCCGGACCGTTGCCGTGCCGAGCTCCGGGGCACACTCAGCCCTCAAGGCAAAAACCGGAAGCTCGAAAGCGGCTTACCGGGCGCTCTTCATTATCATATGCGCGATCGTAATCAGGACTTGGATTACGTACGGCCTGATGACCTACATCCCGTTTTATTATATAAATTATCTGAAAGGGGACCCGGTATTTGCCGGAGAACTTGTCAGTCTTTTCCTGATCGGCGGCGCAGTGGGAACCCTTGCCGGATCTCCCCTGGCCGATAGGTGGGGCCACCGTTTCTGGCTGAGGTTTTCCATGTTGGTTTGCGCCCTGCTGTTTCCATTGATATTATTGCTGCAAGGGTTGGCTCTTTTTGCGGTTGTTATTCTATTTGGACTAATCCTTATTTCCACTTTTTCCGTTACTGTTGTCATGGGACAGAACCTGTTTCCGCACAACCTGGGAGTCGCATCGGGCCTGGTGGCCGGGTTTGCGATCGGAGCGGGAGGAATCGGCGTAACCCTTCTGGGTGTCATAGCAGATCATTTCGGGGTCCCTGTGGCGATGAAGTGCATAGGTGTGCTTCCTGTTGCGGGATTCCTGATGGCCATGATTCTGCGTTATCCTGTCGCCGAACAGGTCAAAGATATACGTTCTACGGTTGGCGATTAGCGCGTGTCCGTCTCGGGATCATGTCAAGGCAGGCTCTGGCGGGCGGTTGGGCTGCAACCGGGATTTCGACGCACCCTGGAGTTGGAGAATGGTGCTCTTTATTAGATTGCTGATTTTGCTTTGGCTCATTAACTTCGCTCCGCCTTTTCTTGCGCAGATATTTGAGTCCAAATGGAACTCCCCGATCGACGGCGGTTATCTGTTCCCTGATGGCCGGCCTCTGTTCGGAAGGCATAAAACCGTCCGGGGCGTTCTGGCCGGCATAATCACGGGCGGCTTAGTCGGCGCGGCTTTGGGTTTCCCTCTCTGGCTCGGACTGGGCACGGGGCTTTTGAGTATGCTCGGAGACCTGCTTTCAAGTTTTCTCAAAAGACGCATCTCTTTTACCAGCGGCGACGCTGTCCCCGGCCTCGATCAAATTCCCGAGGGCCTCCTGCCGTTTATTTTGATCGCTAATTATTATTCGCTCTCCGTCGGATACGTCCTCGTATTTGGAGTAGTATTCGGGCTTGGCGCCTATTTTGGATCTATTTTTCTGAGCAGAGTGCTTCTTCGAAAGCCTTTTGAATCGTACCCACGACGAATCCGAGCCCTGACCCGGCTTCGAGAACTCGTTTCATGCAAGATAACCGCCAGCCCTTATAGTCATATCCTGAATTTTGAAGACGCGGTATACTATCACCTGTTCATGAAATCCGCATTCAAGGCGCTCGGTATCTACGAACGAGGCAAAAAGAACGCTCTGGATATCGAAAAGCAAGAGGTCTCATTCCACTTCCCCGACCTGCCGCCTGCGTTTGACGGCTATAAGCTCCTGTTTATCTCCGACCTGCATATGGACGGACTCGATGGTCTGACCGAAAAAGTCATCGAGATAATTCGTCTAACTCCCGCCGATATGTGCATACTTGGCGGCGACTACAGGATGGAGACTTACGGGCCGTTTGCAGCCGCGCTTTGCCACTTGCGCCGCCTGCTCCCCGAAATTCGCGCGAACGACGGCATCTTGGCGGTGCTTGGAAATCACGACTGCCCTGAAATCGTAGACTCTCTGAAGGAACTGGGCGTCACCTTTCTTGTGAACGACTCCAGGGCGGTTGAGCGCAGTGGGCAGTGCGTATGGATCGTCGGGGCCGACGACTGCCACTATTTTAAGTCCCACGACCTGGAAAGCGCTTTCGGCGGCTTGCCTCTCCAAAACTTCTCCATTCTGGTTTCTCACTCGAATGAAGTTTACGAAGAGGCGCTCAAATACAGGCCGAATCTTTTTTTGTGCGGCCATACTCACGGTGGACAGATACTGATCCCTCCGTTCGGTCCCATATTCACCCACAGTAAGGCCCCCAGGCGATTTTGCCAGGGGAAATGGGATCATGAAGGCATGCCGGGTTACACGAGCGCCGGGGCAGGGGTTTCAGGCGTTCCGGTGAGGTTTAACTCGAAGGGCGAGGTGACCGTCGTTACGCTCAGGAGGGGCAAGTAATCCATTAAATATTAAATCGGAAATGAATCACGTCTCCATCCCGAACGGGGTAATTTTTCCCCTCGAGCCTGACCGTCCCGTGCTTTCGCGCTGCGGCGTAATCGCCCGCTTTTTTCAAGTCCTCACAGGCGACCACCTCGGCCCTTATAAACCCCCTCTGTATATCCGAGTGAATGGCTCCCGCAGCCTCGATGGCAGGGGTACTCTTCGCGATTGTCCAGGCTTTCACCTCGTCCTCGCCGACCGTTAGAAACGTGATCTGGTCAAGAAGGGCGAAGGAGCTTTTTATTACCCTGTCCAGGGCCGATTCGCCTATTCCGAAATCCTGCATGAAAGATTGGGCTTCCTCGCTCGAGAGCTGGGCAAGCTCCATCTCGATCTTGCCGCGGACTACGGTGGCCTCCGCCGACCCGAGGGAGACCGGCGGCATTAAGTCATCTTCATCTGAATTGTTCACTATCACCAGCAGAGGTTTTGCGGAAAGGAAGGTGTAGCCCCTCAGCTCGGGCGCGTTGACAAGTTGTGGGAGTGTACGCAAGGGCTGTCCGGCATCGAGGGTTTGGCTGCATTTGTCTAACAGTTCCTTTTCGGCGCCGGTTGACTTTTTGCCTCGCTTAAGTTCGGCGTCCAGTTTCTCGAGGCGCTTTTCAACCGATGCCAGATCGGCAATGAGAAATTCATCCTCTAATTCCCTGAAGTCTCGATCCGGGTCTGGACCCCCCAGGGCAGAGTCGGCGAAATTGCGCACGACCATGATCAAGGCATCCATCGGTCTCATGTGGGTGAGCAGAAGCGACATATACTCCCGCTTGTTGTCGGCCATACCCGGAACGCCCTGGAGATCCATATAGGTAATCTGCGCGTACGTGGTTTTCTCGGGATGGTAGAGCGCGCTAAGCCAGTCCACCCTCGAGTCCGGCACCGGCACGACGCCCAGCGCCGGTACGACCTGCCCCCCTGACGGGACCGATTCGCCGCTCCTCCTGGTCAGAGCGTTGAACACGGTGGTCTTGCCGGCCCTCCCCAATCCTGTTATTCCGAGTTTCATTTTGACTCTCCCCTATTGAATTAAGGGTTTGGAGGCTTATTTACGGACAAGCCCTAAAACTAAAAATGAATGTATGCGCTTGAAGATTTTTTTAAAAGAGCAATTATCTCATGGGGGCGAGAATCTTTCGATCCGGAAGGGCCCCCGTGGGCACATTTCAGGCCCCACGGTTTATCGATTTGGAATAGATTCCATTTGTAGTATTCTTACGCGCGCTAAAGAAACGAGAAGCAGGGAGCAAGAAGCGAGAAGCAAGAAGCGAGGAAGCCTGAACCACGGATGAACACGGATAATGGAGAAAGCCGTTCAAGGGCAAACATCAATCCATTTTTAAGGGACTGTTGTTTTCCTGTTAATCCTGTCAAAGGTCTTTTTGCCCTCAGAGCTTAAAGAAAGAAGCACATGGTATTCTGGAAGAGGCGCCAGCAGATCGGGCTGGCAGCGATGATAGTAGGCGGAGGCATCCTGCTGTCGCGGTTTATGGGGCTTTTCCGCGACAAGCTCATCTCGCTTCTGTTCGGGGCGACCCAGGAATCGGACCTCTATTTCGCTGCTTTCGTAATCCCGGATGTCATAAATTACATGCTTGCCGGCGGCTATTTTTCGATCACCCTGATTCCCTTTCTCACCAAGTACTTCGAAGAAGACGAGGAAGACGGGTGGCGGTTTTTTTCAAGCGTTTTCTTCTGGGTGTCAGTCTCGATTTGTGTCCTTACTTCTCTTGCGTTTCTCTTTGCGCCGAAGCTGGCCTGCCTGGCAGCGCCCGGGCTTACCACAGAAGCCCTTTCCCGCCTTGCCTTCTTCCTGCGGATCATCCTGCCGGCGCAAATATTTTTTCTCTGCGGTTCGTGCTTTAGCGCGATACTTTTCATGCGCAAGCAGTTCTTCGTACCTGCCATGGTCTCAATAGTCTATAACCTGTTCATCATAGCAGGAGGCATCCTGTTTCGGACAAGGGGAATGGAAGGTTTTTGCTGGGGCGTTCTCGCCGGGTCCTTTATGGGCAATTTTTTGCTGCCCCTGCTTGCGGTGAGGTCCGGAGGCGGTTTGAGCATGAGATTTTCGGGCTTCCACCCCGGATTGAAAAAATATATCCTTGTGGCGCTCCCGCTCATGATAGGACAATCCATCACTGTCGTTGACGAGCAGTTCGTGAGGATATTCGGCTCTCTTGCAGGGGTCGGGGCGATCAGTTGGCTAAGCTACGCGCGGCGGATTATGATGGTCCCTGTGAGCGTGGTGGCACAGGCTGCCGGGGTGGCTTCCTATCCGTTCATGGCCGAGTTGATCGCAAAAAATGATCTTTCCAGGTTCTATCGGACAGTAAATTCCGCTCTTCAAAATGTAATGACCCTGCTGGTTCCACTTTCGATATGGATGATCCTCGTCGCCGAACCGACAATACGGCTGATTTTCCAACAGGGCCGGTTCGGCGTTTCAGATACCGCTCACACCGCCCGGCTTTTGCAGATAATGCTTATCTGTGTCCCCTGCTGGGGGTACCAGCAGGTCCTGGGCCGGGCCTTCTACTCCAGGCTCGATACGCTGACTCCGGCTGTGTTGGGGACAGCGGTAACCCTGCTCATGATCCCGGTTTTTTATTCGCTCACAGTTCGCACCGGAGCCTTGGGAGTGGCATGTGCCAGCGCCGCTTCCCTTTTTTGTTACAGCGCGGCTATAACGTTCAGGTGGAAAGCCAGGTTCGGCAGTGGCGCCTTTGCCGGGCTGCTGTCGGGCACAGGCAAAGTTCTCATTGTGTCCTCGGTCTCGGTCGTGCCGGCCTGGGCCGCCGGAAAGGCAGTTCCGTTCGACCCGCATTTTTCTCCCTACCTGGCTGCCTTTTCAGAAATCATTCTTAGCGGGTTTTGCTTCGGAGTCATTTTTGCACTCCTTTCCGGTTATTTCATCCCGGATCTGGCAAGGCCATTCCTTGACCGAACCGGCCCAATTGGAAGACGGCTTCTGCGGGACAGGACTTCGGGCAGTTAGGGAGCGGGGAGCAGGGAGTAGAAACTTCCCGCTTCTTGTTATTAAAACAAGCGCCGTGGACAAGCCCGGCAAAATTCCGCAGGAGGATTGAGGAGGGTAAATGGAAACAAGGGCAGGGCTTAGGTTGCTCCGGAACAAGGACAATCATAACTGCTTCGGGTGCAGCCCGGGCAATGCTTACGGGCTTCGGATGAAGTTTTTAACGGATGAGAAGGCTCTTTTCTCATGGCTGACGATTCCCGGGCACCTGTGCGGGTGGGACAATCTGGCTCACGGAGGTGTTCTTGCTGCAATACTAGATGAGACCATGGGTTGGACGGCTATTTACTTCACGAAGAAGTTCGCGCTAACCAATGCACTGACGGTAGAATTCCACAAATCCGTCCCAATCGGCGAGGAGATAAGGGTGGAGGGGAGGGTGGTCGAAGTCAGGGCAAAACGGGGGGCAGTTGTCGAGGGCTATCTTTATAAAGGGGAAAATACACTCTGCGCGAAGTCAACTGGCACATTCAGGCTTTTCACAACCAAGGCGATAGTACGGCTGGGCGTCCTGGAGGAGGAGGTCCTGAAACGGTTCGATTTTCTGATCGAACCGTAGCGCGGGGATTATACAAATAAGGCGCCACTGAGGAAGAGACATTCAAATCCTGCGACGGAAACCAGATTCTGCCGCTCTCACCATAATCCTCCGAAAACAACCTGAAAATTCAACCGTTGCGACGGTGAGGTCAAAGGTTATAATCGCACTGTGGTTTTTTTCTACAGAAAGGACTGACCATGGATCTACTGCAGAGATTCGCGGCGCTCTTCTCTGAGCCTCAAGCTCCATCGCGTATCTATCTAGATCCTGACGAAGCTACGCGCGAGAAGACCAAGAAGGCCTATCGTCATCACGTATTGCAGATTCCCATCCTGCGTGCGTTCGGATTATGCCTGATCGCCCTGTTTGTCCTCTTGAATAACTTGTACCTTGTCCCGACGTCCTCCGCCTGGGCGGATTTTTGGCGCCTTCTTGCCTTCTACACGCTCTACATCGTAGTGTCCTGGCTCATCCTGCTGGTCTGGTACAGCAAGGTTCAAACGGTCCATCTCGGATTATTCTTTCTGCTCTTCGACATCGTTCCCTTCCTCATGGCCATTTATTATTCCGGCGGAGAAAAAAGCTGGCTCTTTTTCCTACTGATGGTGCGGACGGCCGACCAGACAAGGTCCACCTGGCGCAACACGCTGCTTTTTGCGAATGCTTCAACTCTCGGTTATGTGCTCCTGCTGCTGTATCTGTGGTATTTCGAGCAGCGCGCACTGCCTCTGCCCGCTGAGCTGACGAAAGTTTGCTTCATCTATGCTTCAAACATATATCTGTCTTTCGTAGCGAAGACCGCAGACTACCTTCGGAACCGCGTGAAAGCAGCGATCCATGTTTCGAGAGACCTGATTCGGCAGCTCGAGGCTAAGTCGAGCGCTCTGCAAGCCAGTGAAAGGGACTATCGAGCGCTGGTAGAGGGATCGATCCAGGGCGTATATATCCATCAACAGGGCATCGTCCAGTTGGCCAACTCCGCTCTGGCCCGAATCTTCGGCTACGAGAGTCCTGACGTTCTCATCGGTTTGGACCATTTGAGCCTGGCAGTCCCACGCGAGCGAGATCGGTTAAGGGACTGCCGGGCCGCCCTCCTCGATGGCCAGCAGATCCTGGAACGCTGCGAATACGAAGGGGTGCGCCGGGATGGAACGTTTGTCTGGATCGAGTGCCAGGTGTCGAAGATCGAGTGGCGTGGTGCACCCGCCATCCTGGCCACGCTTCAGGATATTACGGCACGCAGGCAGGCCGAAGAGGTGCTTCACAATGCCCGCGCGAAGCTGGAAGAGAGGGTCCGGGAGCGTACTGCCGCGCTGCTGCAGGCCAATGAAGCCTTGCGGGCAAGCGAGACCAAGTACAGGACGTTGGTTGAAAACATCCCACAAAAAATCTTCATCAAAGATAAGAACTCTGTCTACCTGTCCTGTAATGAGAACTATGCCCTGGACTTGGGCATCCAGCCCGGGGAAATTGCCGGACTAACGGATTACGACTTCTTCCCTGAAGAATTGGCAGACAAGTACCGGACAGATGACAGGCGAATTATGGAGTCCGGGAAAACGGAAGCGATAGAGGAAAGATACCTTCAAAAGGGAGAGGAGGTTTGGATACAGACGATCAAAACGCCAATCCGAGGGGAGGATGGCACAGTCACCGGTGTCCTGGGTATCTTTTGGGACATCACCGAACGCAAGAAGGCGGAGGAGGAAAGGAAAAAACTTGAGGAGCAACTATACCAGGCTCAGAAGATGGAATCTGCAGGAAGGCTGGCGGGCGGTGTGGCTCACGATTTTAACAACATGCTCGGTGTGATCATCGGCCGGACGGAAATGGCAATGGGGACGGACATTTCCAGAGACGATCTCCAGCACAACCTCAAGGAGATTCTCAATGCGGGCCTTCGTTCAGCGGACCTAACCCGGCAACTTCTGGCATTTGCCCGCAAACAGACGGCCGTTCCGAAGATACTGGATTTGAACGACACGATCTCGGGCATGCTCAAGATGCTGCGGAGGCTCATCGGCGAGGATATAGACCTGCACTGGATACCGGGGCCCGATCTCTGGAAAGTCAAAATTGATCCCTCCCAAGTGGACCAGATTCTGGCAAATCTGGCGGTCAATGCCCGCGATGCCATTTCCGGGGTAGGCGCCATCACTCTGAGGACTGAGAACGTTGTGATCGATGATTCCAATAGGGCTGATGACTTGGAATTTATTCCCGGAGATTACCTGCAACTAACCGTGAGCGACACCGGCGAGGGCATGAGCAAGGAAGTGCGCGAGAATATTTTCGAGCCTTTTTTTACCACCAAGGAGATGGGCAAGGGAACCGGGCTGGGATTGTCCACCGTTTACGGCATCGTCAAACAAAACGAGGGTTTTATTCATGTTGCCAGCGAACCGGGGGAAGGAGCCACGTTTAAAATCCACCTGCCGCGGTTCGTGGCTGAAACCGCACAGGTCCCCTCTGAGGCGGCGGCCGGCAAGCCCCCGACAGGGTCGGAAACCATCCTGCTGGTCGAGGACGATGAAGGGATACTGAAGCTCAGCAAGATGATTCTCGAAATGCTGGGCTACACAGTTCTTGCAGTGCAGTCTCCGGTGCAGGCCATTCATCTCATCGAGGGGCATACGGGAGATATTCACCTGCTGATCACGGACGTAGTGATGCCGGGAATGAACGGCCGAGAACTGGCAGAGAAGCTTACTGCCATCCGACCAAACCTCAAGTGCCTTTATATGTCAGGTTACACAGATAATGTGATTGCCCATCAGGGCATTCTGGACGAAGGAGTCAATTTCATCAGGAAACCTTTCAGCATAGATGATTTTGCGGCGAGAGTCAGACAAGTGTTGGACCACTTGGAATAGATGGCTAAAAGATCGTGTCACCATTTTTCGCCCGGGCCTTGATCATACTCGATCTCATCAAATTCCACTCAATCACGATGTGCGGAAAAATGCACTTTTGGTCTACTTTTTCGCGAAATAATGGTATCTAGATAAATTTTGTAGCGACGCCGAGCCGATTGACAAATGAGACGGCAGCGCTATGCTCGCTCCCCGTCAATGCTCTTAGGGGGCTGGTTTCCGACCGGAAAGGGTTGTTTGCCACCACCGGACCGGAGGCGAAAAATCCCTCCTTTCCGAACAGAAGCCTCGATGGGCGTGGAATTCGCACCGACGTTTCCGGATGCAGACGTGCTCGTGTTGAAGAATTCGAAGATATGCTGGAGGAAAGAAGTGTTATTTCGATTGAGAGAAGGTAAGTTTTTTTTCCTATTGGCCGTGTTGTTCCCGCTGTTTATCTGGCCACGATTTACCTGTGCCGATCCCACGATCCAAGCAAACCCGAAAGCGCTCATTCAGAGTGGTACGGAAAGAGCCCTCCAGATTTTGCACGAGACTCAAAAGGGTCAAGCGCCCTCTTTGCGGCAAAGGAAGGGGGAAATCTTAGTCATAGTGAGTGATTATTTCAATTTCGAGGAAATGGCCAAAAGAGCGCTGGGCCGCCCCTGGAAAGACCAAACCCCTGATAAGCGCCAGGAATTCGCACAACTTTTCAAACAGCTTCTTTTCAATACCTATATCAACCGGCTGGAGAATTATACAGGCTCGAACGAACGAGTCCTTTATGATTCTGAAAAACTGGACGGGGACTACGCGGTCGTCAAAACGCACATTCTATATCAGGGCAATCAGAACATCGACATCGAATACAGGCTCCATCGGGATGCCGGGGAGTGGAAAGTATATGACGTGGTAGTCGAGGGAATCAGCTTTGTGGATAACTACCGGAGCCAGTTCGCTTCGATCCTTACTAATGAATCATTTGACTCCCTGCTGACAAGACTTCGCCATAAGATCGTTGAATCGAACTGAGGCTTTTTTGCCGCGCAACCATTAAACGGCGCCTGGACATTGTGAAAAACTCTTCTCATCGGGAATCGCCAGAAGAACCTACTAAGCCAAAATCGGATCTGGAAGGCCACCGGAACAGACTTCGCGAAAGGTTCCTGAAAAGCGGTCTTGCCGGGTTCCACGATCATGAAATCCTGGAGCTGCTGCTCACCTATGTGATTCCCAGAAGAGACGTCAAGCCGATCGCAAAAGAGCTCCTGAAAGAGTTCGGAAACAATCTTGCCTCAGTGTTCGACGCCCCTCCCGAGGCGCTTGAGCGTGAAGTTGCCGGGATTGGGAAGAGTGCCGCTGTACTGATAAGTCTTATTCCGCGACTGTTCGATTCTTACCAGTCGAGCCGCTGGGTCCACCATGAGACCTTCAGTTCAACTCAAGCCGCTGTCTCATATCTGCGGGCCAGTCTCGGGACCCAAAGAAACGAGGTATTTTGCGTGCTTGCGCTGGACAGCCAGAACCGGCTGATCGCTGTCGAGCAGGTACAGAGGGGGAGCGTAAATCGGACGGCGGTCTTTCCGAGGCAGGTAGCCGAGGCCAGCCTGAAACATCGTGCAACCGCTGTAATCCTGGCGCATAATCATCCCGGAGGAGGTCCTCTGCCGTCGGCCGCCGACAGGCAACTCACCAAGAGACTCAAGAATATACTCGGCGATCTCGACATAGTGGTCCACGATCACATCATCATAGCGGGCCATGACCAGTATTACTCATTTGCCGAGACCGGAGGACTGGAATAAAGGCAGGAGAATTTCACCTTATAAACGCAGGAGAATCTCACGTTATGAACGCTCAATCTATGCCGGCCGCCATAGTGCGTGAGGGGGCAAAAAAGGGCGAATGGAACGATGTCGGCCTCGAGATGGTCGAAATACCCGCTCTAAAAGTAGGGGAAGCGCTGGTTCAGGTCGAAGCCTGTTCAGTTAACCGGGCCGACCTGCTCCAGAGGAGGGGCCTTTACCCGCCTCCACCCGGGGCCTCCGAGGTGCTGGGACTCGATTTTGCCGGGTTTGTCGTCAAGCGGCCGCCTGCTTCTGCCTTTAAAGAGAGCGACAGGGTATTCGGGATCGTTGCCGGGGGTGGATGCGGCAGATATGTGGCCGTTGCGGCGGATCACCTGGTTCCTATTCCTGAAAACCTGAGTTTCACCGAAGCGGCTGCGGCTGCTGAGGTTTTCTTCACGGCTTATTATAATCTCTTTGTGCAGGCCGGAATCAAAGCGGGAGACACACTTCTTCTTCACGGCGGGGGCAGCGGGGTTGGGACCGCCGCCATCCAGCTCTGCTCATCGACCGGTGCAAAGGTTATCATCACTGCCGGCTCGGAAGACAAAGTGAAACGGGCGGTCGATTTAGGGGCTTTCGCCGGGATCAACTACAAGGAAGAGGATTTCGCCAAGCGTGTCCTGGATATAACCGGGGGCGTGGGCGTGGATATAATTCTCGACTGGATCGGAGCGTCCTATCTACACAGGCACCTCGAGATTCTAAAAACCAGGGGGCGACTCGTTATCATCGGTTTGATGGGCGGGAACTCGGTCGAAATAAACCTTGTTCCGGTTGTCACCAAAAGGCTGAAAATCATCGGCTCGGTTTTGCGCAGCCAATCGCGAGAAGAGAAGGCCGAGATCGCCCGGGGGTTCATCCAAACCGTGCTCCCTCTGCTCGAATCCGGCCGGGTGAAGCCGATAATCGACAGAATATTTCCAATATCCGAAGTGGAGGATGCCCACAAGTACCTGAGTAAAGGGGAACATGTCGGAAAAATCGTACTCACGTGGTAATCGTTTTGGCGGAAGCAAAATGGAAAATTCGTGGATCAACATCAAAAATGTCCGGTTCGTAAGAAAAAGGCTAATACTGGAAGAAATTTCCTGGGAGATAAGGCCGGGTGAGCACTGGGTTGTGCTCGGCGCAAACGGGTCCGGCAAGACGACCCTGCTTCAGATCCTTGCAGGCTACCTCTGGCCGACCTCGGGCGATGTAACCGTATTGGGAGAGCACTTCGGTGAAGTCGATCTTCGCGCTTTGCGAAGGAAAATCGGCTGGGTCGGGTCTTTTCTGCAGGCCCAGGTGCCGCCTTCACAGAGCCCGCTCGAATTCATTGTGAGCGGAAAGTATGCCTCGCTCGGTATATTCGACAAGCCCGAGGCCGAGGATTTCGAGGAGGCCGCCAGGCTTGCGGCAAGGCTCGAGTGCGGCAAGATACTCGATCTTCCCTACGCGGTGCTATCCCAGGGAGAAAAGCAGCGCCTCCTGATCGCCAGGGCGCTCATTCACAAGCCTCGTCTTCTGATTTTGGACGAACCCTGCGGGGGCTTGGACCTGGTTTCGCGAGAGCAACTCCTGGCGACCCTTGAAAGCTTGGGGCAGACACCCGACGGCCCTGCAATGATCCTTGTCACCCATTATCTCGAGGAGATCATGCCGGCCTTCAGTCATGTCTTTTTGCTAAAGTCGGGGCGCTGCGCAGCAAAGGGCAAAAAAGACCGAATTCTGAATGGCGATCTGCTGAGCGAGGCTTTTGGCATTCCGATCGAGGCCGGCGGTGAAAACGGCCGCTACTGGGCACGCGTGCGGGGCGGTGGGACCGCCGGCCAACTTGGCCACTGCCCCAGGCGGTCCGGGCATCAAGAGAGCGTAGAGCCAAAAAACCTTTGACAGGATTGACAGCGGGAAGCGAGGAGCGAGAAGCGAAAAACGAAAAGATTTTGACAGGATTAGCAGGATTGACAGGAAAACAACAGGTACAGGTGGAATTGCCGAATTGAGGGATTTAGGAATTGATAAATCCCTTAATCTCTGGTTCAAACAGTTTTGGCTGCGTGGAGATGCAGCTTTTGCCGGTCCAGACCTGTATGAGTTTTGCGAAAAGAAGCGGATCACTTACTTCATTCGGCTTCCCAGCAACAATAGCCTGAAGAGGCACATCCTGCCTCACCTGAAACGGCCCGCCGGTCGTCCCCCAAAGAGCGGCGTACAGGTTAGGGTAATCGAGTTCCAGTACCAGGCGGAGAGATGGAACAAATCCCGAAGGGTTGTCTGTAAAATCGAATGGCACGTGGGAGAGCTCTTCCCTCGTGTCGGATTCATTGTGACCAACTCGAATCTTCAAGCGGAACAAGTGATCACGATCTACAATGGTCGGGCTGAGATTGAAAACCGGATAAAAGAAGGGAAGAACACCCTCAGATGGGACAAGACGAACCTCGCGGAGCGTGGAGATTGTCGCAAATCAAGCAAGGCTTCTCGTCGGATGTCTTGCGTATAATATGCTTCAGATGATCCGGGATACCGCATTCTGGGGCGAAAGCGTCACTGATTCGAGGCCCTGCCAGGCGCATCAGGCGGCTGGTGAAGGTTGGGGCCAGAGTGGTCTACCATGCCCGAAGGTGGCATGTCCATGTTGCATCGGCTTTTCCACTCATCCGGCATTACCGCATCCTGTTCTCCTGAGCCTGCAACTTGGCGTAACGGCGACAAATTAACCAACAGGAGGAGGTGTGTCGTAAAATCGCAAAAAAACAGTCCAGCGCACGTTTGATTTGTCTGTTGTATAAGGGAAACTGTATACTACTGGGATGCATGAGAAACTTTTCGAGCAGAAATTCGATTCCGGCGTCCAATTTGGATGCGGAACGCAGAAGTTGGTGCATAATTCCGGATAAAGACGGAAATAGATGACGCGGTAACTTGTCGAAAAAAAGCTGTGCACGGAAAGGGCAAATGATGCGACCAGTCGAGGAATTCAAGGACGTAGCCAAGAGACTGGCCGGAAAAACCAACCCGGACTATTCCTGCAAAGTCGAGGAGAATGCTCGCCTCAATGCGCTCCTGCGCTTTGAACGGTTGCTTTCCGAGCTCTCGGCCACATTTGTCAATCTCCCCTCTGAGCAGGTGGACCTGGAAATTAGACGCTGGATGGGTCGAATAGGCACGGTCCTTGGGATGGAGATCGGTACAGTTACCCAGTTTTCAGATGACTTTGACCTGACCAGCTCTCGATTCACGCACAGATGGGTTGCGGAGAGCATCAACTTGCCTCCCGACCTTCCAACTGCAAATGATTTTCCGTGGGTTATCGATCAGTTAATGAGCGGCAAACTAGTCCAATCCACTAACGTGCATGACCTTCCGGAAGAAGCCGCGACAGATAAGAAGAGCTGGATGTCACTAGGCATAGTGTCCTGTTTTTCCATACCCTTATCCGTGGGCGGGACCGTGCTGGGGGGTCTGAGTTTCAGCTCGCGTTTCCCGGTTAAAGTATGGCCCGATTCATATCTGGAACGCTACAAGTTGGTTGGGGACGTGTTCGCAAACGCGTTGATGCGGAGGCGGTCCGACGAAGCTTTGCGAGGGGCTTTTAAGCAAATAAAGGTCATGAGGGACCTGACGGAGGCTGAAAATTTTTACCTGCGGCGGCAGGTCCAACTTTTTCGGCGCCACGACGGCATCATTGGTGAGAGCACGGCCATCCGGCATGTGCTCAGGCAGGTGGAACAGGTTGCGGCAACCGAGTCCACCGTGCTTATACAAGGAGAAACGGGCACTGGCAAAGAATTGATCGCCGACGCGATCCACAAACTGAGCAAACGGCGGGGCCGGCTCATGCTGAAGGTCAATTGTGCCGCGATTCCTCAGACTTTAATGGAAAACGAGCTCTTTGGCCGCGAGAAAGGGGCCTTTACAGGCGCTTCATCCAGAGAGATCGGCCGCTTCGAAACCGCCCAGGGGGGAACGATCCTGCTCGATGAAGTGGGCGAAATGCCAATTCAGGTTCAATGCAAGCTTCTTCGGGTCTTGCAGGATGGAACGTTTGAAAGGCTTGGCAGCTCCAAGACAATCAAGGTCGATGTCCGGATCATCGCCAGCACGAACAGGAACCTAAAAGAAGCGCTCCAAGAAAAGAGTTTTAGGGCCGACCTTTACTTCCGGCTCAACGTCTTCACGATCACGGTCCCTCCCCTTCGAGAGCGTAAGGTGGACATTCCTGCCCTGATCCGGTGGTTTACCGGCAAGTACGCTGAGAAAATGGGAAAGAAGATCGAGACTATTCCGAGGCAAGCAATGGCTGCTTATCAGCAGTATGATTGGCCCGGTAACGTTCGTGAGCTCATGAATGCAGTGGAGCGCTCCGTGATCCTCACTCAAGGGACGGTGCTGGACGCATATATTCCTGCAAGCGTGAGCGCGGTCCCATGTGAGGTGCTGTCGCTGGCGGAAGCGGAGCGAAGGCACATCTTGAAAGTTCTTGAGATGACCGGGTGGCGCGTGCGCGGACGAGGAGGCGCGGCAGAGATGCTACGGATCAAGCCGACCACGCTGGAATCCCGAATGGAAAAGCTTGGAATTCGACGGCCGACCCGGAATACGAAATATCGGATAATTTAGCTCCGAAATGTAGGGCGATGATCCCCGAAACTCAGTTCACGTGTCTCTTCTTGATTAAATAATTTTGCTAAATCAATTGATTAAGGGGGAATTGCCACAGGTTCAACAATCCATAAAGACTCCAAAATATCGGATAACTGAGGCCCGAAATGTTGCGAGACACTGCCCGAAATCCAGTCCGCTCATCCTTCTTGTTGGTTAAATAGCTCATTATTTCAATGAATAAGCTGCTCGGCACAATCACTCCTCAACGGCACGCAACTTGCTATCACAACCGGATGAGATTGCACGCCCGCCAGGGCAAACGAGGCCCGACAGGACTAACAACCGTTACTAAGCGAAAAACCTCGTTTTTATAGAATCACAGCTCGCTATCTACTTTCTGTTCGTATCCGATTCCATTCGCGTTCAAGCGATTGGCTAAAGCAGGAATGCTCCCTCGGACAAGCCGGGGCGACCAATCCAATGTAAGGGCAAAGCGTCAGGAAGAAGTTGTGAGCGTGGAGGAAGAGACAACCCCCATGGGCAAAGCGGGCAAGCGAGCCATGCGCCCTTCTGTTATGCGGGGCTGCCTCATTTGCCCGGCCGGAGCATCCGTACGGCTTTTTGCGTCGAAGTCGCCCGATTTGAGCTGCCGATGCATTGTTTCGAATGAATCTTGAGATGTTTGACCATTCCATTTTTTTCTAAACAACTGAGAAGGAGATTTAATGATTAAGACAGTCGCTCAATATCTCGAAAGCCTCGATGACGGCCGGGAAGTCTGGTGCCTGGGAGAAAAAGTGGCCGATGTCCGGACCCACCCAACGGTAAGCACCATCATCAGAATGGCTTGTATGGACTATGTCCTGCCGAACCTTCCGGATTATCGAAAACTCTTTGTGACGCAGGATGAGGACGGCGAAGACATTAATTTTTTACTCACCTCTCCGAAAACCCCCGAGGACCTGCTTCGAAGGCGGGAGTGCTACACAGTCGGAATCAGGTCCGGCGGCGGAGTGATCGTGCACTGCATGGGCGCCGATGCCCTGGCAGCCTTCAGCGTCGCTGCCGAGGTCATGGACAGTAAGCTCAAGACAGGGTATATGGAGCGGGTCGAGCAGTACCGCAAATACCTGCAGAAAAACGACCTGGCCATCACCGGCGCCATTACGGATGTCAAGGGGGACCGCAGCTTACATCCCTCCCAGCAGAAACAGCACCAGGACTTTTACCTGAAGATAGTGGACCGGCAGAAGGACGGCATCGTGGTTCGGGGCGCCAAGGTGCATATAAGCGCCTCTCCCTGCGCCAATGAGCTGCTCTGCCTGCCCTGCCGGACTCATGGCGAAGCCGACAAGGACTATGCCCTGGCTTTTGCCGTACCTGTTGCCACACCCGGGGTCAAGCTTTTGGGGGTCGAGCCCAATGTGCGGCTTTACGGGGAGGAATGTGAATTCGATTATCCCATCTCGGACCACATACAGCCTTCGGAATCCCTGATCATTTTCGATAATGTTTTTGTGCCATGGGAACGGGTCTTCATGTGCGGTGAATGGCAGTTCTCCCAAATCATAGCTTATGCCTTCGCCAGCTACCACCGCTTATTCGGCACCTGCAAGATGACCGGCACCCTGGAAACCATGACCGGGGCGGCCAGTCTGATCGCCGAATATAACGGCGTCCAGAACGCCCCGCACGTGCGGAAAAAGCTGGCCTGGATGGCCATGATCACCGAAACGGTGCAGATATTGGGCAAACAGGCCTGCCTCGAGCCGGTTACCGAGTTTGGAATGGATGTGATGATGCCCAACCGGATGGCCATTAATGCCTCGAAGTGGACCTATGCCAGCAATTTTCACCAGATGTGCCAGCATATGCAGGATATCGGCGGTGGATTGACCACCACGGTGCCGGCCTACCGGGATTGGAAAAACCCTGCCATACAACCCTTCATCGAAAAATATCTGGCGGCAAAAGACGGGGTGTCTACCGAGGACCGGATTCGTATCCTGCGCCTCATCAAGGACTATACCGGGAATCATTGGGAGGTCGATACCATTCACGGCGAAGGCTCTATGGCCGCTCAGGAAATGTTTCTTTATGCGAGCGCCAACTGGAAAAAATTCCAATCGGCGGCCAAGCGGGCTGCCCACGTCAACGGCTGGCAGGACGATCCCATTTACGGAAAACTTCCGTCTATAAAGGAACAGGTTAAGATGCCTCCGATTGATGAGTCGTATCAAAGCATACCGAGTGCCGCAAAACGAAACGGATGAAACATTTATCATTGGAATTTAAAGCTCGAAAAACGCCCGAAGAGCGCACAATTTTTTGCGTTTTTACATTAGGATTAGGGCAGGAAAAGGTGAACAGGACAATGAATAGAGGGTGGTTTCAAATGAAAAGGATTGGCAAAAGTCTTTTTATTTTACTCATGGTTTCCATGATGGCTTACTGCCCGTCAATTGTCATGGCCGCAGAAGGCAAGGCGGCCCCGGCGGATAGATTGGCCAAGGCAAATGCGGCCTTTGATGGCGATAAGATGGGCGATATGTCCGACTATGATCCCGCGACCTGGGTCAGTCCGACGGGCGACACTATCAAGATCGCGATTGTGGCGTCGTTTTCCGGACCGGCGGTTATGAACGGCCAGTTTTACTGGACCGCCGTTACCTGGGCTGCCCATGATATCAACAAACGTGGCGGCATCTTTGTCGATGGCAAGAAGAAACTTATTGAAGTGATCAAGGCCGATAGCATGGGCAAGGTGGACCAGGCCAAGAAAGTTTGTGAACGAATGATCCTCCAGGAAAAGGTCCATGTCCTCTGGGGCACCGACGGCAGCCACATCATGAAAGTCATCAACGAAGTCGCCAACAAGTACAAGGTCATTGCCCAAAATGCCTCCAGCGCCTCTGATGATATCCAAAACGCTGAAAATTTTGGACGTTACTCATTCCAGAGCCACGTTTCCACTGAACAGATTGCCCGCGGCGTCGCCTACTATTACGGTCAGATCCGAAAACAGGAAAAGAAATTCTATATTCTTTGTCCAGATCTTTCGCTCGGCCATAGTTTCGCCGATGGCTTTAAAAAAGGTCTGGCTGAGTACTATCCCGGCGCGCAGATTGTCGGTGAGGATTACCATAAACTCTTCCTGACCGATTTTGCCCCCTACCTCGAGAAGATCAAAGCTTCCGGCGCCGAGGTCATCTTCACCGGCGACTGGGATCCCGATGCAGTCAATCTTGCCAAGCAGTCCAGGCAGATGGGGGTCAACCTGCCCTTCGCTAATCTCTACATGACGGATCCCAACATGCTCCACGAAATGGGGATAGAAGGGTCAAAAGGTTGGGTCAATGTCTACGCAAATCACTCGCCTGTTCCTTTCAGCGCTGCGCCCGGATGGTTGAAAATGTTCGAGGCCTGGGAGAATCAATGGAAGAAGTGGACTACCGCGCCTTATAATACTCGCGCCTTTAAATACTGGACCGCCTATGGGCCTTCATCCCACTCGGTGTTTCAAACCTACTGGCTTTTAAGCGTTATAGAACGCGCAAAGACTACCGATGCCGATAAAATCGCTCAGCTCTGGGAAGGAGACACCTATCGTGGGCCGGACGGCAAGGTCTATAAAATGCGGGCCTGCGATCACAAGGCCATCCGGGACCTGTCCGCCACGGTATACGGCCCGCCGGAAGAGCAAAAGGCGACCTATACGATTCCTCCTTACTATTGGTTCAAGGATGCGTGTTTTGCGTCGCAAATATACACGTTGCCGGCCGATAAGGTGCTTCCCTGGATGGATCAGAATCTGGACCGGTGCAAGGGAAAAAACGATTGGGGTGAGTAAAAAATAATCGGTATTACTAAAAAACACGGGGCGTAGTGTTTTCACCGCGCTCCGTGCGCTTTTCATTCCGGGAGGTTGGACATGGCAAAGGCGCTTGCAGGATGATGAAAAATTTGTGATTTATCCCGGTTTAGGGCAAACGAAATTCATGGCGAAGACAGATTTCAATCCTGAACATAAAAAGGTGCTCGACGCCATATTGTTGCATCTTCCAGGTGTTACGGCCGGACAGATGTCATGATGAGGGGCGAACCGGATTACCCGGCATTGAGAGAATGCTGAATGAATCTTATGGACTAAGGCGGTTTGGGTGCATGGACCGGAAGTTGACGCATTATTCGCGGTGAAAGGATTTTAAGATGATTAAAACAGCCATCACAGAGATGTTTGATATCAGGTACCCCATTATTTGCGGGGCTATGATGTATATCTGCAAACCGAAATTATGCGCCGCTATATCGAACACCGGAGGTATGGGAAATCTGACGGCGGCCATCTACGATTCGGAAGAAGAATTCCGCGGGGCTATTCATGAAACGAGGAAATTGACAAACGAACCTTTCATGGTCAATGTGACTATCCTCCCCTCTATTCGGATCACTCCGGACCATTATAAAATGTATTTGCGTGTTTGCGCTGAAGAGCGGATTGCAGGGTTGGAAATCTCCGGGGCCCCGATCGATAAAGCATTGGGTCTGGAATACGTCGATATGCTTAAGAAAGCGGGGGTTAAGCTTTTTCATAAAGTCGGTTCTGTGCGTCATGCCCTCCATGCGCAGGACGTCGGATATGACGGTGTATATGCCGCCGGGATCGAAGAAGGAGGACACCCGCTCAATGACGATGTCACAACAATGGTCCTGACCGCAAGGATGGTCGAGACGCTGTCTATTCCCGTTGTAACGACGGGCGGTATTTCCAATGGAAGAACCATGGCTGCTGCCCTCATGCTGGGCGCCGAAGGGGTCATGATGGCCTCGAGGTTTATGGCTACGGTTGAATGCGAAATCCATGAGAATATAAAAAAAGAACTGGTGGCCCGGGAGGAACATCATACGACCTTGATTTGCAAATCGATTGAACTCCAGGGACGAGCGCTGAAAAACGACCTGGTCGAAAAAGTTCTCGAAGTTGAAAACAGGAATGGCGGTTTGACCGAAATCATCCCCCTGATGTCCGGTGAGAGAGCAAAAGCGGCATGGATGACAGGTGATGTCTCCTGTGCTCCCATGATGGTCGGCCAGTCGATCGGCCTGATCCATGACATTCCCACGTGCGCTGAACTGATCGAAAGGATGATGGCCGACGCTGAAGCGCAAATAAAACACGTTGCTGAACGCATTCAAGCGTCAGAGGAAAGTCGGCCTGGTCGTGAGGCTTCCCATATTCAATCGGAAGAGCGATCCTATCGGTAATCATCCCTGGCAGGATAATGAAAAAGGGTCCGCTTGTGGGAAAAGCGCCTCAAAGAACCGATGATTTAGTCACTCCGGCGTACGAGACTGTGTCGCAATTCAATAATGAGGGGAAAGCATCAAAGGAATTCCCACTTTGGACCGGTTCTTGACCGATTTATCGAGTTAACACCTCAATATAAAAAGGAAAATATAACACAATGGATTTCATAGGAAAACAACCAGGGAAAAAAACTCTGACAAGCAACGGAATCAACACCCTGAGAAGTCACGTTCGTAAAAATCCTCATAAGATCGCAGTCAGGAACGATAAGGTCTCTTTGACCTATGCCCAGTTGTGGCAGCGTGCATCTCAACTGGCAAATGCCATGCTCGATTGCGGAATCGGAAAAGGTGATCCGGTCATCACTTACATGCCGAATTGCCTCCAATATGCGGAAATCATGATAGCGGCGCAGATGATCGGCTCACCCTTCACACTCGGGAATTACCGCTTGACAGGTGATGAAATAGCCTACCAGATCAATGATACTCATGTTGCAATCGTATTCGTTCAGACGGACCTCCTTGCCTCCATATTAAAAATAAAGGGAAAAATAAAAAGTGTTCGACGCATTGTAGTGATTGGTGATTCCTCTACAGGAGGCATGCAAAACTACGAAGATTTTTTAAAGCATGGAAGTAATACAGAACCATCCGTTGAAGTTTTGCCTGAGGATCTGCATGTTATATTCTATACAGCAGGCACAACCGGAACACCCAAAGGTGCTGCACGAACCATGTACAGCGATTACAGCATGGCTGTTTCTACCTGCCTTGAACTGGGGATTAATAATAACGACATGTTTCTGGTTGTTGCGCCGATGTATGCGGCTGCAGCAATCGGGTATGCTATTAGCACACTGATGGCGGGAGGGACGCTGTTTATTGCGCCCGCTTTTGTGGCCGAAGAGACTTTAAAACTCATAGACGCATATCGTCCGACGTTTATTTTTATGGTACCGATTATGTATGACTGGATGCTGTCACTTCCCGAAGAAACACTGGCAAAATATGACCTTTCGTCCATCAGGCTGGTTGTTGCATGCGGTGCTCCTATGCATACTTCCATTTTTCAGAAAATGGTTGATCATTTTAAAACAGCCGAAATCTACAATATGCTTGGAGCATCGGAACTTGGATTTATTACCAGCATTTCTGCGGATGAATGGCTAAAAGAAGAGAAGGCAAACAGTGTCGGGAAAGCTATTTTTGATGTAGAGCTAAAAATTGTGTCAAAAGACGGGAAGGAAGTTGAACCGGGCGAGGTAGGGTTGCTCTATTGCCGCAGTTCCACAATTTTTGACGGATACTGGTACAATGAAGCGGGAACCCAAGAGGCCTTCCTTGATCACGAATGGGCGACTGTCGGCGACATGGCTCGCATGGATAATGACGGCTATTACTACCTTGTGGATCGGGCCAAGGATATGATCGTGAGCGGCGGCACAAACATCTACCCTGCAGAAGTCGAGGGCGTAATTCTTCAGATGGAAGGAATAGCAGATGCCGGAGTCATAGGTGTTCCCGATGAAAAGTGGGGCGAGCAAGTAAAAGCCGTTGTTGTTCTCAAACCAGGTTATTCCGTCCGCGAAGATGAGATCATAAGCTTCTGCAAAGAGCGTTTGGCAGGATTCAAGGCACCTAAATCCGTCGATTATGTTGATTCAATTCCCAGAAACCTGATAGGCAAAATGCTGAAAAAGGATCTGCGCAAAAAATACTGGGAAGGGCGGGATGTTTTAATTTCATGATGAAGCCATAGAACTTGCCGATGATGATTTGGATGACCAATTATTGATGCGGGATGCTTTTAGTGAAAAGTGCTCTTGTATTCAACTTAACTTTGTAAGCAATGGTAAAGAGCTTTGGGACTATTTGAAGGAGGGAGTAATTCTTCCAGGTCTCATATTATTAGACATCAACATGCCAACAATGGGAGGCCTTGAAGCTTTAAAACGCATCAAAAGTGATCCAAGACTTGTCAATATTCCGGTAATAATTTTCACAACGTCCGGTAACAAAGATGTTATACTTGAAAGCTATTGCAAGGGCGCCAACTCATTTATCACAAAGCCTGATTCCTTTGGAGTGTTAGTAGATATAATCGATACAGTTAGCAAATACTGGTGTAATATTGTAACGTTGCCTGATTCCTTATGCCCAATTGAAAAGCAAACTGGTGTTGCTGCCCAAAAGGGATGACTGTCAACGGTATTTAAAGGCTGTATGATGCCGGCCAGAGAGACCCGCACGCCTGTTCTTTTTTCTATCTCCGCCCCGTTGCTTTGGCCTATGGTTAGCGGCTCCCGTTCCGGCCGGAGCGGGAGCCTATTTTCGTTTTCGCAAACACTTCCGAATCGGAAGCCCCGAGGGGCATCGAGGCGGGTTATCGAGCCGCCCGCCGAAGGTGTCAGTGGCCGCCCGCCTCACGCGTGGGTGGGATGTCGAGATGCCGGCCGGCGGGCCCTGCCGCCCTAATCGATCTGTTCGACCAGGTAATTGGCTATGCCCATCATCTTGATCTGGTCGAGTTGCGCTTCGATCCAGTCGATATGATCTTCCTCATCCTTCAGTATGGATTCCATAAGCTCACGTGAGCCGTTATCGGCGAGTTCTACGGCAAGGCGAATTCCATCGTTGTAACTCTTGATGGCCCCATCCTCTGCGTCCCAGTCATTTTTATGCTGGGCGGGAATCTCAGAGCCGATGGTGATCTTTTTCAAATTGCTTACGATCGGCTTGCCTTCCAGGTATAGTATGCGGGCGATCAGCCTCTCGGCGTGTTTCATCTCGTCGATCGATCTTTTCCTGATCTTTTCATGAAGCCGCTCATACCCCCAGTTCTCATTCATCTCCGCGTGAACGAAATACTGGTTGATGGCTGTGAGTTCGTCTGCAAGGAGGTCGTTCAGCTTCGCGATGATTTTTTCGTTGCCCTTCATTTCATTCTCCTTAGTTAGTATGGGTTGATGGAAATACCGCAAGAGATCGGATTTTTCATATGTGAGCGGCCTCTCAGGCCGGGCTATCCCGGCCTGCGCCGGCCCGGCGCTGCGGAAGAATGTGCGTTGAGCTGCCGAGGAAGGCTTCAGCCGCCTCCTCCTCAGATTCTGAAAGAGTGGGATGAGGGTGAATCGACAGGCCGACGTCCTCCGCGAGCGCACCCATCTCGATTGCAAGAACACCCTCGGATATCATTTCACCGGCTTCGCGCCCGACGATTCCGACTCCGAGCACCCGTTGCGAATCGGGGTCGATGATCATCTTGGTCAGCCCCTGGGCGACGCCCATGGATACGGCGCGACCGGATGCGGACCATGGAAAACGGGCGACCTTGACATTGCGTCCCCGCATTTTTGCCGCCGTTTCGCTTAGTCCGCAAACCGCAATCTGCGGATCGGTGTACAGGACTGCAGGAATGGCCTGAAAATCGAATGCCGAGGGCATTCCCGAGATCACTTCGGCAGCCACTTTGCCTTCATGCATGGCCTTGTGAGCCAGCATAGCCCCGCCTGTCACGTCACCGACCGCAAAAAAATTTTCATCCGTTGTGCGCCTCTGTTTGTCAACTATTATGAATCCTCGTTCGTTTACCTTGACTTTTGTATTCTCCAAGCCAATTCCCTGCGAATTCGGGGTCCTGCCGACAGCCGCGAGCACACGGTCGAATCGCTGGTTCTTCTGCTCGATTTCCCCGCTGAAAGTGACATCTACGCCGGTGTCATCTTCCTCGACCGAGGTGATGTTCGTGTTGTAGTGAATAGATTCAAAGAGAGCTTTGAGCCGCACAACAAGGGGTCTGGACAGATCGGGATCGATACCGGGCATGAACTTTCCGTTATTTTCGACAAGGACCACTTTGCTCCCCAGCGAGGCGTAAACAGAGCCGATTTCAAGCCCGACAAAGCCGCCCCCGACAACGAGCAGCCGTTCAGGAATATCCGCGAGTTCCAGCGCACCGGTTGAATCCATGAGTCGCCCGCCCGGTTTGAACTGAGCTCCTGCCAGGGTTCGGGTGGAAGAACCGGTGGCGATGATCGCATGTTTGAACCTGATATGGCTGGACGCCGTATTCTGGATTCGAGCATGGCTTGAATCCTCCAGTGTGGCTTTTCCCTGTATGAAAAGAACGCCGCGTCTTTTGGTAAGCTCGACCAGGCCCTTCGCGAGCCTGTCTACGACCTTGATTTTCCATTCGCGCAGGCGGTCCAGGTCTACCATCGGCTCGGCAAAAGTGATGCCCATCTCACTTGCGTGCCGGGAATCGTGCATGAGTTCAGTAACGTAGAGCAGAGTCTTCGACGGGATACAGCCTGTGAACAGGCACACTCCTCCCGGCCCGGGGTCGGTATCGACCATCGTTACGTCCATTCCCAGATCAGCCGCCCGAAAAGCCGCCGCATAGCCCCCCGGACCTCCGCCGATAACCAGCAGATCGGTTTCCTGGGTAAACTCGCCCATTACCATTTTATGAAAGCTCCAAAAGTTGTCATTGCGGTCCCGTGCCGTTAATCCGCCCGGACCGTATCCATCCGGAGGCTCCGGCGGGCAGCGTCAAATCCTGTTGCGGCGACTCGCCGTTAACTCATCATAAGAAGGTTTTCCGGGTTTTCCAGCCCCTCTATGATAATCCTTAGAAACCTGGCGGCTTCAGCGCCGTCCAGGACCCGATGATCGAAAGTGACGCCGAGGGGCAGCATAAGGCGAGGGACGATTTCATAATTTATTTCATCTCCAACTACAATCGGCTGCAATCTTGCCTGCGCCATTCCCAGGATGGCGACTTCCGGGTAATTGATGATCGGAGAAAGTCCCGTCCCGCCCAACGGACCCACGTTGGTTATCGTGAAAGTCCCGCCAGACAAATCGTCCGTAGTTGCCAGGCCCTGGCGGGTCTTTTCTATAAGGTTTTTGATTTCAATCGCCAGATCGAAAATACTCTTGCAGTCAACGCCCCGGATCACCGGAACGAGCAGGCCGCGGTCGGTGTCAACCGCGAACCCGATGTTGTGGTAATGTTTAATAATGATCTCTTCAGATTCCATATCTACGCTGGAATTGAAGCGGGGGAATTTTTTCAGTGCCGCCGCAGCGGCTTTCATGGCGAAAACCGTCAGGCTCAGAGCCCCGCCCTGCGCCTCGACCTGCTGTTTGTGTTTGCGCCTGAACGCTTCGAGTTCGGTAAGGTCCGCGACGTCCATGTGCGTAACATGGGGTATTTGAGACCATGCAAGGGCAACGCGTTTTGCAGTGGCCCGGCGCACAGAGCGAAGCGGGATTCGCTCGACCGGCCCGGCCCGGTCGAATTGGGGAAGAGCAACGGCCTCGGGAAGCTCGGGCAGTTCGGGCGGTTTTTTCTCCTCCCCCTTTTCTAAAGGTGGGACGGGAGGGATTTTGGCCTCGAGGGGCGCTTTTGCGGTCTCCGGCCGCCCCGCGCTTTCGGCGAACGCGCGCACGTCCTCGGGGGTAACCCGCCCACCCGGGCCGCTTGGCTTTACCTGGCCAATATCTACACCAAGTTCCCGCGCCAGGCGGCGGGTGGAAGGCGCGGCGGCAACCGGACCTCCGGGTGGGCGCGTTTCGCGCTTTTCTTCGGGCGCTTTGGGCGGCGGCGCTTTAGCTTCCTCTTCGAACTCGCCTTCCTTCAAGAACACAATCAGCACTTCCCCTACGCGGACCGTCTGCCCGGGTTTTACCCTTACTTCCTTAACAGTTCCGGTTACCGGCGAGGGGACCTCTGCTGTTGCTTTGTCGGTCTCTATGATCAACACCGTTTGTCCGTCTTCAACTTTGTCGCCTGCATGAACGAGAACTTCGATTATCTCGCCTTCGTGTATTCCTTCTCCCAGGTCGGGAAGCTTGAACTCGACCGGCATATGATCCTCCAAAACTAGAATGCCAAGGTTTCGCGAACCGCCCTTTTGATCCTGAGCACGCCAGGCAAATAATCCTGCTCGCGCTGATACAGGGGTATGACGATATCGAAGCCGGTTGCCCTGACGACGGGGGCCTGCAGATAGAGCAAGGCCTTTTCCACTATTCTGGCAATGACTTCGGCGCCCGCTCCGTACGTGCAGTGGGCCTCGTGCACCACAACCGCTCGCCCGGTCTTTTTTACCGACTCGATGAAGAGTTGGTCGTCCAGAGGAGATAGTGAAAGCAGATCTATAACTTCACATTTCACCCCGTCCTTGTCATTTAACTCCGATGCGGCCTCGAGTGTCGTTCTCAGGCTTGCGCCGTAGGATATGAGGGTTATGTCACTGCCCTCCAGGGCTATGCGGGACTTGCCGATAGGGAAACTTTCCTCTTCTTCGGGCACCTCTTCCCTGAAGGCCCGATAGTGGGCTTTCGGCTCTTAGAAAACGACCGGGTCAGGGTCGCGTATAGCGCCTATCAGAAGGGCGCGGGCCGTGCGTGGAGAGGACGGGATAGCCATCTTCAGCCCCGGCGTATGCGCCCAATAGATTTCACGGCTTTCGGAATGGTGTTCGAGTGCTCTTACTCCCCCACCGTAGGGCGCTCTGAGCACCATCGGGACTCCATAGCGGCCCTGCGATCTTTGCCTCATCCTTGACGCATGAGCTTCCATCTGGTGGAAAGCGAAGTAGCTGAAGCCGGAAAACTGCATCTCGCATACCGGTCGAAGCCCGTATGCCGCCATTCCGATTGAGAGCCCGGCAAGTGCGGATTCGGCCAGCGGCGTGTCCATAACCCGTTGGGGCCCGAATTTGTCAAGCAGCCCGTCCGTTACACGGAAGACTCCGCCATCTTTCCCGATATCTTCGCCCAGCAGTATAACCCTGTCGTCTTTTTCCATCTCCTGGCGAAGCGCCATGTTTATGGCTTCGACCATATTCATTTTAGGCATCGAAGAAATCTCCAGTAAATGAAGAAGCTGGAAGCAGGAAGCAGGAAGCAGGAAGAAAACCACTTAGTTTTAAGCTTTGAGTTCTCAGTTACCTTAAAACCACCAACTGAGAACCAAAGACCGGTTTTTGCCCGCTCCTTGCTTCTCGCTTCCTGCTACCGTTTTTCCTCCAGTTCCCTTTTGAGCATTTCCTTCTGGTCGCGCAGCGCCGGGGTGAGTTCCGCATAGGCGTGGTCGAACATCAGCGACGGATTGACCCCATTTTCGACCAACTCCGACCACCGGTGCTCGGCCGAGCCGATTTCTTGTTTGACTTCCTCGGCGACCGACTGGACTTTCCGGTCGTCCAGAATGTGCTTGTCTCTGAGGTATTTTTCAAACCGGGTTATGGGATCGCGTTTCTCCCATTCGGCTACTTCTTCCTGCGTGCGGTACTTTTTCGGGTCATCCGCGGTGGTATGCATAGAGAGGCGGTAAGTTATCATCTCTATGAGAGCCGGTCCCCCGCCCTTTTTTGCACGGTCCGCCGCGTCTTTGGCCGCCTTGTAGACGGCAAGCACATCGTTTCCGTCCACCTGAAGACCCGGCATGTCGTAGGCAAGCGCTTTTTGAGCCAGAGTTTTCGAATGGGTCTGCCGGTTCCAGGGCAGTGATATCGCCCAGTGGTTGTTCTGACATATGAAAATGACGGGGGTTTGATAGACCGAGGCATAATTCATAGCTTCATGGAAATCGCCCTCTGAGGTTGCCCCGTCGCCGAAAAATGTCGCCACGACAGAATTTTGCCCCCGGTACTTCATCGCGTAACCGATCCCCACAGCATGAAGCATTTGAGAGCCTACGGGAACGGAAACGGGAAGCAGGTTCAGCCCATCGGGCATTTGGCCGCTCTCGTTATAGCCGCTGTAATAGAGAAGAATGAGCTCCATGGGCTTTCCGCGCCAGATTTCGACCGGTGCTTCCCGAAAGGAGGGAACGATCCAATCATCGGGACTCAATGCGGCTGCAACTCCAACCTGCGCCTCTTGTCCTTTGACCGGCGCAAAAGTCCCTATCTTGCCTTGCCTCTGAAGGATCAACATCCTTTCATCGAATCTTCGCCCAAGCAGCATGGCTCGATAGAGTTTCAGGAGCAGCTCATCGGATAGCTGCGGTTCGAGTGATTTGTCAACCTGCCCGCCCTGGTCCAGGATCGAAAGGTAATTGACGCGGTATGGGAAATCGATTTCTGTGGTCGGCATTATCCTTTCTCTCACCTCGAAATTGTCTGAAAATAGCGATAGGTAAATGAATAGAATTGAAACTCACTCAAAATACTTTGGCATTGAGCAATATAAGACAAGCCTTTTTTTCTGCCAGAGGGCAACAGCCAATTGGAATTCGAAACGCCAGTAACTATTTTACTGACTATTCCGACTATTGGCTGCCCCGGGAAAGGCGTCACTGTATTTATGGTTTATTGCTTCCCGCTCCCTGCTCCCTAAGGAAATCAGAGGAAAATATGAAAGTTCCGCTAATAAAGACTTCTCTGCCGGGGCCGATAGCTTCGGAATTTATTCGCGCCGACGCTGAGTTCGTTTCTCCGTCCTATACAAGGGCTTACCCCCTGGTCGTCGAAAAGGCCCTTGGACTATGGGTTCAGGACGTTGACGGCAATCAGTTCCTGGATTTCACAGCGGGTATAGCGGTTAACTCGACCGGGCATTGTCATCCTGAAGTCGTTGAGGCAATCAGGGATCAAGCCGGAAAATTGATCCACATGTCAGGAACGGATTTCTACTATTCTCCCCAGACAATTCTTGCCCAAAAGCTGGCTGAGATTGCGAATATGACGGGTGGGGCCAAAGTCTTTTTTGGCAACTCCGGCGCAGAGGCCGTGGAAGCGTCGTTCAAACTTGCCCGCTATCATACCAGACGCGAACAAATGATCGCTTTTTTCGGCGCATTTCATGGCAGGACGATGGGGGCCCTTTCGCTTAGCGCAAGTAAGGCCTATCAAAAAAAATATTACCACCCGTTCGTGCCGGGAATTACCCACGTGCCATACCCAAACTGTTATCGCTGCCCTTACGGGGCCTGTTATCCCACCTGCGGCTCGGCATGCGTTCGGTGGATAGAAGATCCCCTCTTTCGTAACAGCATTCCGCCGGAGGAAGTTGCGGCCATATTCGTCGAACCAATTCAGGGAGAGGGCGGATATATCGTACCGCCACCGGAATTCCACGTAGAACTTGGCAAATTGGCAAAAAAATACGGTATCCTTCTCGTTGCCGATGAGATTCAATCCGGGATGGGAAGAACCGGAAAAATGTTCGCCATGGAACACTTTGGCGTTGAACCGGACATAATGGCCCTTGCCAAGGGAATTGCTTCAGGCATGCCGCTGGGGGCCATGATCGCGAGGGCGGAACTTATGGACTGGCATGCCGGATCGCACGCATCGACGTTCGGCGGTAACCCCGTTTCCTGCCGGGCAGCCCTGGTAACCATCGATCTTCTTCAAAAAGGTCTGATCGAGAATGCAGAAATCAGGGGACGACAGCTAATGGCGGGGTTGAGAGAAATGCAGAAGGGCTTCGAGTGCATGGGAGACGTGCGCGGAAAGGGACTGATGGTGGGTGTGGAACTCGTGAAGGACCGCATCACCAAAGAGAGCGCCCCCGATTTGCGCGATCTCGTCGTACAGAGCGCATTCCACAGCGGTTTGCTCTTGCTCGGTTGCGGTGAAAACACGATTCGGTTTTGCCCGGCCCTTACCATCAGCGAAGAGGAAATAGACACAGGGCTTTCCATTTTCGAGCAAACTCTAAAAAAGCTCGCCTGCTAGGATAACTCCCCTTACTGGAAAGGGAATCAATGAAGGACCTGCTTGAAAGGCTCGGTATCGGCGAACTGAACCAGGGCGCTCTCACTGGACTCGATCGCCTGGACTGCAAGGGCAAGGTACTGGAATCCACGTCACCGATAGATGGGAGAATGCTCTCCAGGATAAGGCAGGCCGACCCGTCCGCTTATGACAGGGTGTCGCAAACAGCCAGCGCAGCTTTCAGGGAATGGCGGGATGTGCCGGCCCCGAAGCGCGGCGAAGTGGTCCGTCAGATCGGCGCCGCTTTCCGCGAGCGGAAAAAGGACCTTGGCGCGTTGATCTCGCTGGAGATGGGGAAAATACTGGCGGAGGCAGAAGGCGAGGTCCAGGAGTTGATAGACCTCTGCGACTTTGCCGTCGGCCAGTCGCGTATGCTCTATGGTTTTTCCATGCAAAGCGAAAGACCCGGGCATCGCATGTTCGAACAATATCATCCGCTTGGCCCTGCAGGTGTTATCACGGCGTTCAATTTTCCGGTTGCCGTATGGTCATGGAACGCCATGCTGGCGCTGATTGCAGGCGACACGGTTGTCTGGAAGCCCTCGAGCAAGGCGCCGCTTTGCGCCATTGCAGCCAACATGATAGCCGCTCGCGTCGTAAATGACTGCGGCTTTCCGGAAGGGCTTTTGAACGTCGTCATAGGCGCAGGAGAGGATATCGGCGGGCTAATGGCCGCAGACACGCGGCTGCCGCTGATTTCGGCCACAGGCAGCGTGCCGATGGGAAGGCGTGTGGGGGAGATCGTTCTTTCGCGGCTCGGAAAACCTCTACTGGAGCTTGGAGGCAACAACGCCGTCATCGTTACTCAAAACGCAGACCTCAAACTCGCCGCGCGGGCTATCCTGTTCGGGGCCGTAGGGACCGCCGGGCAGAGGTGCACGACCATCAGGCGGCTTATCGTGCAGAACTCAATCTTCGACAGGCTAAGAGTAGAACTCCTGTCGGCCTACAGGGAGGTTAAGATCGGCAACCCGCTGGAAGAGGGCGTGCTCATGGGGCCGCTCATCGACACAAAGGCCGTCGAAGCCATGAGAACGGCGCTCGAAGAGATCAGAAAAGATGGCGGAAAGCTGCTCTACGGAGGCGAAGTGCTGTCCGGCGGGATATATGATGCCGGGACCTACGTCCGTCCTTGTGTCTGCGAGGTGGAAAACAGATATCCCATCGTAAAAAAGGAAACTTTTGCGCCCATTTTGTACATGATTCGATATGAAACCCTTGAGCAGGCCATCGAGTTGCACAACGACGTTCCGCAGGGTCTTACTTCGTCGATTTTTACAAACGACCTGCGCGAGTCTGAACTGTTTCTCAGCGGCCGGGGGAGCGATTGCGGTATTGCCAACGTAAATATGAGCACCTCCGGGGCGGAAATCGGCGGCGCCTTTGGAGGTGAGAAGGAAAGCGGGGGAGGCCGGGAATCGGGGTCGGATTGCTGGAAAGCGTATATGCGCCGCCAAACCTGCACAATTAACTGGTCCGGAAACATGCCCCTTGCCCAGGGAATAAAATTCGGTGACCGTTGACGGCAAATCTCAGTAGGGAGGAAACCTTAATGGTGACTGAAAACCGCTTACGAAAACGAGACACTTCCAAGAAGTCCTGGGCCGAGCCCTGGAAGGTGAAGATGGTGGAACCGGTTCGCGGGACAACCCGCCAGTACCGGCGGGAGCGCATACAGGAGGCCGGGTATAATACATTTCTGCTCAAGTCCGAAGACGTCTATATCGATCTGCTCACCGACTCCGGCACTTCGGCGATGAGCGACTACCAGTGGGCCGGACTTATGCTCGGAGACGAGGCTTACGCGGGGAGCCGTAATTTCTACCACCTGGAGGCCAATATCCAAAAATTTTACGGATATAAATATATAGTTCCCACCCACCAGGGGCGGGGCGCAGAGCATCTGGTTTCCCAAGTCTACATAAAAAAAGGCGATGTGGTGCCGGGGAACATGTACTTCACTACGACCAGGATTCACCAGGAGCTTGCGGGCGGGACTTTCGCGGATGTGATCGTCGACGAGGCCAACGATCCGCAGAGCGAGCACCCTTTTAAAGGTAACGTCGATCTGGGCAAACTGGAAGACCTTATCAAAAAAGCCGGACGTGAAAGAATTCCTTACGTGAGCCTCGCCGCTACCGTGAACATGGCCGGGGGGCAGCCCGTGTCGATGCAAAACGTGCGGGACCTCCGCGCGCTTTGCGACGGATATGGGATCCCGGTACTGCTGGATGCGACTAGGGCGATAGAAAACGCCTACTTCATCCAGCAAAGGGAGGAAGGGTACCGGGATAAAAAGGTGGCCGATATTCTGCTCGAGTTCTGTTCGTATACCGATGGGTCGTGGATGAGCGCAAAAAAGGACAGCCTCGTTAACATCGGCGGTTGGCTGGCTCTCAACGATCCGGACAAGTTCGAGGAGGCGCAGAATCTCGTGGTGGTCTATGAAGGGCTTCACACATATGGCGGCCTTGCCGGGCGTGACATGGAGGCGATGGCGCGGGGCATAGAAGAATCCGTCGACGACGACCACATCCGGGCCAGGGTCGGGCAGGTTGAGTATCTGGGGAAAAAACTGCTCGACTGGGATTTGCCGATTGTGCTGCCGATCGGCGGGCATGCCGTTTTTCTTGATGCGAAGCGCTTCTATCCCCACATCCCGCAGGACCGGTTTCCGGCTCAGAGCCTTGCCGCCGAAATCTACATCGAAGCCGGAGTGCGAACGATGGAAAGAGGCATCCTTTCAGCCGGCCGGGACCCTGAGACCGGGCAGCACCGCTACCCGAAGCTCGAGCTTGTACGCGTAACCATTCCGCGCCGGGTCTATACGCAGGCGCACACGGACGTTACCGCCGAAGCAATCGAAGAGGTCTTTTGGAACCGGGACAGGGCAAAAGGCCTCAAATTAGTCTACGAACCCAAATACCTGCGCTTTTTCCAGGCGCGCCTCGAGCCGGTCTCATAATACGCGGCGTCAATAGATTCTTCGTGCTTAGAAGGCCATTATCGCCTGGAAATCATTGCTAACCTTCACTTCCCGGTGCCCTTGTCCTCATCGAAATCATCAGGGTCTTGATCCCCGGTATATCCGCATTCACCCGTGCGGGGGGAGTTGGCAAGGGGAAGAGCCATTTCCTCCCCGCACTCGTGATCGGCAAGGCATTCGAAGCAATAAAATTCCTGACAATCGGTGCAGAACCGGGCGGCGGAGTTCCCGCATTCCGTGCATTCCGCTTCAGGCATACGGTTCCGTGCGAGAATTCTGACTTTTTCTTTCAATGCCCCCAGTCGCTCGGAAATGATTTGTCCCTCAAGGTAAGTAGTCGAACCAAAATCATACTCATGTTCGAATTTATCCTTCACCCCCAGGACCTTACTCAGTTGAACCCCCATCGGCTTGTCTTCCATTTCCATGAGGTCACCAGCGTAGGTAGGCACGTACGTCTGTCCGTCTATTATGAACCGGCTGAGATGTCCGCAGCATTCGAGCCAGATATCCCGCAGAAATTTATCCAGGTCGGAAAGCTTCGATGCCCCTTTCATCTCGACGTGCAACCAAAACTCACTGCCGCCCCGGATCTTGATATGGAAGATCTTTTCCGTTTTCCTGGACCTGGCGGCTTCCTCGACATCTTTTTCCCTCTTTACCCTGCATGATTCCAGGTGTTTGCCAATCGTTGAACCTGAGCAGGTCTTAAGGCAAAATCGGCATGCACCTTCGCTGGTTTTTCTCATTTCTTATCGCTCCTTCCTGTCCCGCAGGATCCCATCAAAAGCGTCTCTCACTGGTTTTCATTTGCTCTTGGAACGGGGTCTGGGCAAGCTAAAAATCTTGCTATTTAGGGCTCATTTTCCCATGAGTGTATTTCTTCAGTAAATTAAGTAGCTTGCCCCGGCCCCTTTCTTTGCAATCCCTTAATATCTGCCTTCGTGGATGCCCTTCTGTGAACATGTGCGGATAAAACCCTCAGTCCCTAAGTTTGTGGATGCCCCAGTCAGGGCGGGATCATCCGGAAACTACCCCGAAGGCCCCAACACCTCGCCTATGATCGGATATCCTTGTCGCTCATAGCCTTGATCCGTTCCCACTCCCCGCTTCTCTGGCCCTGAATCCCTCAATTCGGAGTCTCTCAATTCCTACATCTTTTTGCCGCTTCTATTGCCTCTTCTATTTCCGTTTCTGGTTGTCGTTTCCGGTTGCCGTTTGGCAGCCGAAAATCCCTCCGTGGCACACTGTTACACGTATTGAGGAATAGAGACATCGAGAAATCGAGATCCTCACCCATTTCAATTCGGGTCCAGGCATGAGATACAGAAAACTGGAACGCCCCATTCATTGTATTTGGATTGTATTTACAGTGCAATTGTTGACACTTCATCGAATCGGAGGTCAAAAACATGCCGTTCCTGAGCTTCGACTCTCAAATCGAAGATAACCTTGACGCCCCGCCTTTTTCTTTGGACTTTCAAGGAGATGTCTGTAGAATCGCGTTGATCCGGAGCTTAACCTTAACGTTTAAAAAGAGGAGGGTTTTATGATCTTGAGGAAAGCTTTTGTTGTGCTATTCGCAGTGTTCGTTCTGGCTGGATCGGCATTTGCCGCCGAGGTGGAGGGGGTGAAACTCCCTGATGCGGCGAATGTCGCTGGACAGGACCTGACGTTGAACGGCGCAGGCCAGAAAAATACTTTAGGTTTCGGAGTGTACGTTGGAGCTTTGTATCTCAAGGAGAAAAGCGGTGATGGAGCCGCGATTCTCGCTGCAGATGAGCCCATGGAAGTCAAGATGGTGATCACTTCATCCATGGTCAACGCCGACAACATGAAAAGTGGTTTTAAGGATGCTTTCAAGGAAACCGCAACCAGCGACATAGCTCCGCTCAAAGCAAAGATCGATGCATTTGCCGGCACGTTCAAAGAGGTTAACGAAGGAGATGTCTTTGAGTTAGCCTATGTCCCCGGTAAGGGCGTGGAAGTATCCAGGAATGGTAAAGCTTCAGGCGTGATCGAAGGCCTGGATTTCAAAAAGGCCCTCTACGGAATATGGGTCGGAGACAAGCCGATTCAGAAAGACCTGAAAACCAAGATGCTCGGGAAGAAATAGCAACACGCGGGTCTATGAGTACGCACGGGATGACCCCGTCAACCCGTTCGACCCTAACGGGGAGTGGATTATACGGCGCGTACGGGGTCCGACCTCTCTTTGAGTCTTTGCGTGGAAAATTTTGTGATTTAATTATTTTTTCCGTTGACTCTGTCTCTGCGATGGGCTAGATATTCGCCTTTCCGTCGGGGGGCAAGTTCCTGGTGACAATTCGGAGACAATGCCTGATCAAGTGATTATTTTTGATCTTGCGGTCTTCGATCTTCTCACAGATTTCCCTTGATCTTTTAGAATCCTTTGAAGATTTAGAGGCGGTATCGCGGGGTTGGAGTATTTTTTGTGTTTTTTCGTCCTGCGGCCTCCGATTTAAGGGTTGATTTGTGGATGGGTATTCGGTAGACTTAAAAGGTTGTGCCGAGACCGGGCGCCAAAAATAGCAATTGACACAAGCCCCGGCCTCGTG
>JBKQTS010000276.1:0-14688 GCA_052143075.1 Syntrophobacteraceae bacterium | reverse complement strand
TGTTCACCGAAGGGTGTGTGGATGAACCAAACCCCTTCAGCCTGCGTCCTCACAAAAGATCGGACGCGAACTTGAAGCGTCAAAGGCGCTTCCACTATGTCCAGCGCGAACCCGAAACGCAGTGAGGTTCCGGCCGCTAACTTGAAGCATCTTACGCGATTTCAGATCATCACCGCGAACCCGAACGTAGTGAGGGTTCCTCTGTGGCTCTGTGGTGGAATTCGTCCCGGGCGCACAATACAAAAATGGCAAGGTCACTTGAACTGACCCTGCCATTTGAGATCGCTGGAAATTTTGTGAGTCGATCTAAGCTTTTTTAAATCTCTTCCTGAACACACCAAGTCCGACCAAGCCGGAACCCAGGAGAAGCATGGTGCCGGGTTCGGGAACCGAGCTGGGGGCGTCAGAGCCGTAGTTGTATGGGTCCCCCCCATTGAGTATGTCAGTCTGACCGGTTGAGCTTGAAGCGGTAATCTTGCTGCCAATGAGCGCTCCGTCAACCGTCCCACCGGAAAAAGTGATTGGAGCTAACGAATAGTACGTGCCATACAACACGGAGTTGTTACCGCTTATGCCGTCAGTACCCGCAACAAAGAACAGCACATTACTTGCCGTGAGGCCACCGCTCAAAAGGACCGATGCGCCGTTGACCGACATGGCGCCTTCCTCATAGATAATATAGTAATCGCTACTGGTTCCGGTTATTGTCAGCGTTTGTCCGGATGACAAATTGAAGCCACCAGTGATGTCCACAACAGTATTGTAGCCGCCATAACTATTCGCGTTTGTGGTCGACGGATTGATGGTGGTGTTGCCACCAATGCTGCCAATTGTTTGATTTGCAGTCAAACCGCCAATGATAGCTTGTGTCAGACCCGGACTTGTCAGGCCCGTGTAGGTTGATCCGGTCACTGTATGCGTGCCACCTGTGAAGCTCGTGGCAGACCCGGTGACGAACCCAATATTTGCGTTGAACGTGCTCGAGCCACCGGTCACTGTCAAGTTATTGCCAGACCCACCTGTGACAAGTATACCGAGATCATCCGTGTCTACCACGCCCAGATTTATGCTCGTAAATGACGTTGCGTGAACGCCTGGGGCGCCGATGGCTAAGACGGCACATGCCATCAGCAAAATCCCTGTCCATTTTATCAGATACTCTTTCATTTTTTCTCCTCTCCTGGTTCGGTTTGAATTTATACCGTTATTCATAATAGACTTCAAAAAACGGTCTTCATTGTTTTTTCCATTTTAATTTGAGTGTTCACAATCTTTGACCTTGGCGCTTCATCTCACCATTTGAGTCAGCCGAAGATGATGCAACAACAATGCCATAGAGGTTCCGATAGCTCTCGCACCGGATTAAGTGTTTAATTTATCAGAAGAATATAGCTTGTGTGAGATGTTGGAAGAAGCCTTCACTCAGCTCGCCGGGTTGAACAATCGTAAAGAAAACCGACAGTGACTTTCGGCGGGGTTTATCATAAACGCTTGCGCAGTGCAATTTCCGGTCAATATACCACTTGTAAAGTTTTCCGACATCGGCGCGATCCTATGGGCCTGAGAGTTGCGCGCAAGCCCAGGGCAGCCGGCAACAAAGCAGTTTCCGCAGTCTCGACGCTCCGTGAGGTCTGGAGATATGCTACTCCTTGAGGGCACGCGACAACAAATCCGGCGGATGGAAGGGACCCTGTTTTGTATGCTCAACCAAATGTGCGCCATACATAGTCTTCGCTCCAAGTGCGAAGGACTGAGGTCAAAAGGGTGAAATTTTCACTCTTCACTCTCAGTCTCGCGCAAGGCGTAGTAGCAGCCCGCACCGTATCGAAGGATTTCTCCCGCGCCCAGCCGGGCGCAAAATGCAAAAATGGCAGAGTCACTTGAACTGACCCTGCCATTTGAGACCGATGTGATTTTGTGAACCGATCTAGGCCTTTTTAAATCTTTTCCCTAAAGCCCCCAGTCCGACCAAACCGGAACCAAGGAGAAGCATGCTGCAGGGTTCGGGGACGGAGGGTGGCGGGTCTTTATCGGTATAAGCCCCTGTGAGGGTTGCGCCAGATAGCGTAACTTCATCACTATACCAGCCATTGTCCGTTACCGGAATCGTCACTGTGCCCCCACTGGTCGGTAAATAGCTTGCGACATTTAAAGTCCATTCTGAATCGTGCCAGTCAAAATTTCCATTCTGCATATTTATTTGACTTCCGCCATTAATACTAATAGAATCATTATAGGTGTACTGATTAAAAGCAGTTGTATCAAATGTCAATGTTATTGTAGAAGGAACCGATGCAGCGTAAGTTGACGGCAGAGCAAATTTGACATTAAAACTACCACCGTCCCCGGTTGAGTCACCACTTGGGAAGGTACCTGTCACATCGAGTGTATCTGCATTTGCGTCCAAGTCATCCCAAACACCAATACTGCTGCAAACAAGAAACAAACCGACTTCTTCATGGAACCACCTCTCTTGTTTTAGAATATCATTTGTGCTTTCTCAATCTTTGCCGTTGGCGCATTAGCTCCCAATTTGGAGTCCGTTACTCGTAGTGCTTTATATCGCATTGCAGTGCAATAACAATGTCAGAAAGGTTCCAGCGCGTTTCACCCAGGATAAGCGCTTAATTTATCTAAAGAATAGAGTTGCACGAGATGCTGAAAGAAGCCTTGCCCAACTCTTTGGCTTTAGGAACCGCAAAGAAAACCGACAGTGACTGCGGCGGGATTTACCATAAACGCTTGTGCAGTAGCATCTTAGGGTAAATTTACCACTTGTAAATCTTTCCGACACTTCCGCGATCCTATGGGCCTGAGAGTTGCTCGCAAGCCTGGGCAGGAAGTGCGCAACAGAAATTTGTGGATTCTTGGGCAAAAATTGCGAGCAGGCTGGTACAAACAGGATATTACGAAGGCGGGGCATGTAAGACCCAACCGGATCTTTGCGGATAAAACGGATGAAGGCAGTTGGTTGCGATGACTTTACTGCAGGGCCATGTGTTGGCGGATAAGGGCAGCGGCGTTGTGAATCACCCACTCCGTTCCTATTGATGTGGTTCAACTGTCTTGATTTATCTTAATGCCGAGTCTGTCCATCAACTCATACAGGGTTGGCCTGCTGATGCCCAATTCCGCTGCCGCCCGAGTCAGGTTCATGTTGTTTCGCGAAAGTGAAAGAGTGATCAGATTCTTTTCGAGCTTGTCCCGGGCCTTTTTAAGTGTCATGACCCCATCTTCGCCGGGGGGTGAGAGTTGCAAATCCGATTCGGTTAATTTTGAACCATTTGCCATTATTACGGCCCGCTTAATGCGGTTCTCCAGTTCCCTGATGTTTCCGGGCCAGGCATAACCTTCAATGGCCATCCTGGCTTTGTGAGTAAATCCGGATATTTTCTTTTTGTTCTCGGCGGCGTATCTGTTTAGAAAACTGGTTGCAAGGAGCGGAATGTCTTCTCCCCTTTCGCGCAGAGGAGGGATTTGGATAGACACGACCCCGAGCCGGTAATAAAGGTCTTCTCGAAACCGCTTTTCAGCGATTTCTTGAAGCAGATTTTTATTGGTGGCAGCGATTACACGGGTATTAATGAATATTTCCTTTCTCCCACCGACCCGTTCGATTTTATGTTCCTGCAGGAAACGAAGGAGTTTGACCTGAAGAGGTAGCGGCAACTCGCCAATTTCGTCCAGAAACAGGGTCCCTCCTCCGGCCGATTCCACCCGGCCCTTTCTTTGCGCGTGAGCGCCCGTGAATGCCCCTTTCTCATGCCCGAAGAGTTCGCTCTCAAGCAGGTTTTCAGGAATGGCGCCGCAATTAATCGCAATGAATGGCCCTTTCTTTTGATAACTTCTCTGATGAATCGACTTCGCCACCAGCTCTTTTCCAGTGCCGCTCTCACCCAGGATAAGTATCGGAACCTCGGTTCCGGCTACTTTCTCTATGGTAGTGAAGATTTCCTCAATCTGGGCGCTGGTTCCGAGAATCTCGTCAAATGCCTTGTCTGCAACAAGCTCCTGAAGGTTCCGATGCTCCTCTTCAAGTTGAAAAACATAGGCAGCACGCTTTAAAATGATTTTTAACTCTTCGATCTGGATAGGTTTTTGGAAGAAATCGTATGCACCGTGGCCGATTGCCTGAATAGCGTTTTCTCTGCCTTCCTGGCCGGTAATTACGACTATTTTGGCAAATTGATTTTTTTCGACCATGGAAGCCAAAGTGTTCAGCCCCTCTTCGGTTCCGTGAGGATCGGGAGGCAACCCCAGATCCAAAGTGACCAGACAGGGATTTTCTCGCTCGAATAGTTCGAGCGCTTCTGCCCTGTTGGATGCCGAGAAGATTTCATATTCCTGGGACAGAGCCCATTTCAGGGATATACGAATGGTCTCGTCATCATCGACAATCAGTAGCTTTTTAGAATTTACTTCTCTTGTCATACGATTCCAGTTTTAAAGGTCATAAAAAAACTCAGGCACAATGTTTCATTCCGGAACGGGAAGCAGGATACGAAATTCGCTTCCCTTACCTTCCTCGCTCTCCACCTCAATTCTGCCCTGGTGGGATTCGACGATTATTTTGCCCTGATACAACCCGATGCCCAATCCTTTAGTTTTAGTGCTCTTGAAAGGTTTAAAGAGGTTTTTATCGAGAAACTCCCTGGGCATACCGCATCCGTTGTCCCTGACGGAAATGACCGCGTACCCATTTTCGAGCGATGTTGAAATTCTTATCACGCATTTTTCGCCCGAAGCCTCTCTGGCATTGATTATCAGATTCGACAATACGCTCCTGATTTTATCGGGGTCCACATTTACAGCAGGGATGCTATTGAGCTCGCGATCGACAACCATATCAGCACAATTTTCGAAATCCGATATCGCGGATAAAACGATCCCGTTCAAGTCCGTATACATAAAGTTCATATCAGGCTTTTGATTGAACGCGGAAAGCCGGCTGCACATTACCTGTATTTTCTCAACGCTGCCGCCGATAATCTTCAGGGCATCCTGCCGGTACTCGGGATTATCATAGTGTGTGGGCAGATTTTGAAGAGTAAGGGCCAGGGTTGAAGCAAGGTTTTTTAGATCATGGATAAAAAAAGTAGACAAGTTCTGAAAGGCCCTCATTTCTCTAGCCTGGCCGAGGCTCTCGAACAACTTCAGGTTCAAAATGAAGCCCCCGGTCTGATCTGCAATGGTTTTGAGCAGATCCAAGTCCTCAAATGTGAACTCCTCGCCCCGCGGCTTGGGTCCTACGGTGATGATACCCAAAAAGGAGCCCCCTGCGACAAGAGGGGTGCAACAACGAACCACGGTTCGAAAACCGGGCTGCAACGCTTCGGAGCGCGGTAATTCCCCGGATGCCGAAATAGAAGGCCCCAGCCTCACCGGCTCCTGCTTATCCCGCATCGAGAGCACGAGGAACCCGATCTCGCTTTCAAAACCCGGATCTATTTGCTGTGAAAAAGAAAGGTCAGTGGAACCGAATAAAGCCGGCCTCTTATTTTCTTCGTACAACCAGATACTTACTGACGAGACCCCGAATGTTTCAGCTATTATATTAGCCACAGCCGTGCACAGGTCCTGCAAATTGACCAGGGAAACCGTCCTTTTTGTCAGGGATTCCCATATCTTCTTGTAGTCGTGGAACGGCCGCTTGAAATGCCTCGCAATGAATTTTTTTATCCTGTACTGAATATCGCCGGACAGGAACAGAGCGGCGACCCCCACAACAGCCATGAGAATAAGAAATGCATTACGGAGCAGAATGCCGCCAACGCCGAAGTATGTGGCGATCTTCGCCACTACGCCCAACGCGAGCAAATAAACACCAACGATAACCATTGCCGTTGAGTTGTACAGGAAATCCTGAGACACATGTACGGTGATATCTTTGAGCTTGCTCCTCAGGATGGAAATTATAATGAGACAATCGGCAAAAAGCAGTGATCCCGATTCTATGGCCGAAAACTGGAAACTATCCCCGACGAACATGAGTTTCTCTGCAGTACAATAAATCCGGGCCGCAAAAAGAAAGCCGATTCCCAGCAGCATGAATTTAATTCGCCATCTTATCGCCCCGCTGGAAGATCGAAGGGTCTTCTCTATGTTTACCAGGATGAAGACCGCTATCATCAGGGTCAGAATGTAGTAAACGAATGCCGGCTGCCCAAGTGAAATAGTCCACTCACGTCTCGCGTGGATCTGAGCAAACAGTGAACCGTAGAATAATGAAATAATTGCTGCAGGTAAAACTCCAGCGGCCAGAATGACCCATCTCCTGCCCCGAAACGCCTTCTTGCAGTCCTCCCTGCCATAGCAGATGCTGAAGGTAAGCCATGCGCAATAAGCAAACCCTCCTGTCAGCATGCTTAGAAATTCCGATCGCCGAAACTCGGCCGCGTAACGGGACCCGATCGCAAGAAACGAAAAAAGCTGCTCCGCCGCGAAGAAGAGCATGCCCAAGGCAAATATACGGTAGACAAAGGAACCCCTCGCCCCCATAAGGGCAAGCAGCCCCAGGCAGATATTCAAAAGAGCGGCTGATAAAGGGATTATGGTCTGGATGTCCAGGTCGTGAAGCAAAATTCCCTCATCCTATAATTCAGCAAGCACTCGCCTGATTTCGTCTGCAGCCGAAAATTTCGGGTCAAGTTCGAGTGCTTTGTTTAGTGCCTCTTTAGCTGATTCCGCATTTCCGAGCTTATATTGTACCATGCCTAAATGGTACTGGACTTCGGGTTGTTCGGGCAGCTTTGAGGCGCTTTTCTCAATATATCCGAGCGACCACTCAGGGTTCCCTTGTTTATAGAGAATCCAGCCGAGCGTGTCTGCAACATGCGGATCGTCAGGAGCGAGTTCATTTGCTCTCTGGGCCAGTTTAAGCGCCTTTTCATAATCACCGAGTTCTTCAGAGAAAACATATGCCAGGTTATTCAACGCCGCAACATTCTTTGGGTCAAGTTCGATGACTTTCTCATAAGCCTTGCGGGCTTTCGCCACGTCGTGCTTTTGCTGATAAAGTATTCCGGATAACATTTGAAGCCCGGCATTTCCAGGATCCTTGGCAACGCCCTCCTCGAGCTTGACCAATGCCTCATCAGACCTGTTGGTGACTGAGTAGACTTTTGCAAGCTCCAGGTAACAGCCGGAAAGCCGGGGATCGAATTCGATTCCCTTAAGAAACGCCGCCTCGGCCTCCTTCCAATCTTTGCGGGTCATCTGCAAACTTCCCAGCAACAAATACAACCGGGCATTCCCAGGCGAACCCTCAAGCTGCTTTCCGACAAGCTCGAGGGCCTGTTCGGTTTTCTTTTCCGTAACATATACCCCGGCAAGCTCGGCTACGGCATCGATCGAACCCGGAGATGCCTTCACCAGTTTTTCCAAATAACTCGCGGCTTCCTCGTTTTTGCCCTGACGGCGAAGTGAAACAGCAAGAAAATAGAGACCCTCCGGATTATCGGGATAGGTTTTAAGAAATTCCCTGAAGCAAGTCGCCGATTTGACCGCATCTCCTCTGCCAAGGTATGCGGCGCCAAGGACCCGGTAGACCTCGGGGGGCTTCGGCTCTTTATCGAACATGCTCTCGAGGCCGTTTACCGCCGACTGATAGGACCCCTGCCGAACATCGACCTCAGCCAGACGCAGGGCCGCATCGGCTGATTGGGGACTAATACTGAGCGTTTCCCTGAATTTGGCTTTAGCTCCTTCCAAATCTCCCGACGCAAGGGAGGCGATCCCCTCCCAATAAGAAACCTCGGCAGTTCCCGGGTGGTGTTGCCCGGCATCCTGAAAATCCTTCAGTGCATCCGAAGCCTTGTTCTGGGCAAGGTGCATCCGTCCCTTCAGGATAAGCGCCCCCAGATCGGCCTGGTTTTTTTGAAGAATGTGATCGATTAATCCGGCCAATTCTTCGAAGTTCTTCTGTTCCAGGGCGGTTGCAGCTAAATGGTAGAAGGCTGGAATGTAATCGGGGAACCTCACGGTGCAATCATTCAAGATTTTTTTCCCCTCGGCAGCGTCACCCTTCTTGAAATAGAATTCCGCGAGTTTAAGTTGAGGCTCCGGTTTGTCATGTCCTGCCTCACTTGCGTTCTTGTATTCCTTTTCAGCACTTTTTACGTCCTTTTTTATCAGATACATGCTCCCAAGCCCCCAATGAGCCTCAACGCTGCCGGGGTCCATGGCCAAAGCTTCCAGGAAAGAACTTCCAGCTTTGGTGAGATCGTTTGCCTTGAGGTACAGCAAACCAAAGGCTACCTGGAATCTGGCAGTCTTGCCGTACTCTGCATCCACACCCTTGAATCTTCTCAGTGCATCCCTGACGCCATCCGGCGTCCGAACGGTTTCCGCGAGCATCATCAATGCTTCGAAATTCCGTGGTTCTTTTTCTAAAACTCTGGTCAATCCCGCATCGGCCTCATCGAAAGCTCCCACCTTAATTTGAGCGGCCGCGAGGTTCAGTTCGGCGTCTTTTATATTCGGGTCGAGTTTGAGGGCCTCTTTGAGACTCGCGATTGCTTGAGCCGTGTCGCCCGTTTTCAAGTATGCGAGGCCAAGAAAATGGTGCGCTAAAGCGTATCCGGGGCCGGCTTTTACAACCGTTTGAAAATCGGATATTGCCTTGCCGATGTCTCCCCCGGCCAAGGACATCCGGCCGCGGATGAATATTCCCTCAAGGTCCGACTGATTTTTTTTGAATATTGTTTCCAGATACCTCGCGCATTCATCCGGCTTTTGCTGCTCAAGGGATATCATGGCAAGTCTGTATAGAGCCGGCAGCATTTCGGGCGATGTTTCGATAACTTTTTCCAGGATGGCTTTCGCCTTATCCGGGCTTCTCGTGAGGAGGTAAAAGTCCGCAAGTTTTACTTGAAGCCCGGGCTTGTCCGGCGCAAGTTCGGCGGCCGTCTTGAACTCACTCTCGGCCTGTTGAAGATCTTTTTTCATCACGGCCAGCTCGCCCAGGGCCACATGAGGCTCGACCGGATTGGATTCTCCTTTGAGTGCTTCAAGAAAGGCGTTTTCAGCATTCAGTAAATCACCTTTTCTGGCATAAAGAGTTCCAAGGGCAAATTGATATCGGGAACTGTCCCCGGGCTCTATAGTGAGATCCTTCAACCGCTCCAGTGCATCGGATATTTCATCGGACGATTTGGCGATTTCAGCCAGCGCCAAAAGAGCGTCAAGCCTTTGCGGTTCTTTTTCCAGGATGGAATTCAGCTCCTTGCGGCCTTCCTCCAGCTTCCCGAAGTGAAAGTAGCAGCGCGCAACCTTGAGCCTTATGTCAAGGTCGTCAGGGCGTTCGTCCCTGACCTGTAGAAGATAGTGGAGCGCATTCCCGAAATCTTCGGCCGAGTAATAGGAGAGCGCGAGCTTTTGACGGGCATCGACGTTATTGGCATCGATCTGAAGAACATTTCGATACTCAATTATGGCTTCCTTGTATTGTTTTTCTGAATAGAATTTGTCACCCTTTTCCAGGTATGCGGCCTTTTTCTGCTCGGCTGACGAACATCCAAAGCAAAAGAAAACGGCAATCAAAAGCAGGGTTGTGGGATGTCGTATAATCTTCATAATTTCTCCATCTTTGGATCGAAATATCCGCCTTTGGCATTTGCTCCCGGCAGTCCCTTCGTTGATGAGAAGGCAAAACCCGATCATCTGTTCACCAATTCGCCACCCTCAGGCAGTCGCCCGCAACTATACATCCCAAGGGCAGCAGAATGCGAGAATTATCCCTCTTTCCCTCTTGGTCTAATGCGAACCTGGCCGCCCTCCTTAATAAAAAGATGTTGCACCGGCAGCCGTTGCTGTAAAGCGTGCAGCGCGGCGTGAGCAAACATTATTTCTTGTGCATCGCCGCTATTCCAGCGTTCAGGAATACTACCATATCCACTGGGTGGAGTTCATTCATCATCGCTGTTGAGCACTTAGCCAAATATGCAAGCGTACTCCAGTAGCCATTTCTTGCTTATGCACGCAGCCAGGCCTGATTCTGAAGATATTTCGCGAATGTTGATGCAGCATATGGAGGCTTGCCAATTGGTTGCAAACAGTGGTGCCTCATTCCTCACCTGCCAGTATCTGCATGGCGAGATGTCCCAGGATGAGGTGAACATCCTCGACCTTTTGCATATCTTCTACATTTACGTGGACCGAGTGCCTGGCTTTCACTTTAAGTTGTCCGCCATCATAGCCGCAAAGCCCTACAGAAACGGCCTCATGTCCGTTTGCATATTCTATTGCTCGAATCACGTTTTCAGAATTCCCGCTGCCGGATATCCCAATCACTATATCACCGGGAAGGAGAAAATTGCGCAACTGTTCAACGAAAATATCATCATAGCTGATATCATTGGCATAGGCCGCCATGGTCGGGATATTATCATTCAGGCATATGACTTTAAAACGTCGACTCTTCCCGAAACTTGCCCCTTTATTAAGGTCGCAAGTCATATGGGATGCCGTGGAGCCGGAACCCCCGTTTCCGAAAATAAACACCTGCCGGCCTTCTCGTCGAGATGCGGACAGAATGTTCAGGAACGTGTCGACTTCATCGAGTTCAATGCTCCTTATCACTTTTTCAAGTGCCGCAAAGTACTCGAATGCTTTTTGCTTATATTGCATCTCTTTATCCTTTCGTCCCATTGATAAAGCCTGCCTGGTCCCACCTGTCGCCTACATAAATTATTCGAGTGCCACCCCAATCGAACCTGAAAGGCATTTCAAAGCAGTCAAACAGTGCCTTGCGAAGGTGGTTCTGTTTTTGTTGATTACAATATAATAGTAAAAAACCACCACCACCGGCTCCCAAAAGTTTACCGCCGATTGCCCCATACTCCCTGGCGCGCTCATAGAATTTTTCAATTCTTGAATTAGTTATCCTTGACGAAAGTGTCCGTTTCAGTACCCATCCCTCATGCATGGAGTTTGCAAAGCATTCTAAATCGCCATTGAGGAGCTGGTCGCGCATTCTATAGGCGAGATCGACCATTTTCGATAGATTACTCTGTTTATCCTTGTTTGTTGAGACCTGAGAGCATTGATCGGTCAATATTTCCCGTGTATTGCGCTGGTCGCCGGTATAGAAAAGTAAAAGGTTGGATTCGAGCGCAGTTACTACATGCTTCGGCAGTATCACCGGTGTAACCAGAACCGTCTCATTAGGATTAAATTCAATCAGGTTGAGGCCGCCGTGGGCTGCCGCGTACTGGTCTTGTTTCCCAATCGGCTCACCGAGACGCTCAATTTCTATCTCGCATGCCTTGGCGGCAAGCTTATCCTTTGAACAAAACTTTCCATTGTATGCATAGAGGACGTTTAAAAGGGCAACAGTGAAGGAACTTGAAGACCCCAAACCGGTCCCGCTTGGGATGTCGGCGGTAGAGACAATCTCGACGCCGCCTTGGGGACAAATCTCGGTTATCGCTTCCCTGAAAATGGGATGAACTATCTCTTTTGGATCTCTTACAAGTTCATTTTTTGAATATTTGAGAAGTGTCTCACCCTGATCGAAATATGGATGCAGAGAGATATAAATATACTTGTTTATGCTTGTCGAAAGGACAGCCCCTTTTTTGGCCCTGTAATAAACAGGAATATCCGAACCCCCACCTGCGAAACTGATTCTGAACGGAGCGGATGAGATGATCATTTCCTCGTCTCCCCTGGGGCATGGAACTTAAAGTAAAGGACTTTATCGGCACCCTGCCTCTGCTTCAGAATGGAAGGCCATTCCTCTTCAATACGCTCAGAAAGCAGAGATTCAACTGTGTCCTCGTCATCGCCTTTCCAACGGTAGAATTCCCTAAACCGTGACTGGAGAACTTCTTCTTCAGTTTCCAGGTAAACACTCCAGTCCAATTTATTACGAATGCCGGCATGGCAGGCATAAAGTCCGTCAAGAAGGACGACCCTTTCGTCGCGGAACAAATACCTCACGAGCGCAGATGCCTCTCGATCTGCCTCCCAATATCCGGCGCCGACGATCTCCTTCCCGGCAAGGAGTTGTTCCAGAAGCAAAGGATACAATGACGCCTGATTACGTTCCTCGGATCCGGGATTTGAGATGCGTTTGGAGCGGGGTAAAATCCAACCGTCTAACTTCACGTGCAGAGCCCCGATTCCCTTTTTCCGGAGTTCTCGCACGATTCCATGTGCAAAGGTTGATTTTCCCGATCTGGAAAATCCGCAAATACCAACGACAAAAGGTCTAACAGCCGTCTTCACACTTTCTGCTACGAACTCCGCCAGGACAGCTATCTGTTTTTGTTCAGCCGTAAGGAAATTTACCGCCTCAAGGACATCGGCGAAAATAAGATCCGGTTGAAAGGCGCCCCCACAGTCGCGACATCCAACCCCGGTGCGCACACCGTAGGCATAAAGTCCAAGCGCACGCGCAGCACCGACGTCGCGAAAGGAGTCTCCTATCATGCAGGACTGGCTCACATCGACCGGCAGCTCATCAACTGCTTTCCTCAGTAAACCTGGTTTTGGCTTGCGGCACAGGCAATCGATTTTCAGTTCGGCAACTTCCCCCTCAAAACCGCGTTCCGGGTGATGGGGACAGTAATATATCCTGTCGAGTTTTGCGTGCCCCTGGCCCAGCAGCGTTTCCAGTTTTGCATGTATATAGTCAAGTTCGGCAAAAGAGACGAACCCCTTGGCGACCTGGGGTTGGTTGGTAGCCGCGATGGCCAGCCATCCGGAGTCATTAACCAGTTTGACCGCCTCCGCAGCTCCCGAGAGGACTTCGAGATCCATATGGGACAAAACACCCATTCCGCCAGGTTCTTTTACCAGCACGCCGTCTCGATCGAAAAATACAGCGGGCCGCCTGAAGGAACTGTTCATTGCTGCCACCTTGCCCTGCCTGATGTCATTTTCCACCATCGCGTATCGTCCCGGGGTCCCCATGTCGCGAAGGTACTCCGGTGTGTTATATGCGTAAACCGGCTTTCCCTCCTTAAGCATTCTCGGGAAGACATCGGCGATGAAATCCTGTTTTTCATTCGGGATAATGAAATCAAAGATTTCATGGTTCAGGCAGTAAACTGCAGCTGGCACCAGGTTTGGATAAAACCCGGCCGGTCTGTTGTTCCTCGACAGTATGGCGGTTATTCGCCCCTGCTTGTCCGTGCTGAGCAAATCCGATTCATGAGGATGATCATTTGGGTGTGATACAATAGTTGCTTTTGATTTTCTTGACTGGTGAAAGTCCAGCAATCTCGTAAAATTCATATCCACCATAATATCGCAGTAGCTCACCAAAAAGTCGCCGGAGCAAAAAAAATCCTTTGCGTTCATGAGTCCCCCGGCAGTACCTAGCGGTTCTTTTTCAATAAAATACTCAAGCGACAGGCCGAGTTCTTTTGCCTCTCCGGACATTCCAGCAACCAGCAGGTCGGCCAGGTGCCCTGCGATTACGGATATTTCTCTTATCCCATATCGCGCAAATAGTTTTAGCAGCCAAAAGACAATCGGTTGACCGGCAACCGGAACCAGTGCCTTTGGTATGAGGTCTCCGCTTATGCTCCTGATTCGGGTGCCTTTACCCCCGGCTATAATTGCTCCTCTGGGACACACCTCGACTACTCCTTGCCAAGGATTCTGCGTACTGCAAGGCGTACGGATTCGGTTGAGCTGTACAAAGGCTTCCAGCCCAGGGATTTGATTTTTTTCATATCATATGTGAAGAACGGGACGTCTCCGGTCCACCCCCTGTCGCCGCCGGTATAATTGATCGGAATGCCCTTAAGACCCATCTCTTCAACAACTATCTCCGCCATATCCGTTACGCTCGTGCTATCCTCGTTCCCGGCATGATATACCGCTAGAGGTTCATCTGCCTTTTCGAAAACAACCATGGTGGCACGAATGATATCACCGACATACAGGTAGGGCTTGCACTGGCTGCCGTTTCCCAGAACGGTTAGCTGGGTAGGATCTCTTTGCAGGCGGGAGATGAAATCATGGACTGCGCCATGCGTGCACCGTTCTCCGACTACATTTGGGAAGCGCAAAATCCAGGACTTAAAACCGTAATTATTGACGAAAACTGACAGGAATGCCTCAGCCGCAAGCTTGGTGGCTCCATAGAAGGATACAGGGTTAAGGGGACCGTAATCCTCATTGAGAGACACTTCGGCTTCCCCAAAGACCGCCGAACTACTGGCGAAAAATATTTGCTTTGTGCCGTTTCTGAGCATCGTTTCCAGTAATTCGTAAGTACTCAGAAAATTGAGGTTGAGATCGACCTTGTGGTCCTGACTGCCCCTTTGGATATCCGAATTTGCTGCAAGATGGAACACCGTATCAAATCTTGCTTCTCTGAACAATGCATCGAGGGCCTTGCCTTCAAGCAGGTCGATATTGCGGAAATGGAACCTGTCGTTTTTGTTTAAGTGACAGATGTTTTCTTGTCTCCCCAAATGAAGATTATCGACGCACCAGACATGGTGCCCACGCAAGATAAGTTCGTCACAAAGATGACTTCCGATAAAACCGGCGCCTCCGGTCACAAGCATCCGCATTTTTGCCCCTTTGATCCAGGATTTAGTAAAGCTATAGTAAGCGGCCTAAGTAGGTTGACATAACTTCTTTAGTTTCAGTGGTTTCCATCTTTGAGATCGTGAGAATACTGCCACCTCAAGGTGCATAATGGTCTCATAGTACGTGTTGGTCGTTTCT
>JBKQTS010000275.1:0-17945 GCA_052143075.1 Syntrophobacteraceae bacterium | reverse complement strand
CGGCCTCACAAAAAATCGGCCGCGAACTTGAAGCATTGTAGGCGCTTTCGAATTGGCCACCGCGAACCCGAACGTGGTGAGGGTTCGTGCCCGGACTTGAAGCATCGAGCTACCGGTTGCAACGTGTCGCCCGGACCTGAACGAAGTGAGGGTCCAGCATCTCACGCGCTTTCCGGTCATCACCGCGAACCCGAACATAGTGAGGGTTCCTCTGCGGTGAAATCCTGTCTTTGACGGCTATTGGGCAGCAAAAAACCCCCGGGAGAACCTGAGCGCCGGGGGTCTTATTTCATTGAAGCTGCCGTGTTTAAACCAGGCTGCCGTCAGCCATTTTCAAAGCCTTGACCCGATGGGCAGGCTCCGCCTCACTAATAGTTTCCTGTGTCCCTATTCTGGTCGTAAGAAGCAGCGGGTTTATCCATATCCTTCTTGTCCGCGTTTCTTTGGCTACAACTAAAGCAGGAAGGCCAGTGCCACCCGCAGGGATTCAAGTTCAAACTACAAAGAGAGGGTAAGTGCCAGCCGCAGAGGCCACAATCCGCCTGCGCGCTGTACAAGCCGCCGCTGACAAGGACCAGCGAAAGCGCCAATGCAACAATTAGTGTTTTTCTCATTTCTATCTCCTGAAAGTCCAAATAGTTATTCTTTTATATGCTACAACCATTGAGAACTCGATACAAAAACTCCTTACAAAAAACGTAAAGGCAGTTTCGGTTCATGTCAACGATCAGAAAATTAAATATTTAGTTTTATCGTAATATCATATGGTTAGAGCAACTAATAAGATATGGTCAAGCAATCCGCCAGGTTCAAACCTCGCTGAACGTGGGTAAGACTTCACCGCAGCAACTCATGTCCGTTGGGGCACCCGACACGATAAAAAGTCCCGTGGGATGGATGGAGCTAAGCGCAACCTATCACGCCTTTTCGAAGACAGAGAAGGGATACGGCCGGAACAGGAAGAGGACACAGCGCATAGCCGCAACCAAAAGCCTAAAACGATTCTCCGCAGGGAGCCGGTCATAGACAGGTCATGGTGAGAAAACAACTACTTGGATAAACATCTTTACACAGCTTCAAAAAACTACGCAAAAGGCTTTGCAAGACAGTTATTCATTTCCCTTTGGGACACCCTTGAAAAGAGCCGCAGGGTGGGCTAAACTGCGCCCAGCCCACTAAGTCTTTTCGAATAGGGATCGGCAGGCCTAACAGAAATGGCGACCTCTAAGACTCTGTTGATCTTAAAAGCAGCTCACTCTTCCATGAAGGAACTGTAATGAGAAATGATAAGGATTTTATGTTCGCGCTATTGGTTTCTCCGTGGACGCTCTTCACCATAAGTTCAGTTTGCGCCCAAACCCATTCCATGATAGACCGCAGCACTCCCTCAGGCGTCATTGCCCCGGGCGGCGCAAATAGCCGAGTGTATCGCATCAACGATTCCGGCCAGATCGTAGGTCAAGCCGGCACACCGGGCGGTCAACATCATGCTTTTCTCTACAACGACGGCAAGATGATCGACCTCGGAACTCTCGGTGGCGCAAGTAGCTGCGCGTATGGCATCAACGAATCCGGCCAGATCGCAGGTCAAGCCGATACACTGGGCGCTCAACATCACGCCTTTCTCTACAGCGACGGCAAGATGATCGACCTCGGAACTCTCGGTGACGCAAGTAGCTGCGCGTATGGCATCAACGATTCCGGCCAGGTCGTAGGTCAAGCCGACACACCGAGCGCTCAACATCATGCCTTTCTCTACAAAGACGGCAAGATGCTCGACCTCGGAACTCTCGGTGGCGCAAGTAGCTGCGCGTATGACCTCAACGAGTCCGGCCAGATCGTTGGTAATGCCGATACTTCAAGTGGCCAATCGCACGCCTTTCTCTACAGTGGCGGCAAGTTGATCGACCTTAGGACTCTCGGCGCCGCATCCAAGCGAAGCTCAGGGCATTAACAATGCGGGGCTGATCGTGGGCTGTTCTATGGATTATACTTTCTCTTTATGCCGACTTGAAAGATGAATTATTTCACCCATTCGCCCATTCACCCGCTCTTACATGATCTATCCGCAGATGTCTGATAATCGACAGGTCAGGGAGATTAGCGCAGATAGTTCAAAGGGAGATGACTTCCTTCCCTCCCATTCACCAATTCACCTGCTCTCAATTCACCCTTCCCGTCTTCCCGCTCTTCGGTCCTTGCTCAGTCCTGCGGCCTCACAAGAGATCAGCCGCGAACCTGAAGCATTTCACGCGCTTCCAGAGCGCTAACCGCGAACCCGCAACGTAGTGAGGGTTCAGTCCTTCCCTGCTCCCCGCTCCCCGCTCCTCGCTCCCGCTCCTTGCTCAGTCCTCAGTCCTTCCCTGCTCCCTGCTTCCCGCTCCTTGCTCCCCGCTTCCATCTCTTTTGACTCCCCCTGCCGATTATGATAGAAGTTTCGGCCATGATCTTGAGCTCAGCGATTGTTTTGAATGCCTGGGTGGTGGAACTGGTAGACACAAGGGACTTAAAATCCCTTGCTCCTTGTGGGCGTGCGGGTTCGATTCCCGCCCTAGGCACCAAAAAAAATATTTCAGATGCAGGGGATTGGCGCGTTTGGTCTCTGCCATTTTTGTACCCTCCGGGAACTGCAGAAGGCTTCGACGGACCCTATCGCCATACAGCGCTTCACAACCGGACTTGCCCGCTGCTTCGAAAATAAATGGCGGGAGGCCCTCGACATTTTCGAACCACTCCCGGAAGACCCGGTCGCAAGGGTCTGCGCCGCCCGGTTTAGAGATCTTCTCGTCCACCCCCCGGACAGAACCGGGACGGCATATGAGACCTGGCGAGCAAGCAGAGCGGTGGGCAGACATAATCTAATATGCGGAAATTAATCCAGAAATGAAGCTATTTACAACCGTCAGGCGAGAAAGTTTCTCAACCTGGTTGAAACGATGGGCATTCAATTTTTTCCAGGCTTACAGAGGAACTGGCGCCTGGATCTGCTTTTTGTCGAGCGATTGGCAAGAAGTACATATCAAGCTTTCCTTGAAATGGACCACACGAAATTACGTAGGGTCGGTTTTTGGCGGAAGCCTTTATGGAGCGCTTGATCCTCTCTATATGGTCCAGCTAATTAACATCTTGAACGGCAAGTATGTAGTATGGGATAAAAAAAATTCTGCTTTACGCGAATAAGTCATCCGAACCGAAAATTCTCCGCATCAGAACTGGTTTCCGCAGAGCAGGGGAAAAGTGAAGATGGGCTTTTTCCCAACTAATTGATTTTAAAGCAAAAGCCACTGAACTCCGACTCCCGGACCAAAGACTTCCGGGACAAGCTTCGCCGGGGTGACGTCTATACCGATAATTACTCGGAAGAAATCTTGATCATATAATGATATCCATTACCGGTTCGCACCTTGGCTTTTCAATAAGTTCTTTGCATCTTCGTTGCCAAGTCTTGCAGCCTTTTGCAAGTCCTCAGTCTCCTGCCTCTGGTTGCCAAGTTGGCCATAGGCGAAGCCACGGTAATAATATGCGACCGCAAAGTCGGGATTAATCTGGATGGTCCTGTCAAAATCTGCAATTGCCTGCCCCTGATTACCAAGTTGGCTATAGACGATACCACGGTTAATATAGGCTCCGGCATATTCAGGATTGATTTCGACCGCCTTGTCAAAATCTAAAATCGCATTCTGGTGGTTGCCGAGTTTACCATAGGCCATGCCACGGTAATTATAGGCATCAGCATATCCGGGATTGATCTCGATAGCCTTGTCAAAATCCGAAATCGCCTGCTCCTGGTTGTCAATTTGGTTATATGCAACACCACGATTAAGATATGCCAACGCATTTTCAGGATTGATCACGAGGGCCTTGTCGTAATCACCAATCGCCTGCCTGTAGTTGCCAAGTTTCACATAGGCAATACCACGATTAATATAGGCCAACGCATATTCAGGATTGATTTGGATGGCCCTGTCAAAATCTAAAACCGCCTGCCCCTGGTTGCCAAGTTTCACATAGGCGATACCACGGCTAAAATATTCATCAGCATCTACAGGATTGATCTCGATAGCCCTGTCAAAATCTGAAATCGCCTGCCTCTGGTTGTCAATGTGGCCATAGGCAACACCACGATTAAGATAGGCCAACGCATATGCAGGATTGATTTGGATGGCCTTGTCATAATCCTCAATCGCCTGCCTGTAGTTGCCGAGTTTGGCGTAGGTAGTACCCCGGCAAGTATGGACAGTATCGTTATGATCGGTAACTTTCAGGGTATGGTCACACAACGCAATGCTATTGCGCCAGTACCCAAGCTGTGCCCATGTAACAACGAAAAGGCATGGAAGGGCTAATACCCACATTGTAAAAAGCGCCTCTTTGCGGTAGCGCCAATTCTCAAAAAGTGCCGGAATGCCCCATGCGGCCATACTGAAGAGCCCAATCAGGGGAATATAGGTGTAGCGGTCGGCCATCGCCTGGCCGCCAACCTGCACAACGCCTATGACGGGGACGAGCGTGCCTGTGAACCACAGCCATCCGACCGGCAGGAAGGGGTATCTTTTTGCCTTCCGGATTACAATGGAGGTCACAGCGATAAGCAGCAGAGCGGCGCCCAAGACCTGCCAGAGAGGCAGTGACCGGGGGTGGGGATAAAAAAAGGCAAGATCAGCCGGCCAGATCATCTTTCGGATGTAGAGGATATAGGAAACCAGGGCATTCGCAATACGAACACCCGGTGTAAATATCTGAATGGATTTCACCGCCCCTCCTTTTTGCTGGGCGATGAATGTTACGATACATGAGAGCGCCGCCAAGGCAAAAAGGGGCAATTTTTCCCAGAGTAGAGGACGGACGACGGAAGACGGAACCCTCACTGCGTTGCGGGTTCGCGGTGAGCGTTCTGACCGCGCGTAAAATGCTGGACCCTCACTTCGTTCAGGTCCGGGCTTAACATTCTGACCGCTGGTTGATGCTTCTAGTCGGGGCACGATCTTGTGAGTGCCCAGTTCGCGGCCGATTTTTTGTGAGGCCGCAGGACGGAGAACGGAGGACGAAACAATACCCTGATCGGTGCTTCTTTTACCCGATTTTCTTTTATTCGCAGAGCGCGGTTTCTGCTCCAATTTGGGATTTTGCGTTTCACTCCTCGCTCCCTGCTCCCCGCTTCCCGCTCCCTGCTTACTTACCTCGGTACGGATTCCCTCAGCGGATGTTTTTTGCTCGAAGCGCTGCAGAGGCCAATAGTCCAGAAGGAGCAGGACAAAGGGAAGCGTTACCAGCATGGGTTTAGCCATCAAACCTAAAGCATAAAATGTAAGAACAGCCAAGTAACGGAGGACAGAGGACGGAGAATGGAAGATACCGGTCCACTTCTCTCCGTCTTCCGTCCTCCGTCTTCCGTCCTCCGTCCTCCGTCTTCCGTCTTCCGTCCTCTGTCTTCCGTCGTCTGTCCTCTGCCTTTTGTCCTCTGTTCGACGCTCAACATAATGGATATATGCGGCCATGGTGAGCATCCAGAAGAAAGCGGCAAGGACGTCTTTTCGTTCGGCCACCCATGCTACGGATTCAACGTGAAGAGGGTGAAGGGCAAACAACGCCGCTACGAACGCGCTTTTCCAAGGCGCTTTGGTTATCCGGTGAAAAACGAAAAAGAGCAGAAGCGAATTTGAGATGTGGAACAGGAGATTGATCAGATGGTGTCCGTGCGGATTCAATCCAAAGAGTTGGACATCGAGCATGTGAGACATCCATGTCAGCGGATGCCAGTTCGAGGCATAGACGGTCGTGAATGCCCACCGGATTGCCTGTATCGTTATGCCCTGGCGAATATGGATGTTCTCGGTTACGTATTTAGGATCGTCATAACTGATAAAATCGCAATGACTGACTTGCCAGAATGCTATGAGGGTAATAAGCGTCAGAAAAAGGTAAATCGCCAGGATTTGCTTCTTTCTTATTAACATAAATCGCATCCCATCATCCGGAGTAATGCATCAAGTTGCGCGCTATGCATCCAAACCGCATTTTAAGGTCGGATTCTGCTCGGAAAAACTCTTTGAACAACTCCAAACAGGCGAAGCTGGGATGAACGGCCTCATTTTGTCTTTCACCAACTCCGTCTGTGTTGCCTATCCTCACATCGATTTAATTTAACGCATAAGATCAGAAAGTTGAAGCGAATGCAGCATGATTTTCACGCATAGTCACGCATAATCCGGGCTATAGGGTTTTTAACCCCGATGTCGGAATTCCAATCCCTTTTCAATACAAGTTACTCAGCCTTTTCGGTGGCCGATTTTGCTCATCGGGGGGGCCTTTTGCCGCTTTAGAGCACATTGACAGCCATCTCTTCTGTGCATAAATTGCGGTCGAACCCCAAGAGGTCGAAGTAGGATGCCAGGTTAAAATGCCCGGCCGAAATACTCAACGGAAAAAGAAAGAGTCGAATCTTCATTGGGAAGTTGAGAAAACAGGCTGGGATGAATCAAACATGGTGAAGGCCGGCAAACTGAAAAGGTCACTTGGGGTTCAACCTTTTCTGAAGCCTCCCTCCAATTTGCGCCAGGAAATTAATTTGACCTCACATCATACGTTGATTGCACGATGTGCATCATGCTATTAATCTTTTTCCTGGTATTAGGTATGTTGTTTACCCCATTTCTACCCCCTTAAATCCCCCTTGTCAGTTTCGAAAGTTCATATATGTTCCGCACTTAAAAGAACGCTACCTATCTTACTGGGTCTGGATGCAGCGGATCGTTCTATTTACTGTTACCAAAAGGAAATAAAGATGATTTATGAACACGATCCGGAATCGCCATTTTCGAAAATCCTGGTCAAGAACGATTCCTCCGTTGTTGGCATTATCCGAAGGAATTTGATAACCGGCCACTATCATTTTTACGATCACCCGGGTGATGCATTCAATTGCCGGGTCCAGGAAAAGAGAATTGACAGCATAAAAATTAGAATCGAAGAGCTGCTCAATGTTCGAAAGGCGAGTTAGTTTCCGTCCGGAAAGGGTCCTTTTCCGCCCTGGCAGCGTCAATCTTTGTGCTTGCTTGTGCGGCGTACCCATGTACGCCTCCGCGCAACCCCTTGATTTCCTTGCCAGGACGAAAAATGCCTCCTTTCCGAATCGAAAACCGCTAGTGTCTAATCCGGGGTTTCCGGATGGACACGAGTTAAGGATTTACCAGCCTCCCAACATTAAGTGCCTTAATGTACCTCAGGCAGGTTCTATAAATATGGAGTGATGCACAATCGGGGCTGAAATTTTCCTCGCAACACTTCCAAGGCCGTCAATATCGGGGAAACACTTCATCTTTCACTCATCTACTCTGCTCCACCTTCCCGATCAGAAGTCGGCCGTCCGCAGGAGGTTAGAGTGGAACATCGGGAGGGGGAACTTCTATCTCAAAGCCTGGTAGGCCGAAACCCCGCCTTCCTGGAAGAAATCCGTAAAATTCCGCAAATAGCAAAATGCGCTGCCAGTATCCTGATATCAGGGGAAACCGGCACGGGGAAAGGAGTTTGCGCTCGACTGATCCATCGCATGGGCAAGAGAGCATACAAGCCTCTGGTATCCATCAACTGCGGCGCCCTCCCGCCGGAACTGGCCGAAAATGAGCTGTTCGGGCATAAGAATGGAGCTTTTACCGGGGCAAGGGCCGTCAAGAAGGGTCTGATCGGCGAGGCGGAAGGCGGCTCCCTTTTTCTCGATGAAATCGACAGCTTGCCCTATTCCGCACAGGTCAAGCTGCTTCGTTTCCTCCAAGAAAAAACGTATCGTCCACTGGGCTCGACGAAGGAATGCCGGGCTGACGTGAGAATCATTGCAACCTTTGGCGCGGCGCCTGAAGAGGTCCTGGCTTCCGGCAGAATCCGCCGCGATCTCTATTACCGCATAAATGTCCTCCAACTCAGACTTCCTCCATTGCGGAATCGGCGCGAAGACATCCCTCTTCTGGCCGTTCACTTCCTGAGAGAGCATTTGCACGAGTCCGAGAAACGCATCGAGGGTTTTTCGCTGCGAGCTATGCAGAAGCTCCTTTTTTACGACTGGCCAGGAAATGTGAGGGAGTTGGCGCATGTGATCGAGCGCGCCGTGGCGCATTTGCAAAAAGGGACGATTGATGCCTGCGATATCGGGCTTCCGGAGGTAGCGCCTTTTGAACCTCTTAATGATGCCAAGGAGAGATTCGTTGTGGATTTTGAAAGGCGCTACGTTCAGCAGATGCTCTCGCTTGCCCAGGGTAATATTTCCGAGGCGGCCAGGGCCTCCAGCAAGCATCGGCGGGCATTTTGGCAACTTATACGCAAGCACCGCATCGATAGTCATCATTATACAGGGGATGCCAGGTCCAAATTCGACAAGGTTGGCGCTTTGGGAGGTAAAGCAAGATATACCCACTGAATCTCTGGAGGCAAGGACAGAGCATGCCGTTGGATAAATAGAGCAAAATCAGTCGATGCTTTGTCACCCAAGGCTGCTTGGGGAAAACCTTGGGCTTTTTTCAGGATCGCAAGAAAAATTTTCTGGCTGGTTTCGATGTCTTACCCAGGTCCACGATCCACCCGGGGAAATACCCGGCACTCATGAGCAGCCATTGCGAATTTTTGCCCTGTTCCTCCCAATGAGCTGTATCATCAGGACACTCAAACTTAAAGTCTTGACACTCGGAGCAGGAGAAGCCCTGCCATCCCTTCGAGAGACAAAGTTCAAGGCATTCCGAGTAGCGGGAGCACAAAACCCGTCTTTGAACCTCACTTGGTCGATTTACCGTCTGGGCCGGCATAGGATTCGACATAATACCCCTCCAAAATGACCTGTTATTTATTATTTCGGCAGAGGTCGTCTTTTTCTTAAATTAAGATTCCTGGTTCAGATGAATTCAGTGGGCAAATGGGGGATGAGGGATGATTCCGCACCAACTGTTGGGAGGCAAGGACAGAGCTAACCAAAACTCAGAGTTTGCCCTCTCTTTCCAGCCCTGGAAGAATGGCTGTTTCGTGGGGATTTCTTTTCGATCATCCCCCTTCCCTTTACACTCCAGCCCGATTTCCGTATGATGATCCACATTGGCCGGTAATTGGACGTGTTCATGCATGGGTTGACCTGAGAAAGTTGATTGCAGAAGCATCCTGGCACTTCGGATTTGATCTTGGTTAACCCAGCCACCAGCAAGGCGGGAGTCTTACTTGGGTAAAGTGATCGATTTCAAATTGGTTCAGAAGGACTCTCCAGAAGCGCCGCTGACTTTGGAACAAGGTTTGAGGCTTTTGGGGCTGAAGGAATGGCCCGAAGAATGGGAACTCTGGAAATTGCAGATCTTTGTGGACGGGCTGGCCTCGATCGTCAATCGGGAGGGAGCGACTTGGGTCAGGTTCCACAGGGAAAGTATCCTGGAGGAACTGGAGCATCTAATGCGTGCCTAAAACCTCTGGATCAAACCAGGGGGAGAGGGTACCGGCATCGGGCTTGCGGATTGTCCGCTCACTCGAAGTCCTCGGAGCAAACCGCCGATAATAATGAGCCCAACACCTTTAGGCAGTAGCAAAGAGAACAAGGATGAGAAGAAGAACTTTGTACATGATGCTGATAGCCACAGTTCTGGTTGCATCAATTGTATATATCGTTACTCGCTCCGTCTACACATCAATCCTAGTGCCTGCTTCCATGTGCGTAATCCTAATCTTTCTAATCGCTGTATCATCGACAGTAACGTCGATAGCTTCAAGACATAACAAAGGCTTTTACGAAGATTGGGAGGATTCACTCCGAGTAAAGCCCTTTGCAAAACTGTGGACTCCTCCCATTCCAGGGGTAAAACGGAGGATGCAGAAGCGGAAGCATTGAATCATTTTGCAAACCACATGTCCGCTCTCATGATCCGGAGACCCTTACCAGGCTTCCCGAAGCGTCCAGGCAATCTTTGATTAAACCTTCCGTCATTTCCCGCTTCGGCAATACAATAATTTCCAAGGCTTATACCAATTTGCGTTCAAGGTGGTGCCGATGAATGAGAAAGTGCGAGTTCCGCCAACTTAGCCATTGCAGGGCCATTTAGGAGCGGCGCTGCGGTGGCGCGTACTACCCCAGCGCAATAACAAAACCGAATTACCCAGCGCCGCACCGGAGGTGGCACCCAGCGAGAAACGCTGCGCCGATCTCCTCGCCCCGCGAGGTGCCGCGCTCAGCCACACGCGCTTGCGCGTGTGGCTGAAAACCCGGGGGGCGCGGGGGAAAGTTTTTTCACTTTAAAGATCCCCCGCTCTTTTAGTTAGTTCAATCTTGAACGCAACTCGGTATTAGACCGGAACGAAGCACTTGATTCATTTGCTATTGGATAACGATTTGTGTAATTTTCCGAAGAAGGACATCACTTCTGTAAACAGCGCGGATCAACTCTCCTCCAGGACCTTTACCTCGTTAGAGGTGGTGCGAAGTCTCCTTGACAGTACTTTTGCTATGTTTGTCATCAATTTTATGGCCACGCCGGGCATATCACGGTTCAATGATTCGAAAGCATCCAGAGGCAGTCTGTAGATTTGGCAGTCTTCCTCCGCCCAGACGCTGGCTGAACGGGGCCTGCCGTCCAACAGCGCAACCTCTCCGAAAATGCCCCCCGGAGTGTAGGTTGCCACTCGTTTGAGGCGTGTCGATTGAGGAAGTTTCAGCTTGATGCTCACCAGTCCATCGGAGAGCATGAACAGATCTCTTGCCGTATCGCCTTCCGGGAAGATAGCAGCGCCCTTGCTGTACGATTCCGGAATCAGCCTGGATCTGAGGGCCTCGATTTCCTCGGGCGTCATGCCGTCGGTGATCTCCATCCGTTCCAGCGGGACCGCCGTACCCTTTTTCATCGGGCCGCAGCGATCGAGGAGAAGATGGTCCTCGGTCCACTCGAGGGCCGTATCGGTATCCGGCATGAAACGGTTTTCACCCATCGATTTCAGGACGTTCATCATGTCGAGGTAGTCGCGAAGAGAATCGCTGAAATAGGTTACGAGGAGGAACCTTCCTTCCTTCTCGAGCCTCTTGTGAATCTGAAGAATGATGTTCGCCCCGGTGCTGTCCAGGTCATTGACGCGTTTCATGTCCAGAATGCAGTATGTGAATTCTTCCGCGGCGTCTTCGATCCTCTTTGCGAGGCTTTCGGCCGAGCCAAAGAAAAGAGGTCCCTGGAGCTCGATTATTGCGATCCGTTTGCCTTCCAGTTCGAGGATGTCGCTATCGCAGGCGGTGCGCATTTTCTTGGAATGAACCTGACTTCCCAGATAGGTGCGCCGTATAATCGACCGGCTCATTTTAGACAGGAAAAGAATTGTCGCAATGACAACGCCGGCCCCGACCGCGACCAGCGGGCTGATGCAGACAGTTATTACGGCCACCAGAAGCACTACGAGAAAATCAACCAGCATTGCTCCCTTTTTCGTGATAACTCCAAGCCCGTCTTCCCGTACCGAGGCGGACAATTTCCTGATAAGCTCGAAAGTCCAGACATCGAACATCAGTACTCCCGAATAGACGATCACCCCGCCCACAACGGTCAGCGGGATTTTTCCAACCAGGGGCCCCAGTGCTGTAATTACCACCAGCAGGGCCAGGCTGCTCATCACGCCGGAAAGCCTCGTTCTGCCGCCGGACTCAAAATTGGCGACGGCGCGATAGGCCGCTCCACATGAAGATATAGCGCCGAAAAGCGATGACGCTATATTGCCGGCGCCCTGGCCGATCAGTTCTTTGCCGCTGTTGTGCCGAATTCCCGTCAAATTGTCGGATACAACGGAATCGAGGAGGGTTTCCATCGAACCTATCAGCGCCAGGACCAGGGCGGTGACAAGCAGGTCCGGGATGAGTTTCAGGGCTATCTTGAACCCGTCCGCGGCGGCCAGCCCAATGAAAGCATCCGGGCGGGGCAGCGCGCCTTTTATCGAACCGATGACCGGGCCCAGTCCTCCTGGCGCAAAAAGGGCCGTCACATGATAGAGGGCCGCTCCGGCTATCATTGCGGCAAGCGGAGCAGGCAGAAATTTGAAGTACTTTTTTGAAACGGGAATTAAAAGCAATGTGGCAAGCCCGATGGCAAGTGTCAGCGGTTCGATTTGACCGGGATGCGCAATGATTTCTGCATAGGAACTATCGCCGTTGACCCCGAGAATGTCCCTTATCTGGCTCTGAATGATTATGATGCCGATTCCGTTCATAAAACCGGATATCACCGGATAGGGAATGTACTTGATTACCTTGCCGACGTCGAAGAAGCCGAAGAGAACCTGGAAGCCTCCTCCGAGCAAAACGGCGGCGGAAGCCAGCCCCACAACGATAGCCTGCCGCACTTCCGGCGCCCGGGCCGTGATGGCGGGATTGGCTGCAAACGCGGCAACCGCGCCAGCAAGAATCATCGTCACCGTTGCCCTTGGTCCCGTGATCTGGATCGGGTTCCCGCCAAGAAGGGCGGCGACGACGCCCGCGAAAACCGCACTGACCATGCCGATCGATGCCGACCTGGAGGCAAATTCAACTCCGAGGGGAGCAAATACGATCAAGCCAAGGCCGAGGTAGTGGGGCATGCCAATTGCCGCGGCAGCAACGCCGCCTTTCAGGTCCCCCTTTATATTCGAGAAGATATTCATCCGATTCACTCTCCAATAAGATCAGATCGAGTAACAGAAAAGGTAAGACGAGGCGAAAGGGAATTCAAACGTGCCGGTCTTCCGGCAATCCCCTCCAACCTTAAAGCTTTGAGCCATGCCAACGGAAAAGTATCCCCGGGATGCGGACCACGCGTACGCAATGAAAATCACACAGGTGATTGCCCCTTCAAATTCAATGAGTGGCTTCTGCAAAGCCAAAACGTGCAGAGCTCAAATTTTATGCCGTAGTTCGGAATTAGGACGGATACTGCAATGGGCCAGGCCACAGGCTGTGCTGTCCATCAAAAAATTAGAGCTGATTCGATCAAAAATACTTGGGCCGGTCATCGTCAAAAATTATCGAGGATAACCGGCCCATGCGGCAGCACTTTATTTAAATGAAGTGTTGCCCCTTTTGAGAACTATTTGAGATTAGCCGAACAGATCGCTGCGGCGCCGCCGTTTGACCCCGCGCAGGTCCAGTCCCACGGCCCTTTTCCCGTAACTTTGGAAGCCTTGCCGGCACTGCAAAGGTTTGATGTCGGAGCCTTAAGTAAATCTTCTCCGTTTGCTGAACCGCAGGCGCCGTTTACCTCGAGTTCGGCCGAACATTTCGCCGTGGAGCCGCCGTTTGATCCCGCGCAGCTCCAGTTCCACGGCCCCTTGCCGGTAACCTTGGACGCCGTTCCCCCAGTGCAGAGGTCTGATGATGACGGTTGCGCGTAGTAACTCGATTTGTTTGCCGCACCGCAGGCGCCGATTACCTCGAGGTCAGCCGAACAATTCGCTGGGGCGCCCCCGTTTGACCCTGTGCAGGTCCAGTTCCACGGTCCCGTCCCTGTAAGCCCCGAGGCTGTTCCGTCAGCACAAAGCTTTGCTGTTGGGGGCTGTGTCAAGTAACTCTTCTTGTTTGCCGAACCGCAGGCGCCGTTTGCTTCGAGATTTGCCGAGCAACTCACTGTGGCGCCGCTCTCGGACCCCGCGCAGGTCCAGTTCCACGACCCCTTCCCTTCTGTAACCTTGGATGCCTTGCCGGCACTGCAAAGGTTCAACGCCGGGGCCTTGATGAAATTTCCTCCTCCAGCAGAGCCGCAGGCGCCGTTAACCCCGTATTCGGCCGAACAGTTCACTGTGGCGCCGCCGCCTGACCCTTGGCAGGTCCACTTCCATGGTCCGTTGCCGGTACGGGTAACCGAACCGGCGGCTCCCGGGTTGCAGAGCCCGGTGGCTGGGGCGGAGGTGAACATACCGTTCTCGCTGCTCCCGCAGACGCCGTTTACTGCCTGGGTCTTGGTCCCTGTAAAATTCTGCGCTGGAGGATTTCCTCCGCTAACAGTAAAACCCGAGAAGGCAGGATTAAACTGGTATTGAGTATAACTTGGCGTGATGGTGTAGGAGTTGCCGTCCCTTAACACCCGAAAATGAGTAAGTGCCGTCTGAAGCGGTACTAGTGTCCTGAGCAGGCGATCCGGCGATGTGCATGGAGACTCCGGAAAGTGGCGATGAACTGTTGTCCGTTACGGCCCCCGAGACGGAGTAGGTCGGCACGGGCGGAGCAGCGAATACATAGGCCGCCCCCTGGTACGTATTGACACCGGTTGCCCCGATCAGGGCTGTGGCGCCGTCAGAGCTAAGCGCTGCCGAGTTGCCAAAAAAATCACCTGCCATGCCATCCGAGGCGGTGAGCTTTTGCTGGCTCCAGGTCCCTGCGCTATTAACAAACACATAGGCCGCCCCTCGATAAGCGCCGCCAACCGTTTCAGTGGGCGCCCCGATCAGGGCTGTGGCGCCGTCAGAGCTAAGCGCTGCCGAGTGGCCAAACTTATCAGCTTGGGCGCCATTCGAGGGGGTCAGCTTTGCCTGCTTGCTCCAAGTCCCTCCGCTTTTAACAAAATAATAGGCGGCCCCTGGACCCAATTCCTACCAACCGTAGCCGTGGGCACCCCGAGGAGAGCGGTGCTCCCGTCACCGCTAAGGGCTGCTGTCATGCCAAAATTATCATCTGCAGCGCCGTCCGAGGCGACGAGCTTTGCCTGCTGGCTCCAGATCCCGCCGCTATTAACAAAAATATAGGCCGCCCCCTGCTGGGTATTTTTGCCAACCGTAACGTTGTCTGCCCCGATCAGGGCGGTATTGCCGTCAGCGCTAAGCGCTGCAGAAAAGCCAAAGTGATCACCCGCGGCGCCATTCGAGACGGTGAGCTTTTGCTGGCTCCAGATCCCTGCGCTTTTAACAAATACATAGGCGGCGCCCTGCCCCTGCTGGCTATTTGAGCCAACCGTAACCGTAGCAAAGGGCGCCCCGATCAGGGCGGTGGCGCCGTCAGCGCTAAGGGCTGCCGAGAGGCCAAAATTATCCTGTAAGCCGCCATCCGAGGCGATGAGCTTTTGCTGTTGGATAAAAGGATCGATCACCAGAGGATATGTTGCTTCACGGTCGTCCACCCGCAGCAAGATGGCGGCCCCGCTCCGCTCCATCCAGGCGCGAAGGTCCCTTCCGGAAGCGTCATGGGCGCTAAGGCCGCTATAGCGCAGGACCGGTTCCCCGGCGAAATTGGATACTACGGCCTCGTTTTGCTCGACTTGAACCCGCGCCTCCCCGGACCAGGCCAAACGCAAAGTGAGCGCTTCGCCGGAAGAGGCCCCCTTGGGCGGTGACGGCACAGCAAAGCCCTGCTCGATCCCCATGGGACCGTTTACGTACCACTCGGTCAGACCCTTCCGGTCGTATTCCACGCGATGCTCACTCGCCTGCGGGACGGCGCCTCCTGCAGGCGCCAGTTCTTCGCCGTAGCCCCAGGCTTCCAGACGCAACCCCCAATTCAGCTTTCCAGCCTTAATCGCAATGCCGCCCTCGCTCCAGGCAGCCTCGAACTGCTGCCCGGGGTTTGCTCCACGGCACTTCTCGCCCACCCGCTCTACATGGTACGAGGGGTCGTTAAGCCCGATCTCGCTGGAAACAGCTCCCTGCAGCGCTTCGGGCATCTCCCGCAGACTGGATGGACCCGCTTGGGCCGCAGCCGCCAGTCCCAACACAGCCACCGCAAAATAACCCCCAACAGTCAATCGCGTAAAAATCCGCAGTAGGCCGGGAAACCTTTTAGAACAAGCGTTCAAAAACATTTTGCCTCCTCAAGGTTAGATAATGGAAACCGTTTCCTCTTAGGACCGCTTAGAAATTCGCAGCCGTCATTTTCGATCAGTAGACCAACATAGGCCTTGTCCCCCAGGTTAATTTCGTGTTTGGCAATAAATTCAAACACGTGTTCCAACTCGAAAAACTTCGCTGCGCCATGTTTATCAAGGATCAGCTTTCCGTTTGGATCATAATACGAAGTTGGAAGCATATCTTCTCGTGAGCTGGCACAAATTATATAAAAAAGACGTTCCCTTTTCATGAAGTTCTGTCCTGATTGAGAGGCATTGCAAGCGAGCATGGGGTGAAGGCGATAAAGTCTTCTTTCATGGCATTCTTGATTCGTCCTGTTTGTAAGGCAGGCGAATGACGAATGTCGAACCCTTAGCTGGTATCCTTTTGGCCGTCATGTTCCCTACGTGCCATTCGACAGCCCTGCGGCATATGACAAGGCCCGCACCTATGCCCTCAAACTGGCTTCTCCTGCCGTGTAATCAATGAAAGAAGGCGAAGATTTTCTCAACATGCTTTCCTTCGAACCCGATTTTCAAGGGCAGATCACAGGGCAAAGAATAGACCAAACGAATCTTGCACGCTGTCACAATCACAGAAAGTGTCAAGTGGGATCTTAGGGGGTAAAAACTGGGTAGATGGTCTACAGAAAATGCCTTTTTATAGCTGATGTTTCATTGTGTTGACAACAATTTGATAGCTTATACTAAATACTTAAATTCCCTACTGAAAGGCGAGTTAAAATATGATCAGGAAGGCGTTTGGTATTTTATGGCATGAAAGGCTTCGAGTCGGATCTACCTCCTACTTCCGATCGCTGTTCAGTGAAGCCTCTACTGAATCCATACATGGGTCACATACCTCATGAGTGATTGCATGAAATGCTTCACAGAGCATCAAATGCTTCGAACTGTCCCAGTGAACTAAAGCAGGCGCTCTCAAACCATCTAACCCCGAATGCCTTCTCTTATGCTATCGAATGAGAGCATCATTTCCATCATCAAATCCGGCCCGGTTCTGGTCAATCAAGTTTTTATCCCGTACATTCGCTTACTTATACAGCGCAGAAGGCCGGGTACGTCCTTTGCACCAGGGACAGGCGACTCTTTGCACAACCACCCTCTTGGAAAGGAGATGAAACCAGTATGGAGATCGAGACTTTTGTAGTGATTGGCGCGGGACAGATGGGAAACGGAATCGCCCAGGTAGCTGCAATGAGCGGGCTTCAGGTAATCATGTCTGACATCAATGATGAATTTGTTCTGCGGGGTTTGAAAAATATAGAGAGCTTATTGAGCAGGAGTGTTGAAAAAGGAAAGATGAGTGATGAAGCAAAGGGCGAAGTTTTGGGACGTATCAAGGGTACTGTAGGTCTTAAGGAGATCGCGGCCGCAGATTTCGTCGTAGAAGCCGCAACGGAAAACGAACCCATTAAATTCCAAATCTTTCGCGACCTTGACTCAATTTGCCCTACCCACGCGATCCTTGCCTCGAACACATCGTCTATCCCTATCGGCCGCATTGCCGGGCAAACGAAGCGGCCTGAGAAGGTCATCGGCATGCACTTTATGAATCCAGTGCCTGTGATGAAGCTTGTGGAAGTAATCAGGGCCTTGCCCACTTCCGATGAGACGTTCAAGGCCACGATGGGTTTGGTCGAAAAATTCGGCAAAACACCTGGGGTATCGAGCGACTATCCAGGCTTCATCGCCAATCGCATCGTCATCCCAATGATCAACGAAGCCGTCTATTGCCTCTATGAGGGGGTCGGAACCCGCGAGGACATCGACACAGTTATGCGCCTCGGCATGAATCACCCGATGGGTCCCCTGACGTTGGCCGATCTCATTGGTTTGGATACCTGCCTCGCCATCATGGAGACTATGTACCGCGGCTTCTCCGACTCAAAATACCGGCCGTGCCCTCTGCTCCGGAAATACGTGGAAGCAGGATGGCTCGGGCGAAAGGTTAACCGCGGATTCTATGAATACCAATAGTGTTCCTCCAACAGAACTGGATCAAAGAACATGAATTTCGAACTGACAGACGAGCAAAAGATGATTCAGGAAATGGCCCGCAAGTTTGCCGAGCGGGAAATCAGGCCCGTTGCCGCCGAACTCGACCGCACCCACGCGCATCCGGCCGAAATATGCGCAAAAATGGGG
>JBKQTS010000274.1:0-13201 GCA_052143075.1 Syntrophobacteraceae bacterium | reverse complement strand
GTCAGTCGCCGGCCCGAGTTCGCCGTTTGGCCGGATGGGGAGCACCGCAACGGTACCGCCGGCATAGTTGGCCATCAGCGCAAACTTGCCGGACGGGTGAACTCACCCGCAACTCCAGTTCATCTTGAGCTCTATGCAATTCAGCTTCTATCAGCTTACGCTCCTCTATTTCACGTGTGAGTTGCTCATTTGTTCTGGTCAATTCGGCGGTGCGCTCTTTGACCAGTTCCTCCAGGTGATCACGGTATTTATTCAATTGCTCCAGTGCAAGCTTGCGCAGGGTAATGTCACGGAAAGTGACGACCGCCCCGAGAATTTGACTCTCTTTCAGAATGGGAGTACTTGAATATGCAACCGGGAAACTCGTGCCATCCTTCCTCCAGAATACCTCGTCTCTTTCACGCCGGGCGGCGCCGATACTCAAGCTTTCAAACATCGGACACTCTTGAACGGGATAAGGAGTACCGTCGGGCCTGGAGTGATGGACCACCTGATGGAATTCTTTTTGGATCAATTCTTCAGTCCGGTACCCGGCCAGCTCCGCCCCAGCCGGATTGATAAAGGTAACTATGCCCACCGGGTCCAATCCAACAATGCCCTCTCCAGCAGCGTCAAGGATGAGCTGGTTTTGTCGACTGAGCCACTGCACCTCCTCTTCGGCCCGCTTGCGGACGGCTTCGTTTTGGAGACTTTGAAGCGCACGAGCCAAGTCCGCCGCCAAGTTGTGCAAAAGCTCCACCTCTTCCAGATCGAACGCATGCGGACGATCAGCCTTGACCGTAAGGACGCCGAAAAGGCGCTCCTGATGGATGAGGGGAACGGAGGCGATGGAGGCGCCCCCACAGGGCAGGACGGACTCTTTCCAGAAGGCAAAGCGCGGGTCGGTGGCAATGTCATCGAAGACCACAGCCCGGCGTTCGCGCATAGCGGTGCCCGCAGGCCCCTGTCCAGTGGAACTGTCATCCCAGGTGATCGGGGCATGTTGCAGGAAATCCGCGCCTTCTCCCGAGTGGGCCACCGGGAGCACCCGTTTGGAGTCTGCCTCCGGTTTCCCGATCCACACCACTACATAGCCGCGGGTTTGGACGAGGCTGTCACAGACAGCTTTGAGCAGCTCAACCGGATCTTTCTCTGTGTTGATAAGGCTTCCGACATCACGGATGGCGCGCAAGACATCGTTGAGATGGGTTATTTGCGCATTGCTCTGCTGCAACGATTCCTCGACCTGCTTGCGCTCGGTGATGTCACGAAAACTCCATACCCGCCCCACGATGGTATCGTCAATGCGCTGAGGCTGGGAATAGCGTTCGAATATACGGCCGTCCTTGAAGAGCAGTTCGTCCATGGAACTCGCAGCAGCCGACTGGTAAAGCGCCCGGACCTTGTCCAGAAACGCATCGGGATACAAGAGCTGATCAATTACAAACTTGAGCAACTGCTCGTCATCCCGCGTCGCTATTAAGGTCTCAGGAATCCGCCAAAGTTCCAGAAAAATCCGGTTAAAGCTGATCACCTTACCAGCGGTATCCACGACCAGAATGCCATCCGCCGTAGACTCAAGCGTCGCGGCCAATAGTGAATTGGAATTCCGTAGCGCCTCATCGGCCAGCTTGCGCTGCGTCTTGTCCTGCTCCGATTCAGCAAGCCGTTGACGTAATGCAAGCAATTCTGTGATGGGTTGCTCTTTAATGTTGTCTTCATCCTGCATTTCCGACTCCCCTGGAGATCGAAGTACGGTTCGCATGCATCTGGATCAAGGAGCATCTTATTTGATTAGCCCGCAAAGAAAAATGAGCAAAGGGAAGAATCTGCAGGCCGTTTTGGATCACCGAGTCAACAAGAACCCAAGTCTCCATTCAGGATTTTTATCCTAGACACATATGCGGGGTGAGACAAGCGGATTCTCATAACGACCCAAATTTGAGATCTTGCCGATGAACAGAACCTCACCAGCCTGTGTGGTGATCCGGCCGGAGTCGAGCAGGCCGGCAGGGATGATCAAAAAAGAAGCTTAAATTCCAGCAGTGAAAAATTGGATGCTTACTGTAGGATTAGTGACTGAGTCGATCGGTTCATAAAAACCGTATGGGGAATTCGCGCCCATGTGAAAGGGAGTTTATCATGAATAGAAAAACATGGATTTTCGTCTTCATACCGGTCGTGACATTTTTTGTCATGATTTCCGCGACGGCCTTTGCCGCAACGTATGCCAACGATCTCGGCCGTGTTGAAACTTTTGGCGTAGTATTAAACGCAAATCTGAATGCTGGAAGTATCACCATTACAGTCAATAAAACAAACAAAGGTCTGCAGGACGAGTTCGGCGAGGATGTGACGTTTTGTACCAACAGGGTTGTGCGCGTGGACACCTGTTCGATAAAAACCTATAGCATGTCAGATTGCTGGAACCAACTTTCTGAAAATGCCGGCATGGAAAGCAGAGATGCGGACAAGTCAGAGCAGAAGGCTGAATTAAGTCAGATAAAAAATGGCGACTGGGTTTTTATATCAGGTTATTTCGATAGAAACACCAGAGGGTTCGTCGCAGACAAAATCCTCAAATTGCCCGACTAGCCGTAGTGGGTGACGGGAAAAATTTTTGCTCCTTGCTTCCTGCTTTATGTCCCTCAATCCCTCAATTCGGCAATTCTTCAATCTTAGTTCACCCGGTTCTTTTCATGGTTAAGGGTGTCCAACGGGGACATGACGATCTGCGCACGAGCTTTGCGGCCAAACAGAGGAGATGATGTTCGAATGAAAATCCGGCGATATATTTCACCAGGAAAGACAAATACTTGAAGTCGCTCTTAAGTCAGCAGGACGAAGCGCCGCTCTCCGCCCCCTATGCCGAGCCTCGCCGAGGCGGCGCCCAGGCGGTGAAACCGCCTCGCCCCTGGTCATCGACAGATCAGTGATAGCGTCGAGATTGCTCGGCGGTGGCCGCAGGGTCCTCGGTGGGCTCGATCACCGGTCTTGAAGTTTCCTACGTTCATCCGGGTTTCCGGATGGAGACCAATCTAGTACGAACGCCGACCGCCGCCGCCGCCACGCGATCCGCCACCGCCGCCACCACCACCGCGCCGGTCCCTGCCGAAGCCACCGCCGCCGCCGCCGCCAGGCGGGCGACCTCCACCCGGACGGCCTCCACCTCCAAACGATCTGCCTCCACGGCTCTCACGCGGCTTGGCTTCATTAACCGTAAGAGGCGAACCTCCCACTTCCTTGCCGTTCAATCCCGTTATTGCGGCCTGCGCCTGGTCCTGATTCGGCATCTCGACGAAGCCGAAGCCCCGGGACCTCCCGGTAAGATTGTCCTTGATGATCTTTGCGGAATCGACATCACCAAAGCTTTCGAAAGCTTCGCGCAATTCTTCCTCGGTGGTCTTTGCAGACAGATTCCCAACGTAAATGTTCATGTTTTCTTTTTCTCCTTTAGGAAAGGATGATGCCAGGCCGAATCGAGAAACCCTATCCTCTAAAGCTTCCAACTCAAGCCCATGCAAATAATTTAGTGATTCCTCACAAATCTGGAACGGGACGGCATCTACCCGCGTCCACCCTGATCAACGGCGGGAATTCGCTTCCGAAGAGGACCACCCTGCCGAAACAGGCCATCAATTCCATCAACTCTCCCACACGCATACCCATCAGTCAATAGATAAGCATGCAAGTGGGCCTTTGCCGGAAAAATTTTCCAGGGCGTCCCGGAATCGAGCTGTTCAAAGATGGCTACTCGCTTGAATCTGGAGCAATAGCTTCGCTGGCATCTTCGTTGCAAGACAAAGGAGCGGAAGGAGAGATTCTATGAAGCTGGAATCGTATTTTACGACAGTTGGGTCCCTGGAAGAGCAAAAGCGACTCGATATCATATCAAACAACATCGCGAATTCCAACAGTCCCGGATTTAAAAAGGACAACGTTCATTTCAGCGATGTCATGGGCGAGGTTTCCTACACCAACATGTCACAGGGTCCAATCCGCGAAACCGGCAATACGCTCGATGTAGCTCTTTCCGGAGACGGCTTTCTGAGCGTCAAAACAGGGCAGGGGGTCCTCTATACGCGGGCCGGAAATCTGACGCTGAACAGCGCAAAACAACTGGTTAACCAGGACGGCGATCCGGTTTTGGGGAATAATTTACCGATCGTCGTAGAGAACCCGTCGAATATTCGTATCAGCGAAGATGGTCAGCTTTTTGACGGAGAAGACATGGTAGGCAGCCTTGATATTGTGCAATTTCCGCCGGGCAGTGGTGTGCAGAAGGCGCAGAACGGCTATTTCGAGCCTCAGACAACCGGGACCCAACCGGTAAAAGCCACAAACTGCGTTGTGCGCCAGGGATCGCTCGAAGGAGCAAATTTCAATCCAGTCGAGGAAATGGCCAAAATGGTTCAAGTGATGAGGGACTACGAATCTTATCAAAAGACAATCCAAAACGATGGAAACCTGGACTCTCAGTTGATTTCAAAGACGGCCGGGTGACGGGAGCGGGAGCGGGAAGAAAAAACAGAAAGCAGGCATCGGGTATCGGAAATCCGACATCTGACATCTGACATCCGCAAGAGGAGAAGAGAATGAGAAGCCTTTGGACGGCGGCCACAGGAATGGCTGCCCAGCAGACCAACATGGACGTGATCGCCAACAACCTGGCAAATGCGAACACAACCGGCTTCAAGGCCAGCCGAGGCAATTTCGAGGACCTGATGTACCAGACAACCATTCCGGCGGGGGCTCAAAACGGCGCAGGCACCATGGTCCCCACCGGCATCCAGATCGGTATGGGAACCAAGACGTCGTCGGTCGAAAAGCTTTTCGCGCAGGGCAATTTTACCGAAACCGACAACCCGCTGGACCTGGCGATACAAGGCAAGGGATTCTTCCAGGTGCTTCGCGGCAGTCAGCAGGTTTATACCCGCGCCGGCAGCTTCAAGACCGACCAGAACGGAAACTTAGTCGACGCTTCCGGATATCCTCTGCAGCCTCAAATCACCGTACCGAAAACGGCCGTTGCGACGAGTATCGATCCTTCGGGTGTCTTCACGGCCACAGACGCTACCGGAAAGGTGGTGCAGACGGTAAACATTCAACTCTACAGCTTTCCAAACCCGTCCGGGCTCCAGTCGATCGGGGCAAACTATTTCATCCCGACCCCCGGTTCAGGTGACGTGACCAACGCTCTGCCCGGCGGGCCGGAAGGCATGGGAACGATTCTTCAGGGCTTTCTCGAATCCTCCAACACAAACGTGGTTAATGAAATGGTGAATATGATCCTGAGCCAGCGGTCTTACGAAGCAAATTCCAAGGTCATCAAAGCGGCTGACGACATGCTGCAAATGGCAAATAACGTCGTAAAGTGATGCTGAGGGAGGGAACTGAATGCGTTCGGTCATGATTGCGCCGCTTTCCGCGCTCATCTTCCTGGTCCTGCTTTTGCCGGCAGTGACACCCTTTGCCGGTATCGATTCGGCCTGGAGCGGTCCGGAGCCGATTAAGGAGATCCGGGTCTTGAGTAACGTCACAGTGAATCACAAGGACGTCTCGCTGGCCGAAATCTGCGATCCGGAAACACTTCCGGGCGAGTGGAAATCGATCATGGACGGACTCAACATCGGGGATGCTCCGCAGGCCGGGTTGGAAAAGTTCATCGACCCCGGCCAGCTTCGGACATACCTGGTGAGGCTGCTCGATTCCTACAAGATCAATTCTTCGGACGTAAAGTTCGACATTCCCGACAGAATCGTAGTCAAGCGGGAAGCGACCCAGATCACACAGGAGCAGATCGAAGAGATTTTCAAAAAGTTCGTTTTTGACAACTCGCCCTGGAAGCGGGAGGAGATAAACATTCAAAGAGTTCGTTTCTCGGGTATTCCCGTCATTCCGACCGGCAAAATGACCTATGAGGTTACGGGGGCTTCAGCGAGGGAGCGTTTCATAGGCAACGTAACGGCGACCGTCGACTTCTATGTGAACGGAGATAAGGTGCGCACTCTGGGGGTCGTAGGCAAGGTCGAGGTTTTCGGAAACGTTTATCTCGCCTCGCGTCCCCTGAAACAAAACGAAATAATATCCGAGGCCGACCTGGAAGTGCACAAGATGAACCTCACCGACGCTGCCGACCGTTTCGCCACCCGCCCCGACCAGGTTGAAAGCCGGCGCGTGCTGCACAGCATCGGTGTGCATCAGCCATTGGAACTCAGGGACCTCGACAAGCCGCTGGTCCTCAAGCGGGGCGATTCGGTACAGATAGTCTACGATGAGCCCGGTTTCTCGGTAACGGCAAAAGGCCAGGCCAACGCCGATGGAGGGGTAGGGGATGCGCTGTTGGTAACGAATGTCGAATCGAAAAAGACGGTTCAATGTAGAGTTTTGGACGCTCGTACCGTAAGCGCCAACCATTAACGGCGAAGCCCGCCGGTCCCGGATAAGGTGATTAAGCGAAGATGCGAAACAATAGAAATATCAGAGGAAATGAAAACGCAGCAACAATCCGGTTCATTTCAGCAGCCCTGCTGGTCGTTATCCTTTCGGGCTGCGCTTCGGTGGAATCGAAAAACGACCCGGCTTCATTTACTCCTCCGAAGCAGATTTCAAGCTCGAAAACAATGCCCCTGCCGGAAGCCGGGCCGCAGCCCGTATCCCTTGCGCCGACCGGTTCTCTTTGGGCTCCGTCCAGCGGCTCGCTTTTCGCCGACCTCAAGGCTTCAAAGGTGGGGGACATAGTCACGATAACGGTGAGTGAGACGTCGGCAGGCTCCAAGGCGTCGGCGACGACAAACTCGAAGGCCCAGAACTTCAACGGGAGCTTCACCTTTGGAGGGATAGGGGTAGGGGGGGGAGTCGCCGCCCCCAAGGGAGCCCTCTCTTTTGGCCCCTATAACGGCGCATTCAGCAAGAATTTTACAGGAAGCGGCGCGACCAGCCAGACCGATACTATGACGGCGTACATGACTGCAACCGTGGTCGATGTTTTGCCCAGTGGAAACTTTCTGATTCGAGGCTCGCGCTGGACAAAAGTAAATGACGAACTCCAGCAGATCGTTCTCGAGGGAGTGATCCGCCCGGCCGATATCAACACCAACAATACAGTTCTTTCTCAGAACGTGGCGGAAGCGAAGATTTACCTGCTCGGAAAAGGTCCGGTCACTCAGTATCAGAAACCTGGATGGCTGGGTAAAGTCTGGGATTTCATTTCACCTTTCTAGACATGGTAGGGATGCATGAAAAAGAAGGGCCGTTTCACGATAGCTTGCACCGGGATGATTTTGGCCATCCTGCTTTGGGCCGGGACTGCCAATGCGGCCAGAATAAAGGACTTTGCCTATTTTCAGGGCGCCCGCCCGAATGCGCTCCTAGGGTACGGGCTTGCGGTCGGCCTTAAAAACACCGGCGACACGACTACCAACACCCTGTTCACCATGAACACCCTGGCGAACATGCTCATGAACATGGGCATCTTCGTCGATCCGACCCAGGCGAAGGTGAAAAACGTAGCGGCGGTCATGGTTACGGCCAAGCTGCCTCCTTTTTTCCGGACCGGGGCGAAGATAGATATCCAAGCCTCGTCGATAGGGGACGCCACAAGCATCGAGGGAGGCACGCTTCTGATGACACCCCTTAAGGGTCCGGACGGCAAAGTTTACGCGGTCGCCCAGGGACCGATCTCGACCGGGGGCTTTTCGGCATCGGGGGCAAGCGGAAGCAGCGTTCAGAAAAACTTTCCAACCGTTGGATTCATAAGCGGGGGGGCGCTGGTCGAAAAAGAGGTCCCGGTTGAGTATTCCCAACTGTCTGTGCTTGACCTCGTTTTGAAGACCCCCGACTTTACAACCGCCCATAAGACTGCGGAAGCAATATGCACGGCCGTCTCCGGGGTCAGCGCCCACGCGGTGGACGCCGGAACCGTAAGACTCGAGGTGCCGCCCTCCGAGCGCGGCGAAATAGTGGGGCTGATCACCCAGGTTGAAAATCTGGAAGTGCAACCCGAGGTGATTGCAAAGGTTGTGGTTAACGAGAGGACCGGGACCATAGTCATGGGTGAAAAGGTTAGGATAGCCCCGGTTGCAGTGGCCCATGGAAGCCTCACGGTCCAGATAACGGAAAAACCCACCGTCTCCCAGCCTCTTCCCTTCAGCAAGGGCACAACTAAAGTTGTGCCTCAGACCAGCATCCAGGTCCAGGAAAGCAAAGGCCACCTTGCAGTCGTCGGCGGAGGGGTGACGATAGGGAAGGTAATAGAGGGGCTCAATGCCATAGGGGCGACGCCCCGCGATCTGATTAACATTCTTCAGTCCATAAAAGCGGCTGGAGCGATGGATGCAGAACTGGAAATAATTTAGTCCGAACACCAAAGAACAAAGAGGGAAATAAAAATGATCGTAAATCCTCCTACACCAGCACAAATAGCATGGGTCTTTGAAAAGCTGCTAAGACACCGGAGGCGCGGGGGCAGTCTTCGCGCTCTGGTCGCCAAAGGGTTTGGGCTTGAGACAGACAGGTGGGCCTATCCCATACTGCACGATGCCGGTGGTGCTGAACTGTGCGACATTTTGAACGCAGCACGCAAGAATTGCTGGGGGAAGAGCCAAAACGAGTCCTAAAACGAAAGGATTTTTGTGGGGGCAAACATTGAACCGGTTCTCCAGGCGGATTCGTCCCGCGAAGTAGAAGTCCAGAAGAAACGGCTTCGAGAAAGCTGCCGGGAATTCGAATCGGTAATGATTTCCTACATGATGAAAGCCATGCGCGACGGCACTATACGGGCGGAAGAGCCAGGAAACGCAAGGGAAATGTACGAAGACATGCTGGCCGGGCAGATGTCCAAAGTAATCGGCCGCAATTCGGCGCTGGGTATTGGGGACATGCTCTACTCCAATCTCGAGCCTCTTATTAAAAAGCAGGGCACTCAAGGGCAGAAGACCCCTTCGGCTGAAGCGCAAACCGCCATTTCCACAGTGCCCCAGATCCAACCGGGATCCGGCTGAAAGACGCCGGCGCCGCAGGTTGCAGGCAATTTTTCTCTAAACTATACGAATAATTCTGCCGATTAATAAATGCAGGATTTTTCCTGGGACTTGAACGTTATCGAAACTGGGAGCTATGACATGGAATCAAGTCCGGCCGTGCTCGAGGGCCTTTCGCATCCCGGTGTTTTGCCGGATCAAAACAGTCCTTTTCAGTCCGAATGCCTGGCGACCGCTCTCGATCTGCTCGAGATTCTCCGCAATGAAGCCGAAATCCTCAGACGGTTTGCGGGGAGCGAACTCCTGCAGCTTGTTCCGAAAAAAGAGTATCTGGTCAGCGAGCTGGAATGGAAACTCCAATCCGCCAAAGAGGCAGGGGAAGGCTTTGTTCCGGCTTCGGAATCTTTTAAGGCCCTGCTCGGCGAGATCGTTAAATTGAACACCTCCAACGGAGTTTTTATAGAAAAGTCTCTTTCCTACTGGCGGGGCTTTCTTTCGATCTTCTCGCCACCGGGCTACGGCCCGGCCGGTGAAAAAGCAAGGCGGCCGGTGCGCCCTCCGAAGGGGCGCACGTTCGCACGGGAGATTTAAAAGATGGGCGGACTTACCGTTACGCTCTATACTGCACTGCAGACACTGGAGAATACTCAGACAGAGATACAGACCGCTTCGAACAACATTTCCAATGCCAGCACTGCGGGGTATGCGACCGAGACGGCAGTGCAGACGGAAAATCCGGCGGTCCTGACCTCCTCCGGCTGGCTGGGCAACGGGGCAACCATAAGCCAGATTACACAGTCGCGGGACCAGTTTCTCGAACAGCAGCTCATGAACGCCAAGAGCAGTGATTCTCAGTACACAAGCCTATCAAGTGAACTAAAATCTATCCAGTCCGCCTGTTCGGATTCGGGCGACAGTGGAATTTCCCAGGCCCTGGGGAATTTTTTTAATGCGTGGAACACACTGGCCCAAAACCCGACAGGGCTGAGCGAGCAGACGGGGGTCTACTCGGCGGCGCAGAACCTGGCCAGCGCCCTGCAATCCACATACAGTCAACTTAACGACATTGCCACCCAAATGCCCGGCCAGATCAATAATGTTGTCAATCAGGCGAATGCGCTGATCAACCAGATAGCCCAGCTCAATACAGCAATTGCGAATAGTGGAACACCTACTTCCCAGGCGAACAACCTGATAGACGCAAGATACGAGGCGATGGACAGCCTGGCTCAACTTATCCCCGTGAGTTTTTCCCAAGACCCGGCCAGCGGTATGGTCACGGTCACGACCACCAACGCGAACGGCTCGCTCACGGTCGTTTCCGGTACAAAGCCCACTCAGATCACGACACCTCCGGCCTACACGAGCGGGCAACTCGGGGGACTCCTGACGGCTCAGACGGACCTCACCGGCCCTAACGGCACTACCGGCTATATCGGCCAGTTGAATACCTTCGCTTCCACTATGATATCGCAGGTCAACACGATTTCCACAGACAATGGCGGAACGGCCGTTTTCACCGGTACCGACGCCTCGTCGATCGCGGCGTCCACTGACTTCATGAGCGACCAGACTTCGGCCGAGTTGGGCACCGGCGCACAGGCGATGTCAAACCTTCAAGACAACCAGGTAGCCTTCACCGATGGGACCAATGCCACACCGGAGCAATACTTGAGCAACATCCAGCAGACCGTCGGGGACGACGTCCAGCAAGCCAGCAATAACCAGAGCTTCTATGACTCGCTCCAAACCCAGTTGCAGACCCAACAGCAGTCCGTTTCCGGCGTCTCGGTGGATCAGGAAATGGTCAACGTCATCCAGGACCAGCAGGTCTACGAGGAGGCGGCCAAGGTCGTCGAAACGGTCGATACCCTGATGGGTGCGGTAATCAATATGGTTTCTTAAGCGGGGAGAACTATGCGAATTACACTCGGCATGCAAACAAGTGAGGCCTTGCTAAGCATCAACGATCAACAAGAACAGATCACTAATCTGTCGCAGCAGATCGCTTCGGGCGTAACGCTGTCTTCGGCGTCCGACAACCCCTACGACTGGGCGCAGGCAATGAACATCAAGCAGGGTCTGGGGGAATATAAATCTATTCTCAGCGGCATCAATTTTGGCACGGGCTGGTGCCAGGTTACCGAGTCAGCCCTGAGTCAGCTTTCAAACCTGGTAAGCCAGGCGCAGCAGATCGCGATTTCAGCCACCAGCTCGACCGAAGCCTGCCAAGGCACGACCCTGGCCGAACAGGTGAACGGGATTCTGCAACAGGCGGTAACCCTGGCCAACTCGCAATGCGGCGATCAGTACATCTTCGCCGGCACAGGCACGTCTTCGGCGCCTTTCTCTATCGATGATTCGACCGGGGTGGTCACCCCCAGCGCAGATTCAAATTCAGATTCCATAATGGTAAAGACCAGCACGTGCAATGCTTCCGGTGACGGTTCAACAGCCATAAACCTGACCGGCGACGATGTTTTCACATTTAGCAGCGGAGGAGTCCACGGCCTCAACGTGCTGCAGGAAATCTGGAACCTTGGGCAGGCTTTACAGAGTGGCGACACGTCTACGATAAGCAGCATGATCAACACACTAGGTGATGCATACAGCAGTATAAACAGTGAGTCGGCCATTAACGGGGCCACGCTGTCCGATCTAACCAACCAGCAATCGGCGATCAACGTTATCCAGACAAACGAAGAGGGCACCCTGTCGAACCTCGAGGATACTGACGTTGCCCGGGCGACCACCAAGCTGGAACAGGCGCAAACGGCTTACCAGGCTGCCCTCCAGGTTACCGGAATTCTCGACAACCTCAACCTGCCTTCGCTGCTTACAAATAGTTCCACAGGCTAAAATAGGTGAGTAAAGAGCGGGTGAATAGGTGAATGGGCGCCTGATATAGCTTGGATAGAAACTCTCTTTATTCCAGTTTCTTCTATTGATTCTGTTTTTTTGCCAATCTTCATCAATTTCAATGTCAAATTTCGTAATGCCCCCCTGACATTCGGGGCTGACATTTTGACGTCTACCCCGGCTTTCCGTAAGACGTTTTGCCGACAATCCGCTGCAAATTGCAAAAACCAGTCTCATTGACGTATAATTTGCATGTTCGATTGGTAAACCGTACGATTTTGCGAACCTTGGGATTGTCGCAGGAGTTTGCGGGCCGGAATCCGATCCGAAAATACGGTTCGGCGTCCGTTGACAGCCAAGTTGACGCATTATTCAGGTTAAAGGAGATCATATTGAGGAAAGTTAATGCAAGAGGTATTCTGTTAATATCGTTGGTGGCAGGTATGCTTCTGCTGCCGTATGGATATCTATCCTTGCAAGTCAATAAACCCGGCTTTGCAATTTATGAGTTTTTGGCCAGGGATATTATGGGCAATCCGGAAGTAGTATTTACTGGTGATTCAATTACATATTGTGGTTATATTTGGGCATTTAAACTTAATAAATACTATCTAACATCATCTAATATCGCGGTAAGCGGAATAGGTATGGATAAAATTAAAGATATTACGCTAAAAGCAATCAAGAATAAGCCAAAGTATATATTTATAATGGGTGGAAGAAACGATATGCCTGGTAATTACGAGAAAGGCAACGCTCAATCTACCATTTCGTCGTACAAACAAATTCTGGACACAGCAGTAAAGGATGATATTAAAGTATTTGTCACATCCACTTTATACAGAGCAGACGAACAAAATCCTCAAATAGTAGATGAGCTAAACACATTTTTGAAAGAGTACTGTAGGGAAAACGGTCAAATATATCTTGATTTGAACGCTAAACTGTCAATAAATGGAAAATTACGTAAGGACTTTACATTTGATAACGTACATATCAATGATAAAGCATATAAGATATGGGCTGAAATGATCAAGAGCGTACTGAAGTAAGAAGCGGGGGAGCGGGAAGATTTTTGACAGGATTAGCAGGATTGAAAAATGGCTCAAGTCGGAATAGGGAAACGGAAGAACAACGACATCGCCTTTTACAAGTCTGCCCATGCAGCATCCTCTTCCGGTCGATCCCCGTCACGGCGAAGCACTTGTTCCGAAGCAAGCATGGTCTGAAAAGAGTCAGAGTCGGTATTGCCCCAGAGTTCCCATCCCTTTTGATCTATAGTAAGCGCGGTAAATAAGTTGACATAATTGACAATTTCTCGCATCCTGTCTCCAACTCATTGACGGAGGGGGACGATGAAAGCACTGACGTTATCGCATCAA